>JAYWEV010000027.1:0-18797 GCA_043779145.1 Aestuariivirga sp. | reverse complement strand
TCGCGCCCGGCCACACTCTCCGATGTGCGGCGGGCCGTGCCAGAACTGAACGCGGCAACCGTCACCGACGGATTGCGTAAAAACCGTCCAAAACCAATTTCCCCGCGCCTTTGACCTTCAGCCAACGCCAGACTGCACGAGCCAGGCGATGCAACCAGGGCCCGGTGGCACCAGGCCCCCTTTTTTTTAGGCGCAAGTCCCCAAACCGGCCGAGTTCATAACGTTCAACATCAGTAGCTGTGAGTTCCATGGGCATCTCCGGAATCAATCAAGCCCATTGAATCAGCCAATGATCCCATCTTCAACAAAGATGTGTGTATCAGACAGCGGCAATCCCGGAGCGGTTCAGTCCGACACTATTGGGTTTTGGTAAAGTTGTTGCTCACAGGTTTTGCCACCACGATTCTCCTCATTAAATTGGCGTTCATTTCCGAAGCCGCCCGCCTTGCTTCAGAAGCAATCATACAACATGGTCAACTTCGTGAGGCCGGCCTCCAACTCTTTGTCCATGCCGCTTGTGGCCTGTGCGTGTTGCTTTTGCCGATGGTGCTGTCAATCTACATACCGCGAGGCCGAACGCGCTATGGCTGGCGGAAGAACAAAATATTGTAATTGAAAACCCAAACCGTCGCCCAAGTCGTCGGCGACGACAAAAAAATGGCCCAAGCATTGCTCAGGCCACATTGCAGTATCTGCGAAAGTTTACATCCCGAGGAGTTTCCACGCTTCGTTTGCAGCCGCAACCGACGCATCGTGATTGCCTGCTTCATGTTCTTTCTTCGCGAGCGCAATCTGCTCATCTACCTTGATCATAGTGGCAGCATCGCCTGGCATCATCTTGGCCATGTCTTCGTCTTTCTTGATGAGGTTAGGGCAATCATTAGCGAGTGCCGTTCCCGTGAGAGCCATGAGCATTGCGGCTGTGATCATAATTTTCTTCATGTGAACTTCCTACATGTTGTGCCAGAGTTTGGCGGTTGTAAATTAGTTTACGTTTTAAAATCTAATTCAGATTAAGTGCAAATTAGTGCGCAAATTTCAGAGTGAGCGCCGTCAACACTAAGTATCGTCCGGTCTTGGTTAGGCCTACTAGAAAAGTGAATGACCAAAGTGGCTCACGCAACACACCTGCAATAACAGTCAGTGCATCGCCGATGATGGGGACCCAGCTCAGGAACAACGTCCCCCTGCCAAAGCGACGATACCAATTCTCGGCACGCAATAAACTTTCCCTGCTTGCCGGAAACCAACGTCTATCTTGAAAGCGCAGCAATGATCTGCCCATAATCCAATTCACAATCGAGCCCAGAATATTGCCGATACTGGCGACTGTAACAATTGCCTGCCAAGGCTGCTTGCCCGCAACCAGCAATCCGACGACAACCAATTCAGATTGCAGTGGCAGAATTGTTGCTGCGGCGAAAGCAATGAAGAACAGACTGGCATAAGTAACAATATCTAACATTTAAACCGCAGCGTTACGCAACCGGAGTGCATTGCCGATCACACTCGCGGAACTTAAAGCCATGGCCGCCGCCGCAATCATCGGAGACAGCAAAATGCCAAACACTGGATAGAGAACACCTGCAGCAATTGGCACGCCAGCAACATTATAGATAAACGCAAAGAAGAGGTTCTGGCGTATGTTGCTCATCACGGCCTTGGATAAGGTTCTTGCACGCACGATGCCCATCAAATCGCCACGCAGCAGCGTCACGCCAGCACTTTCCATGGCCACATCTGTTCCTGTGCCCATGGCAATGCCAACATCGGCGGCGGCAAGGGCAGGCGCATCATTCACTCCATCACCCGCCATAGCTACGACGCGACCTTGGGCTTTGAATTTAGCCACAACATCGGCTTTTTTGTCGGGCAAAACATCAGCCTCCACTTCAGTAATGCCTAAGCGTTTGGCAATGGCGTCTGCTGTAATGCGGTTGTCACCCGTCAACATGACGATTCGAATTCCAGCGTCGCGCAGTGCTGCAAGGGCTTGCGGGGTTGTCGCTTTCACGGTATCGGCGATGCCAATGATCCCAGCTAACTTGCCATTGATAGCCACATAGACAGTCGTGGCCCCATCTGCTCGCAGCGCATTGGATTGAACTTCAAGGCTTTCCACGGCAATATTCAATTCCGCCATAAACTTCGCATTGCCAATAGCCATACGCTTGCGTTCGACCATGCCAATGGCGCCCTTGCCTGAAGGCGCATCAAAACCCATAACCTTGGCAAGCTCGATTTTGCGTTCTTTGGCTAGTTTAACAATGGCAGCGGCTAGTGGGTGTTCACTGGCTTGCTCAACAGACGCAGTAAGGCGCAAAAGTTCTGTTTCATCGTGCCCATCAACGGGAACAATTTTTGTAACTGACGGCTTGCCTTCCGTGAGTGTGCCCGTTTTATCGACTACGATCATATCCACTTTTTCGAGGCGCTCTAATGCTTCGGCATCGCGAATAAGTACACCCCCCTGCGCGCCACGCCCAACGCCAACCATTATCGACATAGGTGTGGCAAGTCCGAGCGCGCACGGACATGCGATGATTAAAACCGCAACCGCAGCCACCAGACCATAAGCAAAACGAGGCTCGGGTCCCCACAAGGACCAAGCGGCAAACGCCAGAATTGCGGCCAAAATTACCGCAGGAACAAACCAACCCGAAACTTTATCTGCCATACGCTGTATCGGGGCACGACTTCTTTGGGCGTTGGCCACCATTTGGACGATACGGGCCAACATCGTGTCGCTGCCAACTTTCTCCGCACGCAAAACAAAGCCACCACTGGCATTCAGTGTGCCACCAATAACCTTTGCACCTATCTCTTTGCTGACAGGCAAAGATTCACCTGTGACCATTGACTCATCTAAGGACGAATGACCTTCAGTAATTTCGCCGTCGACAGGCACTTTTTCGCCAGGGCGAACGCGCAACAAATCGCCAATGCCTATGCGTTCGAGGGCCACTTCATCCTCTCCGCCGCTGGCGTTGATACGCCGAGCGGTTTTTGGCGCAAGATTAAGCAGTGCTTTAATCGCACCTGAAGTTTGGTCGCGGGCGCGAAGTTCAAGCACCTGCCCCAACAATACCAGCACGGTGATGACTGCGGCGGCTTCAAAGTAAACCGAGACTGCACCTCCGATTTGACGAAAAGCGGCGGGAAAAATATCGGGGGCTAATGTTGCAATCACACTGTAAACCCAAGATACGCCCGTACCCATTGCAATCAATGTAAACATGTTAAGATTGCGGGTTTGCAGGGATTGCCAACCCCGCACAAAGAATGGCCAACCCGCCCATAACACGACGGGTGTTGCTAGAATCAATTGCAGCCAGTTTGAAATCTGCTGGCCCAGCATCATGGTGAGGCCCGTCACATGTCCGCCCATTTCAAGGATGAACACTGGGATCGTGAGCATGAGACCGACCCAGAAGCGACGTGTCATATCGGCGAGTTCATGGTTGGGGCCACTGTCTGCTGTCACCGTCATCGGTTCCAGTGCCATCCCGCAAATTGGACAGGTGCCTGGGCCGACCTGTTGAATTTGGGGATGCATCGGGCAGGTATAGATAGCACCCTCAATAACAGGCTCGACCTCTTTTGCGCTCGCCTCTAAATATCTACTGGGATTTGCGATGAACTTCGTTTTACATCCCGCACCGCAAAAATAATAGTTATGGCTGTTATGTTCGGCGATATGTTTTGCGGTCTTAATTTCAACGGTCATTCCGCAAACCGGGTCAATAGCACTTCCCTCTGATGCCGTAACATTCTTTCCGTGCGAATGCGCTGCGTGCTGATGTTCCATCTTTATGCCTCAATTCATAACTTAAACGACTACCCATACAGGGTATGTAGACAATTTGACGAATATACCCCCAATAGGTATATGTCAATCATGCAAACAGATTCTAAAGTCGCAATTCGAAAACGCTTCAATCGGATCGAAGGCCAAGTTCGCGGCCTATCGCGCATGGTTGAAGAAGGTCGATACTGTATCGATATCGTTACTCAGATTTCAGCTGTGCGCGCAGCACTGAGGCGTGCCGAAGAAGAAATTTTGCGTGACCACGTTGGCCATTGTGTCGAACATGCCATCGCCAGTGGCGACAAGAAGGATCAACGCAAAAAAATCGCCGAGATCATCGATGTGCTCGGTCGTAGTAATAGATAATGAACTCACCCATGAACAGGCGAAATCTGCTGATGTCGGCAGCAGCAATTGGGAGACTTGGCGGGGTTAGTTGGTGGGCCAGTCAATCTGGACAAATGGCAGGAATGTCCGGGATGGCAATGTCGGGCAACAAAATAACCGGAATGGGAATGTCTGGAGAAGGCGCGGATTCACAGAATCGAATCCGAGATTTACCCGTGGGCACCCCTCTTCCTGAAATCAACAGCAATAAGTCGGCCGTACCGTATCTCGCTTGGAAAGATACAGTCAACATCGCCAGCAAGGAAATAGTTCGCATCAAAGTGAGGCACAGTACGCCGGGGCTTCGCATGGACCACTCTCACATCTTAGTACATGAAGAGAATGGTATGATGGGTACACTTGAAGTTGTTTGAAAATTGTGACCCCCTAATGAAGAATGTGCGATATGATAAATAAACGTTCCGCATTGGCACTGTTAGCGGGCGCGGCGGTCTTACCCTTCGCCGTTGAGAAATTGCGGGGTCTTGTCGATTCCAGCCCTATCTATACGCCATTGCTACAACTTCACAATTCTCCCGCCCCAATTCCAGTTGTAAAGTTCAGTGAAGAAAGTGGTCAGAACAGAAGCCTCGCTAATTTTTTTGGCAAGCATGTATTGGTCAATATCTGGTCAACACTTTGTCCACCTTGCCGTAAAGAAATGCCACCACTTGATCGGCTGCAGGACAAACTCGGCCCAATCTCCGATATTCAAATTGTGGCCCTCTTATTAGACACTATTGGCTTTGATCAGCTACGCGCTTTCTATTCGAAAATCGGGGTGCACAATCTCGCCATTTATAAAGGCGATGAAGCCGAGGTGATGCAGTCCCTTAGAATAGTTGGCCTTCCAACCAGTCTCTTTATTGATCATCAGGGTCAGGAAATTGGCCGTCTGATCGAACCTACCATTTGGGATTCTCCTGTAGTCACTGACCAGATTTCAAAACTCACCGTTAGTGCACCAATTGCCCAACCAACTGGGTGATCGATTTTTCTACCAATGAAAATACTAATTACAAGCCACAACATTAAACCGGAGAAACACCTTGAATAGAAATTCAAAAATTGTTGCTACTCTCGTAAGCATAGCAGTCATCGGCGCATTTGCAGTTTCGCAATTACCCAATGGCGGATCGAGTTCTATGCCAGGCATGAAGATGGCCTCAGCGGATGCTTCGCCCGCCACCAAGGCTTTTGAAACCGCTATGTCTGGTATGATGAAAGGTATGATGGCACCCGCTACTGGAAAACCTGATCTCGACTTCGTTCAAGGCATGATACCCCATCATCAGGGTGCCATTGATATGGCAAAAGTTGTTTTGCAATATGGTAAAGATCCAGAGATCAGGAAACTGGCGGAAGGTGTTGTCAAAGCGCAAGAAGGCGAAATCGCAGTTATGAACGACTGGTTGTCCAAAACCGACAAAACCACACTCCCTGCATCGCCAGAGTCCGCCAAAGCTAATGATCAAGCTATGGCAACCATGATGAAAAACATGGTGGTGTCATATACTGGCAATGCTGATGTTGATTTCGTCAAAGGCATGATCCCGCATCATCAGGGTGCAATTGATATGGCCAAGGTTGCACTCCAATATGCAAAAGATCCTGCGCTTTTAAAGCTCGCCGGCGATATCGTCAGCGCACAAGAAAGTGAGATCACCCTCTTGAATGATTGGCTGAAAAAGAATGAAAAATAAATCGGGTTCGATGGTTCCAACACCTCACTATAATCGAACCGCACGCGCACTGCATTGGGTGATGGCTATCGTGATTATTCCTTTGCTGCTTCTTGGACAGCAAACAATGGGTAGCCATGACGCGCGCTGGTTGCCCACTCTTCATGCAAGTCTTGGTTTGGCTTTGGTTTTGCTGTTTGCCCTAAGATCATTTTGGCGCTGGAAGCACCCACCACCTGTAAATGAAAATGGTTCACTATGGGAAAGAGCAGCAGCAAGAGGTACGCATACTCTGCTATATTGCGCGATGCTTTTAATTCCTCTCACTGGGTGGCTAGCCTATACCGAACATGTGAGGCGCTCTCTTGGTATGCGCCCCGCGAGTTGGTTTGGTTTCAGAATTCCTTTGCTCCCTGACTTAGGGATTAATTGGCATAGGATTCATAATTGGGGCGGAAAACTTGTGTTACTTCTCATCGCCCTTCATGTTGCCGCAGCCCTCAAGCATCATTTCTATGACAAAGATAATACACTAGACCGTATGTTGCCGTGACCGTGATTGATGGTGCAAAGGCAGATGTGTGTCCGATCATGGCCAAAGTTAACTATCTGTCAATTCTGGTTGTAACTATAAACCAATGGTTAAGAATTGGCGCTCAGAATTATTAAAGTAGGATAGCTTAGGAGTGCAATTATGAGAAATAAATCATTGATGAAAAAATTTGCCGTGAGCGCGTGTGTGATTTGCTGCGCGGTCAACCTGGCAATCATATTTGGTGCGGGGACGCTTTTGGCAAGCCTAGCAGTTTTAAGTCATTCACCTGTAACCCTTATAGTGCTAGGGTTTGCTCTGATTGGCACGGCTTCTTTTCTCATTTGGAAACGCAATCGCAAAGCAACTTGCTGCGAAGCGGCCAAAGCATAATCGCAGATTGGATATAGTCTCATTCTGGTCAAACGATCAGAGCTTCAGCGACCCAGCAAGAGTTGACTATTTATGCCCTTGCTTCAGACTTCCAACGAAAGCACCAGAGGCCCAACTCTTTGGCTAAGACAGCTTGACAAAGTCATGCTGCGTTAGAACTAAGACTATCTGTGGCTATGATTTGCGCATAATTTATGGTCGGCTAAAACCTCGATAACGCGGCACTCTCCCACATGGCCGTGGCTACAACCTTCCACCATCAGCTCCAGTTCTGACTTTAGAGCGGTGAGACTTCGTATTCGCAGTTCCAGGTCAACCAACCTTGCTTTGGCGATGAGATCAGCGGTGGCACAAGGTTGCGCAGGATCATCTTGCAAGGTGAGCAACGCTCTAATAGCTTCGATTTCAAAACCCAATTCGCGCGCATGGCGGATAAAACTGAGCCGGCGCAAGTCGGTGGCTTCATAAGAACGTCGGTTGCCTTCACTGCGTGGCGGTGCTGGCAAAAGGCCAATCTGCTCATAATAGCGGATGGTCGGCACTTTCACGCCACTTTGACGGGCGGCTTCACCAATCGGAACGGACTGTAACATTTCGCTTGCTCCTCTGGTCACTAGAGGATGTAGCGAGTTATCAGAAGAAATCAAGGATACTGCCGTGAGTGAAGTTTTGACCCAAACCCGTTACCGCATTGAAGGCATGGACTGCGCAAGTTGTGCCAGCAAGATCGACACGGCAGTGAGGCGCATCGATGGTGTTTCTGATGTTGCGGTTTCAGTGACGGCAGGAACGATGATGGTGCAACACAACGCCAAGAGCGACCTTAAGGCACTTCAAAAGAAGGTGACAGGTCTTGGCTATTCAATCGCACCTTTGACCTCTATATCTTCACCAACTCCTACTCCACAAGATGACGATCGCTCTGGCCACGAACATGCCGACCATTCCGGCCACGACCATGCCAGCAATGATGATCACGCCAAAGAAGAAGCCCTTGGCTTGCACGGCCATGATGATGGACCATCTAACGGCCCATGGTGGCAATCGCGCAAAGGGCAATTGGTCATCGCCAGCGGGTTTGCCTTGGTTGCTGCCTATGCAATTGGCAAGCTTATTCCCTCTATATCAAGCTATGCCTTCGTTGGCGCCATGTTCGTGGGCCTTATTCCGATTGCCCGCCGTGCGCTTATGGCTGCTCTTGCTGGCACACCATTCTCTATCGAAATGCTAATGACCATTGCAGCGGTGGGTGCGGTGATTATCAATGCAGGTGAGGAAGCGGCAACGGTGGTGTTTCTCTTTCTCATTGGAGAGCTTCTCGAAGGCGTTGCAGCGGGTCAAGCCCGCGCCAGTATTCAATCGCTAGCGGCCCTTGTCCCCAAGACGGCATTACTTGAAGTGAATGGGCAGACCAGCGAAGTTCCTGCCGATAGTGTCAAAGTGGGTGCCATCATCTTGGTGAGGCCCGGTGATCGAATTTCAGCCGATGGTGTGATTGTGTCCGGTGAAAGCACTATCAATGAGTCATCCGTCACAGGCGAAAGCTTGCCTGTCCGCAAAGGTGTTGAAGCAAAAGTGTTTGCTGGCACAATTAACGGCGACGCAGTACTTCGAATTCGCGTGACGGCAACTGCAGCCGATAACACCATCGCCCGTGTGGTGAAGTTGGTGGAAGAAGCCCAAGAATCCAAAGCCCCAACCGAACGTTTCATTGAGCGCTTCTCACGCTATTATACACCCAGCGTAGTTTTGGTTGCAGCCTTGGTTGCCGTTATTCCTCCCCTGTTATTCGGTGGGGATTGGGCTGGGTGGATTTATAAAGGTCTTGCCATTCTGTTGATTGGTTGCCCCTGCGCTTTGGTTATTTCCACGCCAGCGGCCATTGCCGCCTCGCTTTCCACCGGCGCACGGCGGGGCCTTTTGCTGAAAGGTGGTGCAGTTTTGGAAAACCTTGCCAAGATCACCGCGATTGCTTTTGACAAGACAGGTACTTTGACTGAAGGTAAACCAAAGGTGACGGATATTGTTAGCTTTGGTCAATCAGAAGCGGATGTTCTGAAGTTTGCAGCAGCTCTCGAAACGGGTTCAAGTCATCCTCTTGCAACGGCAATCCTTGCCAAGGCTGCCAGCGATAAAATCGCAATACCACAAACCAAAGACGCAAAGGCATTGGGCGGCAAAGGCATCACTGCAACAGTTGAAGGGAAGTCAATGTTCCTTGGTTCTCCACAATCAGCAGCCGAACGTGCGGCCCTCTCCACCGAACAATCAGCCCGCATCGCCGAATTGAATGACGAAGGCAAAACCGTGTCTGTGTTGATCATTGGCAAAACCTTGAGCGGAGCGATTGCCATGCGCGATGAACCCCGCAGTGATGCTAGGTCAGGTCTGCAAGCCCTCAAAGATTTGGGCGTCAAGATCGTGATGCTCACAGGTGATAACAAACGCACCGCCTCAGCCGTGGGCAAACAACTTGGTATTGAAGTGCAGGCCGAATTATTACCAGAAGACAAACAACGCATAGTGGGAGAATTGCAAGCCCAAGGTTTCAAAGTCGCAAAGATTGGTGACGGCATCAATGATGCACCAGCCCTTGCTGCCGCAGATGTGGGCATTGCGATGGGTGGTGGCACGGATGTGGCATTAGAAACCGCCGATGCTGCCGTGCTGCATGGTCGCGTCAGTGACGTGGCCGCCATGATTGATCTCTCAAAACGCACCATGGGCAACATTCGCCAGAACATTACAATTGCGCTTGGATTGAAGGCCGTATTTCTGGTCACCACAATTACAGGCATAACAGGCCTATGGCCCGCCATTCTTGCCGATACCGGAGCTACAGTGTTGGTAACGATCAACGCTCTTCGACTTCTGAAACGCTAACGGAGCGGCTCCTCATTCATGTTGATGACGATGATGTAAATCTGGCCAGTGGGGGTGCGTATGTTTGATTGGTGTATGTTTATGAGAATGTGAATGCGGCTCGCCCAGTGCAACATCCGAATTATGCGTGTGCTGGTGATGCTCATCGTGAACATGGCGGTGATCATGGTTCAACTCTTCATGCGAGTGGCCATGGCCGTGGCGTTCAGACAAATGAAGCCATGCGCCAAACGCCATCAACAACCCCGCCACAAGAATTGATGCCGTCAACGGTGTGCTCAACAGAACTGCCGAGGCTATGGCCCCGATGAACGGAGCCGTTCCGTAATAGGCTCCCGTTCGCGCCGTGCCCAAATACCGGAGTGCTATAATGAACAGCACGAGGCCAAGGCCATAGCTGACAAAGCCCAGCGACATGGCGCTTATCAAACCGATCAAGGCGGGAAACTTTGCTCCAGAGACGACAGCCAGCGCCGTGTTCACGCTTCCAGCACACAGGCCCTTAATGGCCGCCAATATAAAAGGATCCACTGCCGAAATCTTCCGCGTGAGATTATTGTCGATACCCCATGACAAACAGGCAAGGGCAATGAGAATAACCCCCCAACCCGCCTTACCAAAATCGCCTTGCCACGAAAGCAGTAACGCGCCTGCAACAATGGCAACAGCCCCCATGAATAGCCGACGATCAACATGCTCCCGAAAAACAATCCACGCCAGAACGAGCGTGAAAACAGCTTCAAGGTTTAACAACAATGAAGCCGATGCTGCATCCGTTTGACTGAGACCAAACAACAAGAGGGTCGGGCCAAGGATGCCACCGAAAAAAATTGTTCCGACCAACCAGGGTAAATCTGAGCGCGAAAGTCCCGCCTCATTGGCAGCAATGCCGAACAGTTTTCGCGCAAGCATCAATAAGCTGAGGCCGACACCAGAACCAACATACAATAGACCTGCCAGCAACCACGGGCTTATATCACCCAACAGCAACTTGGCGACTGGCGTAGACAGCCCAAAGAGCGCCGCTGCTGCAATGGCAACAAGCGGCGCGTTCTTCTCAATGCTCTGCATAAATTGTTTTTGACCCATCAGTTTTGAAGAGGAATACAGTGAAGGCATCTGGTTCGCCACCGTTTTCCATACCGGGTGACTCGGCGGGCATGCCCGGGACGGCAAGACCACGCGCAACAGGTTTTTCCGCGAGCAGCCGTTTAATGTCATCAACCGGAACATGGCCTTCAATGATATAGTCTCCCATGAAGGCCGTATGGCATCCCGCAAGATCAGCAGGAACACCAGCGGCGTTTCGCCTTTTCTCAAGCTCTGGATCATCTTCCATAGTGATACTGAAGCCCGCTTGTTTCAATTGCCCTGCCCATTTTTCGCAGCACATACAACCGGGGTTTCGGTAGGTTTTGATCGAAGGGTATGTTGCTGCTTTGACTTCGATAGTTTGCAAAACACCAATGCTTGCAAACGTCGTTAGAGCTGTGGATATGAAGTTCCGACGATTGAGAGATGCTATAGTCATGGTGGTTTCCTTTCCTAAGTTTCAAATGGTTGTTGCGTAAGTAACATTTTCTGCCGATTGCCGAACTGCATTCTTGCGCCCTCAACAAGAGCAAAGATTGCAGGGATAACAACGAGGGTGAGAACAGTGGAAGAGATCATGCCGCCAATCATGGGCACAGCGATGCGCTGCATAACTTCAGAGCCAGTTCCTTTACTCCAAAGAATTGGCAGTAAACCCGCCATGATAGCGGCCACTGTCATCATCTTAGGACGAACACGGTCAACCGCACCTTCCATGATAGCACCATAGAGATCGGCTTTGGTAAAGAGACGGCCTTCCTCAACCGCACGATACCGCCATTCTTCAAGAGCGTTTTGCAAATAGATCAGCATCACAACCCCTGTCTCAGCAGCAACACCCGCCAGCGCAATGAAACCAACGGCGACTGCAACAGACAAGTTAAAGCCCATCCACCACATCAGCCACAGCCCACCAACAAGCGAGAATGGTAGCGATAGCATCACGATGAAGGTTTCAGCTAACCTACCAAAATTCAGGTAGAGCAGTAAGAAGATGATGAGTAACGTGAAGGGCACCACTAATTTCAGTTTGGCCTTGGCCCGTTCCAGATATTCAAACTGCCCGCTCCATGTCACATAATAACCTTGCGGAAATTTGACGTTATCAGCAACCGCTTGTTGGGCTTTTGCCACATAGCCACCAATATCACTGTCGCGGGTATCGACATAAACATAGGCAGCAAGCTGAGCATTTTCGGTGCGCAGGGTTGAAGGCCCTGTCGTAAGCTTAATGTCTGCCACTTCACCAAGCGGAACCGATACGCCGTTTGCCGAACTGACACGCACATTACGCGCGATGGTTTCGGGGTCACTGCGCAAGTCACGCGGAAGGCGCAAGTTCACCGCATAACGCTCACGACCTTCAACAGCCGTAGTGATGGGTTCGGCGCCCAATGCCATTGCAATCGTATCCTGCACATCTTGAACCATCATGCCGTATCGCGCGAGGCGTTCGCGGTCCGGTGTAATTTCCAGATAATAGCCGCCAATCACGCGTTCAGAAAAAGCACTCGATGTTTCCGGCAATTTGCGCAACGTCTTCTCAATTTCGCGGCCAAGGCGTTCGATTTCTTTCAGATCCGGCCCAAACACCTTGATGCCCACGGGCGTTCGTATTCCAGTAGAAAGCATGTCTATTCGAGCTTTGATCGGCATGGTCCACGCATTAGAGACACCGGGGAATTGTAACGACTTGTCCATCTCTTTGATCAAGCTATCGACAGTTATACCTTTTCGCCATTCACTTTCGGGTTTGAGGTTGACCACCGTTTCAAACATTTCGGTGGGCGCAGGATCAGTGGCAGTGCTTGCCCGCCCCGCTTTGCCAAATACGGATTCAACCTCAGGGAATGATTTGATGATCTTGTTTTGAGTTTGAAGAAGTTCAGCGGCCTTCGTGATCGACAATCCGGGCAAAGTAGTTGGCATGTAGAACAACGTGCCTTCATTAAGATTGGGCATGAACTCTGAACCCAATTTTGTTGCAGGCCAATAACTCGCACCAAGCACCACCAGCGCTACGAGAATGGTGAGTGTCTTGGCTTTCAGCACACCCTTAATGACTGGGCGGTAAAGCCAAATCAGAATGCGGTTAATCGGGTTTTTGTGCTCGGCAATAATGCGCCCGCGAATAAACAGGTACATCAGAGCAGGAACAAGTGTGATCGACAAGAACGCAGCGGCGGCCATGGAAAATGTTTTGGTGTAGGCCAAGGGTTTGAATAGCCGCCCTTCTTGCGCTTCCAATGTGAAGATTGGCAGAAATGACACTGTTATAATCAGCAAGCCAAAAAACAGGGATGGCCCAACTTCTTTGGCAGCTGCAACAATAATATCAATGCGCGGCGTTCCGGGCTTTGCCCGTTCCATATGTTTATGGGCATTCTCGATCATCACAATTGCTGCATCCACCATGGCACCGATAGCAATCGCAATGCCACCCAGACTCATGATGTTTGATGAAAGCCCCAACATTCGTATGAAGATAAATGCGATCAGGATTCCAATTGGCAACATGAGAATGGCAACCAATGCACTTCTGATATGCAGCAGAAAAATTACACAGACTGCTGCAACAATAATACACTCTTCAGTGAGAGTTCCTTTCAAAGTCTCAATAGCGCGATAAATCAGATCGGAGCGGTCATAAACAGTTTTGACTTCCGTGCCCGCTGGTAGACTGGCTTTTACGTCCGCCAAACGCGCCTTCACATTATCAATGACCGACAAAGCGTTTTCACCATAGCGCTGAATGGCAATGCCGCCCACCACTTCGCCTTCACCATTCATTTCAGTGATGCCGCGTCGTTCATCGGGTGCAAATTCCACGCGGGCCACATCGCGCAACAGCACCGGCGTTCCACCATTGGCTTTGAGCACAATCATCTCAATGTCTTTGGTGTTTTTGAACAATCCACGTCCACGCACGGCGTATTCAGTTTCAGAAATTTCAACAGTGCGTCCGCCTGTATCCATGTTGCTGGCCCTGATGGCATTGCGAACCGTGGCTAGTGAAAGTCCAAAACTTTGAAGCAAGCGCGGGTCAACAATCACGCTGTATTGCTTAACAAAGCCACCAACACTTGCGACTTCGGCAACACCTTCGGCCTTGGCCAGCGCATAGCGCAATTGCCAGTCTTGCGTGGTTCGCAATTGAGCAAGGTCGAGCCCCTTGCCAGTCAGTGCATATTCATAAACCCAACCCACACCAGTAGCATCAGGGCCCAACGATGGCGTTACACCCTGAGGTAACCGCCTTGTGGCAGCATTCAGATATTCAAGCACTCGTGACCGCGCCCAATACGGATCCGTGCCATCTTCAAAAATTATGTAGATGAATGAAACGCCAAAGAATGAAAAGCCGCGAACAACTTTGGATTTTGGAACGCTCAACAAGGAAGTGGTAAGCGGATAGGTGACTTGATCTTCAACAACTTGCGGGGCCTGTCCGGCATATTCGGTATAAACGATCACTTGCGTATCTGATAAATCTGGAATTGCATCTAGTGGTGTTGTTTTCACGCCATAAAGACCGGCAAGGGCTAGAAATGCTGCGCCAATAAACACCAGCATCATATTGCGAGCGGACCATTCAATGATTTTGCCGATCATTGCGAAGCACCATCAGCCGAAGCTAGTGAGGTCAAAGCCGCTTGCAAATTGCTTTCGGCATCAATCAGAAAATTGGCCCGCGTGACGATTTTTTCGCCTTCATTCAGCCCGCTGAGAACCTCAACATATTTTTCTCCTCTCCGTCCAAGTTGAACTTCTGTCGGTTTGAATTTACCCTCGCCCACTTCAACAATGGCCACTTGCCGCTTGCCACTATCGATGATGGACGCTGTAGGAATTGCCAAGACACTTGCATCCACTCCTGTCTCAATCTCAACATCCGCATACATACCGTACAGCAGCTTGTGTTCAGGATTGGGAAGTTCAATGCGCACCTGAGCAGTGCGTGTTTCAAGTTTTAATTCCGGTAGAACAAAGGCCACTTTTCCTTTAAAAATTTCGCCCGGGAACGCGCGCATTTTGATTTCTGCGGGGTCGCCAATTTTAACATGACCAATATCAAGCTCTGCAACATCAGCAATCACCCAGACGGTCGTTACATCAGCCAATCTGTAGAGTTCATCACCGGGCATAACGCGCCCGCCGACAATTACATTTTTGGTCATCAACACGCCATCAACAGGCGATGGCCAATCCATTGAAAACGGAATATCGCCCTTAGCAAGCACAATTTTGATGAAGGATTCAGGAACGCCGAGATTGCGTAGTTTTCGCGATCCCGCCTCTTTCAACCCACTTGCTGCAGCTAAGCGATACTCTACCGCGGCTTGTGTAATTTGCGGGCTATAGAATCTGAATAGAGGCTCCCCCGCTTTTACATGTTGGCCCGTTGCACCTGCATAAACCTTTTCGATAAAGCCTTCTGCTCGAAGTGTAATCGAAAGCTGCCGTGTTTCATCCAGTTTAATCGACCCGGGCGCATGGATTGGTTGTGACAAAACTCGCTTTTCAACAAGCTCAGTTTTTACACCAGCCCTTTGCACCTTTTCAACACTCACTTTGAAGATAGAAGGGTCACTCACTTCTTCATCAGCATAAACGGGGATGTAATCCATCCCCATTGAATCCTTTTTTGGTGTCGATGATTTATCGGGAAGCCCCATGGGATTGCGGTAATAGAGAATTTTCTTTTCACCCGAGGTGGGGGCTAACTCAGATTTTTTATCATCACCCGCGGGAATCTCATTTTCGTAAACCGGAATATAGTCCATGCCCATCGAATCCTTCTTGGGCAATGGTGAAATATCGGGTTCACCCATCGGGTTGCGGTAGTAAACGATTTTGCGCCCGTCTGGCCCAAGCACAGCATCCGCTGGAACATCATCTGAATATACTGGGATATAATCCATTTGCATGGAGTCTTTCTTAGGAACAGCCGAAATGTCAGGCTGCCCCATCGGATTGCGATAGTAGATGATTTTGCGTTCAGATGTTTTGGCAGCTTTCGCAACCAAAATTTGTGCAGCCATTGCATCAAACTGAGGGCGATATTTTGTGGCGGCAAAGAATCCACCCACACCACCAAATGCAACAAGCAACAGCGTTAAAACAAGTCGTAACAATACACGCATGTGAAAAACCTTTAAAAAATGAAAATGGCGCGCAACACAAAGCGCTGCCCGATTGGTCAGTTTCAAAAGGTTAGATGCGGGGAGGTCTTCGGAGGGGTAGAGAAGCGTGAGGTTCCAAAAATGCAGTGACAGACATAGCCAGTTTTTCAGGGCCAGTGGCAAATGCATTCAGTTCAGCCGAACTCATTGAGCCAAAGCTGCTATAACAACTTGAAATGCAAGATTGCTTGGTCATGCAATCTGACTTTTCTTTATCACAACATGATTTCTTCTGAGGGCAATCAGTTTTACCCATAGCCATTGCGGTTGAGGCAGAAGCAGGAGTGATTGATTGCAAAGGCGCAAACGCCAAGGCCAAAACGACCAAGCCGAAAAGAACGCGCTTTAAAGCCGCTATGAAACGAAAATCAATCATCTCGATCCTTGTAGCTTTGAGTGGCTGATGATGTCAAATTACGGAACCGTTACCGTAAAGTCCATAGCTAACAATCGTAACATATTTTCTCAATTCTCCAACAATTGGCGATGTACCTGCAGATATTTGATATTGGGCCTGTGGCACCATAGTGCAATAAGACTTTCTTATTCTTGCACTCTCGAAGGAAAACCAAGCGCATTCTTTGCCTATCTTTAGTCAGTTAGTTAGCTAGTCAGGTATCGACCAAATTGTGTCCGGCACTGTAACCGCTATCAAGAATTTCGAAGCGGCAAATAGTGTGATTGGGTTGATATGTCTATATTTTTTCAACGATTGATAATTACGTTTCTTGCGCTTTCCGCGACCACTGTTGACGGCAATGGCTGCCCACACAGTTGTGAACCGCTCCGGGATTGCCGGAGGCTCCAACTCCTGAGAAGGTGGAGCCACTATGAACAAGACAACGAACAAGTTTTCAACTGAAGTGTGTGCCCGTGCGGTGCGGATGGTGCTGGATCATGAGGGCGATCATAAGTCGCGATGGCTTGGATGGGGTATGGCATATAATAAAGGTCTAGGGGGTCGGCTTTCTCACCAATTACTCAATTACTCATTTACTGCTGCCGTGGCTTGGCACCTGAAGGACTTGCGGCATGGGTTTGTTATCCAGCGTTTGCCAGCAGAAATGCAGTCAGCAGGACGCCATGGTCATCAATAAAGAAATTGAACTCAAGCTGGAAGTTGATAAAGCGGGGATCGACATGCTCGTCGCTGCTTCCATTTTTGCCAATGCTGCGTCTGATAATGTGCAAACATCGACATACTTCGATACGCCAGGCCAAGCCGTGCGAAACGCCGGGCTGTCGCTGCGCATCCGCGCTAGCGGAAGTCAGCGCATTCAGACCATAAAACTTGAGAGCACTTCTGCAGCGGGTCTTTTCGTACGACCGGAGTGGGAGATACCGATCGAAGGAGACCTCCCGGTATTCGACGGCACCGGCAACCCGCTTCGATCAGTGATTCCCGCACACGAACTGTTACGGCTTGAACCAATTTTCCAGATCGTCGTGAACCGTCAGATAAACGAAATCGAACGGGACGGTGCGAAGATTGAGGTGGTAATCGATCAAGGCAAAATCGTCGCAGGTTGTCATACCCTTTTGCTTTGCGAGGTCGAGCTTGAGTTAAAAGAAGGGTCACCCGCGGCGGTGTTTGCGCTTGCCCGAGCGCTCGACGCCGTTGCGCCACTCCAGTTAAGCCCCTTGTCAAAAGCCCAACTTGGCTACCAATTGCTTGAGGGAGGTGGTGACCAGCCCTGCAGATCGACTCCGATGCTCTTCCATAGGAACATGACTCCTTCCGAAGGGTTCGCGGTGATTGCTCAAGCCTGTATTCGTCAATTCAGGCTAAATCAGTCGATGCTAGCGCGAACGGAGAGTCCAGAAGCGCTGCATCAAGCGCGCGTAGCGCTGCGTCGCTTGCGGTCCGCGATGTCGATTTTCAAGGACATGCTTGCCGACGACCGGTTCGAATATTTTCTGGAAAGTCTGCGCTGGATTGCGCGTGAACTGGACCAGGCACGCAATCTCGATGTGCTGCTAAAACGATTGCCGGACGCGGCCCATTCAGTGACGTTGCGGCTAGCGCGCGAGCACGCTTATGCTAGAGCGAAGGATGCACTCGTCTCTGCCCGTCTACGGACGCTGATGCTTGATTTTGTCGAATGGATCATGATTGGCAATTGGCGAACTGGATGCCTTGCAACTATTGTCGATCAAAGGATCGATAGTTTCGCCTCAAAAGCGCTGGATCGGTGTCGTCGACGCGTTAAGCGGCGCGGTCAACACTGGGGCAAGCTCGACGACGAGACTCGGCACAAACTTCGTATACAAGTCAAAAAGCTCCGCTATGCGAGCGAGTTTTTTTGCGAGTTGTTTCCCGCTAGGAAGTCTCTAGATCGACAAAAAGAATTCTTCAAAGCGTTAAGAGCGCTCCAGACGTCCCTTGGCGATCTGAACGATCAGGCGACGGGATCCGCACTGTTGGCCGAACTCGGCCTCAGCGATGTTATCATAGGGACCATAACAACCGAGCGGATGCAAAATCACAGTTCGATGATGAAAGTTGCTGCTCAGGCTTACGATACACTGGTTGATGCGAAATGTTTTTGGCGATAGGCATCCAAAGGAAATGCCGAAATTTGTGTCTCACAACATTGTTGGGTGAGGGTTGTCAGTCAAGGGTGACGGACTAAATAATTGAAAACGAACTGTAAGTTGACATTGATCAATCACCTTGTCACCAATTTCACGTGCTGTTCGTGCAACTTCTATGACTGGGTAATCCCCCCAAAAATGAATCTATCTGATGCACACATCTTTTGTGGCTTGAGGATTGCGGGTTTTACTGATTCAATCTGGAGAGATTGAATCGGGAGGCCCTGATGAGCTTGTGCTGC
>JAYWEV010000026.1:0-18806 GCA_043779145.1 Aestuariivirga sp. | reverse complement strand
CGCCGTTTAGAAGATATCGTAGCTCGTGGCGACAGACACTTTACAACGCGCACCATGGTCCAGCAGTTTGAATTGAACGAAAAGCCATTACCAGATTTGATAACAGAATGTTTGAATACGCCAGCATCAGCTTTGGATTATGCGGTTGAGTGTGCTTACGAGGAAAGCACCGATCAATTTACTGTTGAAAGAATTGGGCCTAAATCGGTAATCAACCAAGTTTGGGGGCCGTTCCAATCATCGTTTCCTTGTCTGTCTACAAGCCAGTATGGCAAAGTTGTAAGCCAAGCTTATCACGAGGTTTCTGTCAGTGGAAAGCCGCGTTACGATCATGTTCTGGCAGCCATGCGCATGCCAGATAATGTTTTATTCTGGGTGCCATACCACCGACTCGTATTGCCTAAGAAAGTGAGTGGCAGCAAACCATCTGTACTGGTCATCTCGGAACTAAGCCAAGTTGACATAAAACTCATATAACTACCGCCGCGAGAAATTAAATCTAGCTGGGCATTTACCACTTATTTGCACCTTATCGTTATAAATATTTCCTACCGTTCAATAGTTGGACGAAACGGGGCACTTAGAATATGGACGGTGAAGAGTTGTGGGTGCACGAGGGCCGTATCGTTCTGCGCCCATTGAGTGAACACGGAGTAATCTGCTCAGACCGAGTTTTGTTACAGCAAAAGAACTATGTGAAGATTCAGTTCTGCAAATCATTGGTTACAATCCAATGGTACATGTCTTCGGCCAATTGGGCCTCATTGTTTTTCACCATGAAGTGGATCACAAATTATAGCGGCCCCTTCAAGCTCGTCTTTTTCAATGCGGGCTGGTTTGAAGAAATTTACGATACAACAGAGCAAGCAAAACGACGTATCGACCAGTTAATAGGAAAAAGTGATGTCCACCTTTCCTCAAAGGTTTTCACGAGAGATTTTCTGGGCTCAATATCACCGGTTGCTTCGGAACTTGTACATCTTCTGAAACAAGGTGGCCCTGACGAAAGCAAAGCGGTCATTTGTGAAGTTGATGTGGAAAGAGAGAAAATTGAAGTCCAACACGTTGGCAAAGCTTCAGTGCTCGCTGGCATTTGGGGCGAAGCCCGAATGTCTTATCCATGTCAAACTGGCCATAGCTACGATAGAGTTGTTTCCAAAGCCTATTTTCGAGCCGTAAACGAAAACCGCCCGATTTACGATCAAGTATTGGCTTCGATGGTAAAACCCAACGGCAACGTCCATTGGATCAGTTATCAACGCGTGATATTCCCAACATTGCGCAAAGCTGCCAATTCGAGATTGGTCGCCATTAACTGTGCGCTTGCACCAGTTGATATTCCGGTTCTCTAGTCAACATTTCATGCACAATATTTTCGAGTGCATTCTGGTCTACGAGTGCCAAGTATTCAACGCTGTCGACATCCCTCGAGGCCCATTGCCAGCGCAATATACCGCGCTCTATAGTAGTATAACCAATACGCCCCAAATGCCCGTGCCGCGCCATCTGCTCGCTGGTAAGGGCCCATATCGCGTCTGGGTTCCATTTGATCACAGATAGAAAAAGCCCAAGCCTCGTAAAGCTGTCAAAAACGTTGCGTGCCTTTACATGCTTGGCCAGCCACAACTCACCATGATAAACCAAATTACCACGTAAATTTTCAGCCACGCTGCCCATCGGCGCGTTAGAATGACTCGGCACCATAAGTTCTTGGCGCCGCATATATACACCAATCATATAGTTAGGCAGCCAGTCGGCAAGGCTCGTATCGATGTGATCATGTCTGAAGGCTTGCAGTCCGACTGGGGTTCCATCGTTCTCTTCAAGCTGTATCCAAAAAGCCCGCTCGCGATCAAAATTGCAAACCTCCGCGTCGTGCATAGGCCCAACCCGGTAGCCGCGCACAGCCAACTTGGTTTGATCAAGTTTTTTGAGGTCGTTACTAACCGAAACGGAATATCCATTGTTGCGCAAGTCGGTGACCATGTTCGTTACCAGACTGGTCAATCCCAATGGATCTTTTATGCCAATTTTTCCCATAGAATCCCCAAACCCTATGGAATTTCTGAGGGCGATTGGTTGCAGTGTCAACGTTTAAAACAAATGTTCGAAAACGTGTGTTAATGCCAACCGGACAATCTAAAATAGAAGATTATGTTTCGCCCACCAGTTTCCATCCGTCTGATGTTAGTCTTTGTTGTGGAACAAAGCGTGCTTTATATTCCATCTTCCGAGACCCGTTCACATAGTAACCCAAATAAAGATAAGGCAACCCCATGCCCTGGGCCCTCGTAATGGCATCTAAGATCATCAACGTACCGAGGCTTCGATCCTCATAGCTAGGTTCATAAAAACTATAGATCATCGATATACCGTCACCCAATATATCCATCAAAACTGCCGAAGCTAACTCGCCGGCATTCTCGCAACTTTCATCAAAGCGATATTCGACAATCCGGCTGTCGGCCACGGTATCGTCAACCATTGCAGCAAAATCGAGAACCGACATATCAGCCATTCCGCCTTCTGAATGGCGCGTATCAATATAGCCACGGAACAACGAATAGTGCTCGCTAGTGGCGCGGGCCTTCACCTCTTCAGTCACCAGATTAGCATTCTTTCTTAAAACGCGGCGGAAACCTTTGGTCAGAACAAAATCTTTAACTGGAACACGCACCGATGTGCAGGCCTGACAATGGTCGCACGCCGGACGGTAAGCGATGTTTTGACTGCGCCTAAATCCACCTTGTGAAAGCATTGTGTTCAGATTGCGCGAATCAACACCAATCAAATGCGTAAACACCTTGCGCTCAAACTTGCCTGGCAAGTAAGGGCAGGGGGTCGGCGCAGTTATAAAGAACTGCGGAAAATTGCGGCGTTCAATGCTCAATCTTAAAACTCCAAATCACATTATCTAATGCCAAGCGCGAACACGCAAGGGCTTCTAGCAATTTCACGTCTGATCAATTAGACCCAAACCCAATATAGGAGATCAAAATGGTTCTAAAAACGGCATGGATTGGTTTGGGCGTGATGGGGTTTCCCATGGCAGGTCATCTGCAACGCAAAGCAGGCACAACCATGACGGTCTATAACCGAACCGCTCAAAAAGCACAAAGTTGGACCGCAAAAAATAAAGGCGCAATCGCCACCACGCCCGCCGCCGCAGCTGAAGATGCTGATTTTGTTTTCGCCTGTGTCGGCAATGATGATGATTTACGCCAAGTGACACTTGGAACAGATGGAGCTTTTAACGCCATGAAGCGCGGTGCTGTTTTTGTTGACCACACCACAGCCTCTGCCGATGTCGCGCGCGAACTTCATGCTGAAGCCAAGAAACGCGGGATCGGATTTGTCGATGCACCTGTTTCTGGCGGGCAAGCGGGCGCAGAAAATGGATTGCTCACAGTTATGTGCGGCGGTGACGAAGCAGACTATGCCAAGGCCGAACCGCTGATCATGAACTACGCCAAGATGTGCAAACGCCTCGGGACAGCAGGTTGCGGCCAGTTAGCTAAGATGTGCAATCAAATTGCGATCGCTGGGTTGGTGCAAGGTCTGGCTGAGTCCATTCAGTTCGGAATGAAAGCTGGCCTCGATATGGAGCAGGTGGTGGAAGTAATTTCCAAAGGTGCCGCTGGTTCATGGCAAATGGAGAACCGCCACAAAACCATGATTGCTGGCAAATTTGATTTCGGCTTCGCCGCAGATTGGATGCGCAAAGATTTAAGCATCTGCTTAGATGAAGCCCGCAAAAATAGTTCCCATTTGCCAGTTACCGCACTGGTCGATCAGTTTTATTCCGAGGTGCAGAAGATGGGCGGCGGCAGATGGGACACGTCGAGCTTGATTGCACGGTTGACGCGCTAAGCCTTCAAAGCCTTAGCCACATCCACCGCAAAATAAGTCAAAATCCCATCAGCTCCCGCACGCTTGAACGCCAGCAAGCTTTCCGGAATAACTTTCTTCGGATCAAGCCAACCGCGTTCCACAGCGGCCATGATCATCGCATATTCGCCCGAAACTTGATAAGCAAAGGTCGGCACTTTGAATTCGGTTTTTACGCGGGCCACTACGTCAAGGTATGGCATTCCGGGCTTTACCATCACCATATCGGCACC
The DNA here is from genome assembly GCA_043779145.1 of Aestuariivirga sp. Lineage (GTDB taxonomy): Bacteria > Pseudomonadota > Alphaproteobacteria > Rhizobiales > Aestuariivirgaceae > Aestuariivirga. Next base: position 14,685 of record JAYWEV010000026.1, on the reverse strand, counting down.
TTCGGCCAAATCCAAGGCAACTTCGCGCAAAGCTTCGTCAGTGTTGGCAGGGTCCATTTGATAAGTACGCTTATCGCCCTTCAACAATCCTCCTGAACCAACGGCCTCGCGAAATGGTCCGTAAAAACCAGAAGCATATTTGGCACTATAAGCCATAATCTGAACATCTTGATGGCCCGCTTTTTCAAGCGCCGCACGAATAGCCCCAATCCTCCCATCCATCATGTCAGAAGGCGCAAGCACATCACAACCCGCATCTGCTTGGACTAGGGCTTGTTTCACCAACATATCAAGAGAGCTATCGTTGACAATGCGGTCACCCACCATCAACCCGTCTTGCCCATGAGACGTATAAGGATCGAGCGCCACATCGCACATTACACCAATTTCCGGCACTGCCGCTTTGATAGCGCGAACCGCGCGGCAAATAAGATTGTTTGAATTTATAGCTTCAGCACCAGTCTCATTGCGGAGAGAGGGATCAGTGTTGGGAAACAACGCGACCAGCGGAATGCCGAGCACCGCAGCCTCACGAACTTTCTCGACCGCCAAATCGACCGAATACCGAAACACCCCCGGCATTGAAGCAATAGCTTCGCTTTTATTCTTTCCGTCGATCACAAAGATCGGCCAAATCAAATCTGCCGCCGTCAGTGTATTTTCAGACACCAACGCCCGTGCCCAGGCTGATTTGCGGTTGCGGCGAAGTCTTGTGGAGGGAAATGATGCTTGGGTCATAGTCACTCAATAACGCCGTCAGCAAAGCTTTGCAAATTGAACTGGCAAAACTTCACCGTCAGTTAACCATCAGTTAACCATCAGTCCCAGAATTACACTTAACTTTCAACAAATTTTAGGGTGTGACGTGCAATTGTATGCCAAGTATCAGCGGCGGGATTTTTTAGAATAATGTTTTCGGCAAATCGGACAGCGATTTTTACTTCAATCTTTTTGGTTAGTTTTTCAACGTTCTCACTTCAACAAACATTAGCCACCACTCTAGCAGCAGAACAAGCCACCGAAATGTTGGCACGCGCCCAGGCTATCCAGCAAAAATGCAAATTCCTGACTGCGAGCCAAAATGAAGAGCTTTCAAGCTTCATCGCCAAAGCCGAAATTGCCATGGTCTCAAAATCTTCCACGAAGTTCACAAAAACAATAATCGCCAATGGCCGCGCCCAAGGTCAGAAAGCCGCTTGCTCGGATGTGGAGCGCGCTGATGTAATCGACGTCATCATTGCCGCACAACAAGCAACCGCAGGAAATAAGGCCGCAGAGTCAAAACCTGTCAGAATTGAAAAACCAATCCTGATAATTCCAGCTACAAAAAAATCAACATCAGAACCAAAGCAAAAACCTGCCCATGCCGATGGGCTGGCTCAATATGCTCAGCTCACCAAACGCTATTATCTGGCTCGGCGTTGCAACTCCATGTCGATGGGTTCTATCAATAGTCTTTATAAAAGTGTTGTCGCCACGCACCTCAATGTCGTTTCAAATTTTGGCGCACCAGCGGTCCGCAACGTGATGCAGCAATCAGAGCAAAGCGCGAACCAGTCAAGCTGCGGGTAAAAGTTTAGAGTTTTTGTTAACCCAATTAAGACTCACTTTATTTACATTGGAAAAAAACGAGACATAAACTCTGTTCAAACTCGGTTCAATTTTTCTAAAATATAACGACAAATTTACCGAGACTCTTCAGTTCATTTTAAACCCTATCGCCTAGTTTGAATTTATCAAGAAGAACGGACCCAACAAGAGGCCGACTTTAAGAAACAGGAAAAACAGAGGTTTAAAAACATGAACACAGCAGTTGTTTTGGGGGAAACCCGTCATGCGCCATTGGATGTCAAGCGCGCGGACATAAAAAGTCGTTATTTAGAATCGTTGACGCTGATTGAGCGTCTCCATCGTCGCCTTCTTGATGTGATCAAGGATGATTTTGAACGTTCTGGCGATAAAGAAGTTAACCCAGTTCAGGCCTTGCTGCTGTTCAACATCAGCGATGCTGAACTCACCGCAGGCGAACTTAAAACCCGTGGCCATTATCAAGGTTCAAACGTTTCTTACAATTTGAAGAAATTGGTTGAGCAAGGTTTTGTGAAACACGAGCGTTCAAATGCTGACAAACGTTCCGTGCGAGTCAGTCTGACAGAAAAAGGCGATGCCATTCGGATGCGTGTTGATGCGCTTTACAATCGCCAACTTCACGCCATTGAAGAAGTGGTGGGCCTTTCGACCGATGAATTTGATCGCCTGAATAAAGCACTAGGTCGTCTGGAACGCTTCTGGACTGACCAAATTCTGTATCGTCTCTAACATCGGCAGATCCGGCGATAGGTTAATACTTTCGTCTAAAGAATTCGCCCTAATAAAATAAGCGACTCCCTGCAAAAAAAGTCCCGTAGCCAGAAATGGCTGCGGGATTATTTTTTTAAGGGCAGGGGCTTGCCATGGCCACCAAGAATGCTAATTGAACGCCCAAGACCTAAATAGCGAAGCAACCGGATTGGAGAGGTGGCAGAGTGGTCTATTGCGACGGTCTTGAAAACCGTAGGGGGTGCAAGCCCTCCGGGGGTTCGAATCCCTCCCTCTCCGCCAATATATCTGAGATAACTTGGTTATAAACGCCATAATGCAGGCCGTTCCCCCAAACCCTCACCCCTCCACGTAATAGACTTCCACCTTGCCGGACAGTTTCACCGTCATCGGGTTGCCGTAGCGGTCTTTGCTTTTGCTGCCTGAGGGCAGGCGCAGCCAGCCTTCTGAGATGCAATATTCTTCGACATTGGTTTTGGTCGCGCCATTGAAGCAGATGCCGATTTGAAATTGCAACACGGCTTCATTGAAATACGGGCTTTTGGGGTCGATGCTCAGGTGGTCTGGCAGGGCGGGCTTGGGCTTAGGGGTTGTGTCCGTCATTCGCGCGATTCCTTTTCGAATTTTCCGCCTGCATCTAAACCAAGTTCAACAGCTTGTCGCCAAGCTGGTGCGTCCACTAAAACTCTATGAGCGCGCATGCCAGGGCATCAACTGCCGGTAGAGCATTTTGTACTTTTCATAACTAAAATCATGGCGTTCGCTTTGCGTGTGGTCCGATTCGAAAATTCGGTTTACCACCACGAAACTTTTCGCGGCGGCACTCAGGGAGTGAAACACGCCGATCCCAGTGCCTGCCATCAACGCGGCTCCCAGAACACCCGCATCAAGCATTTCCATGCGCTTGATCGGGCGGCCGAGAACATCGGCTCGGATTTGACACCAGAGATCCGAAGCAGCACCACCACCAGAATGGTGTATTTCAGCGGGGCGCAAGCAAGCCGAAACTTCTAAGCTATCCATTACAAGCCTTGCCGAATAGCTCACACCCTCGAGCACCGCGCGTGCCACTTCTGCCGCACCCATGCTTGATGAAAGCCCTGACAATGAGGCGCGCGTGTTGATATCCCACAGCGGCGCACGCTCGCCTTCAAGATGCGGCAGAAAAATCGGAAGCGGTTTTGATGTGTCAGCGCTGGCTGCGAGCTCTGAAATCTCTACCGCTGTTCGGCCCAGCAATTTTGAAACCCATTCAACCGACGCGCCACCCGATTGGGTTGGGCCTGCATGCAGCACAATGCCTTCACATTTCGGAAAAGCAATGACACCCGGCACTGCTGCTTTGCGCGAAGACACGATGCCGAGGATTTCGCTGGTGCCACTGAGATAGAGGCCTTGACCATCTTCGCTGACGCCAGCACCGAGCAAGCCAGACCACGCATCCATGGCACCGGCGACGACAGGTACACCCGCGCAAGGCAGGCCTTTTCGAACCTGCCCAATCACTTCTGTAAACCCAGCAAGGGCAGGCAAGCACTTGTTTGCTTCCGGCACCAAATTGAGTAAGTGCGGCACAAGCTTGAGATGGCTGTCCACAATACCAAAGGCTGTCATGGGATCGGTCACAGCCTCGCCTGTTAGATGGAGAAGGCAATAGTCTTTCGGCGCCATCACCCAGCGTGTCTTTTGCCAAATATCAGGATGATTTTTTGCCACATAGGCCATGCGCGCGAGAATATGGCTGGCATCAATGGGCAAGGGTGCGCCCCACCACACCAATTTTGCCGCTTCCGTTATTTGCGCGTCGAGCTTGGCGGCTTCATCCGCACAACGGGCATCCTGCCAAGTGAAAGCGGGCATGAGGGCTTTACCCTGAGCATCGACAAAGACATGAGTGTTCACTTGTGAACAAAGCCCAATGGCCTCAATACTGCCCTCTAATAATCCGTCACCAAATTCGTCAAGGGCCTCAAGAATGAGTTGCAGCCAGTCCGACGCATCTTGTTCAACATGGCCCGGAGCTGCACGCTTAGTGGGATATAGCGATCTAAATGTCTTAAGCGCCCGGCCTTGATGGTCAAACAATGCCGCCTTCACAGCAGTGGTTCCAACATCAATTCCAATTAACATTTGCGCGCCTCACAATTTTGTGCAGTATTATTGTGACGGAATAAGCGTGCAAAGAAAAGCACATAACAAAAAATGGGAGAACGTCATGAATTTAATTCGCAGAAATGTTTTGGGTTTCGCAACGGTCTCAGCCTTGGCCCTGATGAGCGGCATTGCCGCGGCTGCCGGTGAAAAAATTACGGTGATCACGCCTTACCTCGCCCAACCCGGCACACAGTTTTATGTCGAGGCCTTCAAAGAAAAAGCCAAGGCCAATGGTTGGGAGGTTAATGTCGTCGACACCAAAGGCGATGTAGCCGCCGTCATTTCGCGTCTTGAGGATGCCGCCAATCAAAAGCCGTCCGCCATTGTGATCAACGTGGATCCTTCGCAAGTGGCTGCTGGTCTTGAAGCCGCCAAAGCCGCAGGAGTTCCTGTGTTTGGCATGGATGCAGGTGCATCGCCGTTGCTCGTAACCAACGTAACCAGCAATGGCTATTCCATGGCCGCCGATACGGCTGCTTATGTTGTCAACCGCATCAATGGCAAAGGCAAAGTCGTGATGTTTGTGTTTGAAGCATTTCCACCCGTGCAACAGCGCGGCATTGTTGCTGATGCAATTTTCAAAAATTACCCCGATATAAAAGTGTTGGCCCGGGTAACTCCTGATGTGAAAGACGGTGGCATTGCTGATAGCCGTGCCAAGATGGAAGCCATTCTTGCAGCCAACCCGGACAAAGGCGCAATTTCCGCAGTCTGGGCGGCATGGGACCAACCCGCCCTTGGCGCGCTTCAAGCGATTGAGGCGGCAGGTCGTGCTGGCGAGGGCATTGTAATTACCGGCATTGACGCAAATCCAGAAGCTCGTGCTGCCATCGGCAAAGGCAGCAATTTTGAAGCTTCGATGGCGCAGAATTTCCGAGGGATTGGCAGTGCGGTAGCCGATGCCGTCAAACGCAAGATGGGCGGTGAAGAGAACAAGCAAAGTGTGATCTATGTTCCAACCCGGTTGATCACAGCCATTAACGTTAGCGAATAAGCAGTTCAAACGCTCGTGCTGAAGTTCATCCAAACCTACGGCACGCTCGTTTGCTTCTTTGGCCTCGTTGCATTCTTTTGGTTTATGCTGCCCGGCACCTTCATGACGGGGCGCAATCTGCTGAATATCTCACAGCAAATGAGCATGCTGGCAGTCACCGCTTTCGCTATGACGGTGGTAATGGCGATGGGCGATTTTGATTTAAGCGTGGGTTCTATGGCAAGCTTGGCTGGCATTGTGGCTGCCGTTGTGTTTCAGGCCACAGGCTCGGTTGTGGTTGGTATTTCTGCAGCCATTCTGGTGGGGTTGCTGGGTGGCGCACTGAATGGCTTCTTGGTGAGTTATGTTGGCATATTACCTTTCGTGGCAACACTTGGCACTTTGACGATTTTCAGTGGATCAGCCTTTCTGGTGAGCGGCGGTAAAACGATTTTTGGTGGTGATATTCCCGCCAGTTTTTCCGCCATAGCCAAAAGTGGAATTCCACTTTGGTCGTCCGGTGACCAAGTTTTGCACTTGCCAAATTTAACAATCATCGCAGCCCTTGCACTGTTCATCACATGGTTCACCTTGGAAAAACTTGTCTTCGGACGCCATGTCTATGCCATGGGTGGCAATGCGGAAGCGGCGCGATTAGCAGGAGTGCGTGTGCGCCGAACCCGCATTGCCGCTTTTTGTATCACAGGCTTAGGCGCTGCCATTGCTGGGTTAATGTATGCGGCGCGCGTTGCTTCGGCCAACCCAACACAAGGCAGCGGCTTGATGCTCGATGCAATTGCCGCAGTATTCCTTGGCATGACAATTGGACGACATGGCCAACCACGTGTGCTTTACACCCTGATGGGCGTGCTCATCATCGGCATATTGAGCAATGGCCTCACACAGTTGAGTGTTGATAGTTACGTCAGAGATATTCTGGTTGGAACTATCATCATCGCGGCGGTTGCAGCCGGAAGTATTATAAAGTTACGGCTGAACTAAGTTTTCTGCGAGATATCGACGCTCGCCAAACCCCGGCCAGCAACACATAAAATTAAAGACGTGTTGCTGAACATCAATATCCAGCAACACGCATTGCGTATCATATTTATAAACAAGCTTTCAGTTGAAAGCTCGAAAAGCCTACTTCGTGGTCAAATTATAATACACCACATCAGAGCTCGAACCCATCACATAGCCTTTGATGTTGGCGCGTGTTGCCAGTTGCACCGTGTCTTGGAACATGATCATGATCGGGCCTTGGTCCATCACGTCTTTTTGCAAATCGAGATACATTTGCTTGCGCTTGTCAGCATCACGCTCCCGAACGGCAGCATCTGTCCGCTTCGAAAGCTCAGGAATATCCCACGAGTTGCGCCATGCCAGTGGTTTGGATTTGGGCGCATCGGAATTATCGGTATTGCGCGCGAACGTATCGGCATTGGTGTGTGGATCCATGTAATCAGGGCCCCAGTTTTCAATGAGCATCTGATGGCCCCGCGCACGATATTTAGTAAGCACAGCTTTTTCTTCTGCTGGAACCAAGGTCAGCTTAACGCCACCTTGCGCCATGCTGGCTTGAACAGCTTGGGCCATGGTGTTGAACCGCGCTTTGTTAGGCGTATCGAGCGTGAACTCAATGCCGTCCTTCACGCCAGCTTCAGCGAGCATCGCTTTGGCTTTTGCCGGATCGAAATTATATTCATTGTCGTCCAACGAAGCCCAGAAACCTGATGGCCAGAAAGCTTGGTGGACTTTTACTTTGCCCTTCAAGAATGAGTTTGTCGTGCCATCATAGTTAATCAAGTGATGCATCGCTTTGCGCACTTTAGGATTCTGGAACTCTGTCGTCTTCATATTCATGGCGACATAATAAAGTGCGGCCTGCGGAATTGTAGTGACCGCAATATCTTTATTGCCTGCCACACCGGCAATTTGATCGGGCTGCAAATCACGCGCAATATCAACGTCGCCCTTCTCGATCAGCAATCGCTGAGCAGCAGGTTCCGCCACATGCTTGATGATCACACGCTTCAAGGATGCCATGCCGCCACGATAATTTGGATTGGCTTCCAACGAAACACTTTCACTGGCCTTCCAAGATTTCAGAACATAAGCGCCTGAACCTGCAGAATTGGTATTCAACCAAGCATTGCCCATATCACCAGCCGCTTCATGTGCCATCACCGTTTTCTGATCGACTACTGATCCCACAACGGACGACAACAAGGCGAGTACTAATGAAGGTGAATAAATTTCGCCAATAGTGATGGTGAATGTGCTGTCATCAACAAGCTTCACCATGCTGTCTACATTCTCCTTGGTTCAACCCAGCTGGCCAATTAAAAATGCTGGGGTCTTGTCGAGCTTCACAGCACGCGTGAGTGAGAACACAGCATCAGCAGCGGTGACGACATTGCTGCCAATTGCAATAACACCTTCGGTGATGGGTTCAAGGCCCGCGATCATGCGCAGCAATGTGGATTTGCCACAACCTGATGGGCCTACCAAAATAACGAACTCACCGTGTTTGATAGACACGGAAACGCCATGGATCACCGGATGGATACCATAGGACTTCTTCACATTACGAATATCAACTGATGCCATGTTGCAGCGAGCCTGTCCCAATTTCAGCCTGACAGATGAAACGAAACGACCGCATCCGTCAATGTCGTGAAGTTGATGTTAGGGAGGCAGACTCGGAATTGGTAACAATTCAAGGGTATGTCTGCCTCCCGACAAGATCCCGGGAACCTGATCTAAAAATGAGTAGGGCCTAATCCCACTTTTAACCAAAAACCGATGATTCAGACACAGCCTCGCAACAGTCTCCCCCATCCCCAGAACTGTTGCCAAATTGCTGCATGGCGAGTTTTTCTTGTTAACAGACTATTAATATCCCGCTAGATTTGATTCTTGCGCGGTAAGTCAGGCAGAGCGCGGCCTATTTTTATGGAATTGAGTGAGGCAAGTTATGAAAATCCTGTTGGGTTCATCCTTCAATGTAAAATCGCTATTGGTTTTAGCGTTGACTCTGGGTGCTGCAACTTTGCCAATGATTCACGCGCCGAAAGCTTTCGCAGAATCAGAAGCCGCTGAAGCCGACCGCATCGCGCGTTTTGAAAAGAAAGGTGGTGGCGTTGTCAAAATAACCAATGGCAAAGCAGCTTTTCATGGTGGTAGCGGCCCGGCTGTCACCAGCACAGAAGTTATCAGCTCGCAGAATCAGTTGCCGATGTTGCAACCTGAGAGTGATATTGCCTTAAAAACTGCTCAAGAAAAATATGCCACCATTGCAGCAAATGGTGGCTTCCCGGTCATCCCGCGTGGCACTTTTAAAATCGGATCCAAAGGCCCCGCAGTTGCCACATTGAACAAACGCCTCAACCTTGAGGGCTATCTGCGTGTAGAGGCCACTGAAGGCGAATTCACCGCGCTCTATTCCAATGCCACAGAAGAGGCCGTTCAACATTTTCAACGTAACATGGGTTTGGCTGTTACAGGCAAAGTCGATCCTTCCACGCTGAACGAGTTAAACATCCCAGTAGGCGCGCGGCTTCGCGCCATTGAAGCAAATATCCCGCGCTTGGCCATTTACGAAAAAAATTTAGGCGATCGTTATTTGGTGGTGAACATTCCCGCCCAACAGCTGGAAACCGTCAGCAATGGCCATGTGTTCTCGCGCCACAACGTTATTGTGGGCCGGACCGAACGGCCATCACCCGTGGTGATGACGCCGATCGCCACAGTCAAGTTCAATCCCTATTGGAACGCGCCAGTTTCAATCGTTGAGCGTGACATTCTGCCGAAAATGGCAGGCGGCACCCAAGTGCTCACGCAAATGAACATGAAAGTGTTTGAAACCGGCCCCAACGGCAAAGAGGTTGATCCAAACACAGTTCAATTTACACCAGCCAATTTAGACAAATATTTATTCCGCCAAGAACCAGGCCCTCACAGCGCAATGGCCACGGCTAAGGTTGAATTCCAAAGCACGTTCGGAATTTATCTGCATGACACGCCAGAGCCAGAACTTTTCAAATCATCAAACAGGTTCTTCAGCTCAGGCTGCATCCGTGTTGAAAAAATGCCGTTGTTGGCTGAATGGATTTTAAACGGCCAGGATGGTTTCAACGCGCCAAAAATCGCATCCATGGCTGAAACATTAGAACGCCTCGATGTGCCCGTCATCGCTGGCCCGCAATTGCGCGTGGCATACTTAACAGCATGGCCAACCGCAGGCGGAACCGTGGCCTTCCGCAATGATATCTACCAAATGGATCAGTCAGGATTTACTGTTGGTCAGCCGATGCCGGTTGGTGAACAAAGCCCAGATGGCTTACGCTACGTTTTAAAACCATTGCCACGGCTTGTGGCGGCAGTTGATGATACCGGATCAAACAGCATCTTCTCTGTGTTCGGCAGCAAATCATCAGCAAAAACCTCATCCTTCGGCGCGCCAAAGAAAAATATTTTCGGTGCGTCTTTGGCACCTGCCAATCAGAAGTCAGCAAACGTAGTGACCGCCCCGGATAAACTCAAACTGGGAAAAGACAAAAAGCCGATTGGGTTGTTCAACTGGGCTTCCTACAAGAAAGATGCAGCAACGCCAGCCAAGTCCAAGCTGAAAAAGATCGCTAAAAAATCAAAAGCTAACGATGCAATTCCACCAGAACCAACAATTGATACGTCTGGCGTGAAAAACGTCGATCAAACGATTCCTCCAGAACCAACAATTCCGACCAAGAAAAAGAAGAAAATCATTGCCGCCAACGACGTTCCTCCGGCAAAGCCTGCCAACTAAACGCATTAGCCCTGCGCCAATCTGGGCCTAGACCTCAGTTTAGCTTTCTGTATAGAGCAGGGGCGCAATTGAGGGGATTCTGCAATGGCCAAAAAACCTGCAAAAAAGACAGTGAAGAAACTAACCCGCAAAGCGCTCAAAAAGCCAACTGCTCTTTACCCCGGTTTCTTCAAAGACAAGCTGGCCAAGGCTGATCCCAAAATTGCCCGCGCCATCGTCAATGAGTTAAAGCGCCAGCAACAAGAAATTGAGTTGATCGCCTCTGAGAACATCGTCTCGCGCGCCGTCCTCGAAGCCCAAGGGTCAATTATGACCAACAAATACGCCGAGGGCTATCCCGGCAAGCGTTATTATGGCGGCTGCCAATATGTGGACGTATCAGAACAATTGGCCATAGACCGCGCCAAGGAACTGTTCGGCGCAACCTATGCCAACGTGCAGCCTCACTCAGGCGCCACCGCCAACCAAGCCGTGTTCTTCGCACTGCTCCAACCCGGCGACACCTACATGGGCCTCGACCTTGCCTGCGGCGGTCACTTAACCCACGGCTCACCCGTCAACCAATCCGGAAAATGGTTCAAAGTCGTGCCCTATAAAGTGCGCGAAGACGACCAACGCATCAATTATGACGAAGTGGCGGCAATCGCACTTCTCGAAAAACCAAAGCTGATCATCGCAGGCGGCTCAGGCTATCCCCGCATTATCGATTTCAAACGCTTCCGCGAAATCGCTGATTCAGTTGGCGCGATTTTCTTTGTTGATATGGCCCACATCGCTGGCCTCGTGGCTGGCGGCCAACATCCAAACCCATTGGACTATGCGCATGTCGTTACCACAACCACACACAAAACATTGCGCGGCCCACGCGGCGGATTGATCTTGAGCCGTGATGAAGCCATCGGTAAAAAAATCAATTCATCAGTGTTCCCCGGCTTACAAGGCGGGCCACTCGAACATGTGATCGCCGCCAAGGCCGTGGCATTCGGTGAAGCGCTGAAACCAGCATTCAAGAAATACGCAAAGCAAGTTGTGTTGAACGCCAAGGCCCTTGCCGCAACCATGGTCGAAGGCGGCTGCGATATCACCACAGGCGGCACCGACACGCATTTGATGCTGGTTGATCTCCGCAAGAAAGGCATAAATGGCCGCGACGCTGAAAAAGCCTTGGGCCGCGCTTATATCACCTGCAACAAAAACGGCATCCCGTTTGATCCTGCACCTTTCACCATCACATCTGGCATCCGCTTAGGATCGCCCGCCGGAACCACACGTGGCTTCGGCGAAGCCGAATTCCGCGAGATTGGCCGCTTGATCATAGAAGTTCTCGATGGCCTTGCCAAGCATGGCGAAGCGGGCAATGCTAAAGTGGAATCAGCCGTGAAGCGTAAAGTGTTGACACTCACCAAACGTTTTCCAATTTATTCTTAAAGGAAATTCAAAATGCGTTGTCCATTTTGCGGAAACGCTGATACCCAAGTCAAAGATAGTCGCGCCAGCGAAGACGGCACAGCGATCCGTAGGCGCAGGGCATGCCCCGATTGCGCAGGCCGCTTCACCACATTCGAACGCGTGCAACTGCGTGAACTCAGCGTGCTTAAACGCTCTGGCAGAAGAACCGCCTTCGACCGTGATAAACTTGCCAAATCTGTGCAAGTGGCCCTGCGCAAACGCCCTGTCGATCAGGAACGCATTGAGCGCATGGTCAGCGGCATCGTGCGGCAATTAGAATCCCTCGGCGAAACCGAAATCAAATCCGAAACCATCGGCCAACTGGTCATGGAAGGACTAAAGAACTTAGACGACGTGGCCTACGTCCGCTTCGCCTCCGTCTACCGGAACTTCCGCGAGGCCAAGGATTTTGAGGAGTTATTGGGCGAGCTAAGCGACGAGGATAAGGGGCAGGGCTAAGAACCGGTCATGCAAGTGCTTGTTTAGATTTCTCACTCCACAACAAAAACAGCGATGCCGCGATAATCATCGCAATGCCAATCCACAAATTGCCTTCGGGCAAATATCCGAACGCCAAGAACCCAGCGAGAATATTAAACGGCAAGCGCAAATCATCAAACGGTTGCAGCACTGATGCATCCGCCTTCGAATAAGCCTTGGTCAAAAAATATTGCGCAGCAAATTGAATAACACCACCCACCAGCAGATAAATCAAAATTTTGCCCGTTGGCACTTCAAATCCTGCAATTCCTGAAAGCACGGCGTTGATCGGCGAAAGCAACAGCAGCAACCACATGGTGATGGTTTCTGGCTTCTCATAGCCCGTGAGCTGTTTGGTGATCAGCGAAGCAGCGCCCCACAAAACTGCAGCAGCAACAGGGGCCAGCGACCATGCGTTAAACCCTGATGACCAAGGCTGCAACACAACCATTGCACCGGCAAATCCAAGCACAGCGGCAAACCAGCGACGCGGCTCAACATTTTCGCCCAAAAACAATTTTGCCCCCAACAAAATAAAGAAGGGCGATGTCATCACCAATGCGATCACCTGCCAAATTTGCACGCCATGTGCCAAACCCATCACAAATGCTTGAACACCGAATGCGGAAAGCACCACGCGGATCACATGTTGAACCGGATAATCCGTTTTCAAAGAGTCAAATCCACTTTTCCAAATAAACGGCAAAGAAGCTATGAGTGCGATGAAATATTGCCAAAACGCATCTGATTGCGGCTTGAAGCCAAGCCCGCCATAATCAGGCGAGCCTGTGACTGTTTGCGTAATCACATTGATAACAGCAAAAGCCGCACCCGCCGCCACCATGTAGCTGGCACCGGCGACCAAATTTGTTGATTTCTGTTCCATGGCGCAAATCCTGTTCCAGCGGAAACTGTTAAAAGCTCCGTCGTGTTAAGGCAAGCATAAGCCCATGCGCAAGCCGCATTGTGTTTCCATCAAAGCCCAGCTATTCCGTGCCCCATGACCACACCCCGCAAAGCCCCAATCGCCCGTTCCGCCGCAAGGTTGGGCGCTGTGCAGGCGCTTTATCAAATGGATATCGCCAGCGCCGATTTGGGCGAGACGCTTGCCCAATTCTCCAGTCGTGTTGTGGGCAATGATTTTGATGATGGCCAATGCGGCGAGGCCGATTTCAAACACCTGCGCGAAGTGGTTGAAGGTGCAGTGCGTGAGCAAGCCCTGATCGACCCTACAGTTGATAAGCTGCTCGACAAGGATTGGCCTCTCCACCGGTTGGATGCAACCTTGCGCGCCATCTTAAGAGCAGGGGCGTACGAAATCATGTTTAAAGAAAACGTGCCCGCACGCGTCGCCATCAATGAATATGTAAATGTGGCCAGTGCCTTCTTCGATGGCGAAGAACAAAAATTCGCCAATGCGGTTTTAAACAACCTCGCAAGACAACGCCGCCCACAAGAATTTGCCGCGTGATAACCCAGGCCCCACGTACCACCATCTTGCTTCTGGCCATTGCGCAATCACTATACTCGTGCGCCGTCATAACCGTTTTTGCAACAGGCCCGCTCGTTGGCCTCATGTTGGCCCCCACGCAAGGCTTGGCCACATGGCCTGTCACCAGCTTTGTGGTCGGCTCAATGTTAGCTGTCTGGCCAGCCTCAATGCTGATGAAAATTTATGGCCGCAAACCTGTTTTTGTGGCGGGCGCAGTTTCAAGCATTGTGGGCGCGTTTGTTTCGGTCTTTGCAATTTATCAAAACAACTTCTATCTCTTTTGCATAGGCGCAGCGCTGCAAGGCGTGCTGCAAGCAACCTCCGGCTTTTATGCCTTCACCGCTGCTGAAGCGGCAGGCCCTGAAGATAAATCTGTGGCCATCTCATGGGTGCTAACGGGTGGCGTTGTGGCCGCTGTGGCTGGAACACTGATCTCCGGCTCTACGCGCGATCTGCTTGCGCCATACACATTTGCGGGCACTTATCTGGCAGTTGTTGCCTTCGGGCTACTCAGCTTGATCGTCTTTGCGATCATGCAAGTGGCCAAACCCACGGCGGCCGAAATCCAAGGCCCGCAAAGAAGCTGGCCTGAACTCTTGGCCCAACCCAAACTCGTCATCGCAATGGCAACGGCCATACTCTCATATGCATTGATGAATTTGATGATGACAGCAGCCCCCGTCGCCATGAAAGCCTGCGGCTTCAGCACCGACGCTTCAATCTGGGTCATCCAATGGCACGTGCTGGCCATGTTCCTGCCTAGCTTTTTCACCGGCGTATTGATCAAGCGCTACGGCGTGAACCTGATTACCGGCATCGGCATGAGCATATTGATCTGCGCTGGCATTGCAGCACTGGCTGGCATCAGTTTCATGCACTTCTCCGCGTCACTCATCTTGCTGGGCCTCGGTTGGAACTTCGGCTTCATCGGCGGCACCACCATGCTCACCACAACCTACACCCCAGCCGAACGCGCCAAAGTGCAAGCCGTGAACAATTTCGGCGTGTCCA
>JAYWEV010000025.1:0-7197 GCA_043779145.1 Aestuariivirga sp. | reverse complement strand
GCATCATGGAAATGTCGTCGCGCGGCCAGTCGGTTTGCATTACCCCTTTCACGCTGGCAGGGGCCATGGCTCCAGTCACGATGGCAGGTGCACTTGTCGAACAAAACGCCGAAGCCATGGCTGGCCTTGCCTTCACTCAACTCGTCAAAAAAGGCGCACCCGTCATCTACGGCGGCTTCACCTCGAATGTGGATATGAAATCAGGTGCCCCCGCCTTCGGCACCCCTGAATATATGAAGGCGGTCATGGTGGGTGGCCAACTGGCGCGGCGCTATAAGTTGCCTTATCGCTCATCTAACACTTGCGCCGCTAACACCATGGACGCGCAAGCGGCCTATGAAAGCGTGTTCAGCCTGTGGGCTTTGACGATGGGCGGCGGCAACTTCATCATGCATGGTGCTGGCTGGCTCGAAGGCGGGTTGGTCGCAGGATTTGAAAAATTTATCTTGGACGTTGACTTGATTCAAATGGTCATGGAATTCTTGCAACCCCTTGAAACCACTGAAGATGCTCTCGGAGTTGAAGCGATACGTGAAGTGGGCCCCGGGGGGCACTTCTTTGGCGCTCAACATACTCTCGCCAGATACAGCAACGCCTTCTACCAACCCATTATCTCCGATTGGCGCAACAACCAACAATGGGCGGCCGCTGGTAAACCCGAAGCCATGCAACGCGCCAACCACGTTTACAAACAAGCGCTGGAAGAATACCAACAGCCCTATATGGATCCGACGATCCGCGAAGAACTGAATGAATTTGTCGACCGCCGCAAAGCCGAAGGTGGCGTGAAAACGGATTTTTAAAATGAGCAACGTGCTGGTCATCGGCGGTGCCAATGTGGATGTGAAAGCCAAAACCAGCGCGACCCATATTCCGCGCACTTCAAATCCGGGCTTAGTGTCCATCAAAGCAGGAGGCGTCGGTCGAAACATCGCCCATAATTTGGCAAGGCTAGGCGCTAAAGTAAGTTTGCTCAGTGTGATAGGTTTAGATGCCTTTGGTGATTTGCTGATCAGCGAAACCAACAAAACAGGCGTCAACACCAATGCAATCATCCGAACGAACCAAACCACAGGATCATATGTGGCAATGCTTGATGAAAAAGGTGAATTGATAATTGCAGTCTCAGACATGGGCCTTCTTTCCTTGTTAACGCCAGATACAATAACAAAGAATAAAGACCTAATTATGGCAAATAACCATATAATTTCAGATTGCAACTTGCCCGAAGAAACATTGCACGAAATCGCAAAACTGTGTGCAGATCGCCTGATCATCGAACCTGTCTCTGTCATAAAATCACAAAAACTCCGCAATCTATTAGCCAATCACAAAATCTATTTGGCCACCCCAAATCTCGATCAAATCGAATCCCTTGTCGGAACCCGTGATATTCCTATCGCCATAAAAGCCCTTCACAAACTGGGCCTCCAAAACATCGTGATCCACGCCGGAGAGCAGGGCGCCTTCGCCTCGGACGGCAAAACCTTCACCCACATCCCCTCCACTGCCCAGAAGGTCATTGATGTCACCGGTGCCGGCGATGCAGCAACAGCAGGATTGGTTCACGGACTCATGAAAAACCTGCCACTGGCAGACGCAGCCAAGCTGGGACAAGACATGGCAGCCCGCGTGATTGCGAGTGATTTGTCGACACTGGATTAAACCTATCGGAAAACTGTCTTGTGTAAAGATTTGGAACTGAAGCCATCATTATGAAATTTTGGTGAGGAAGCCTTTGGCGCTTTCACTGTTCCCCTGCTTAACCTATGCTGATGAAAAGGGAAAACTTCATGACACTTCGCGTTATCGGCACAGGCTTTGGTCGCACGGGAACGGACTCTATGCGTGAGGCATTGGATATATTGGGTTTTGGGCCTTGCCATCACATGCACGAAATTATCGCACACGAACACCAAAAGCAGATTTGGCGCGAAATGGTCCAAGGGGCCGCCCCTGAATGGGGAAAACTGTTTGAAGGTTACAGCGCGTGTGTGGATTGGCCCTCGGCTTATTATTGGCGCGAATTAATTAGGGCCTATCCCCACGCCAAGGTGATCCTCACCCACCGCAGCGCTGAAAGTTGGTGGGCAAGCTTTGAGAAAACCATTTTGGCAGGCCTCAACAAAAGCACAGATCCACAGTCACTCGGCTTGGCATTAATCCGCGACAAAGTATTCGGCGGCGAGATGAACGACAAGGCCCACGCGATCACCTGCTATGAGGCCAATGTGAAAGCCGTGCGTGAAACCGTACCAGCATCGCGCCTTCTGGTGCATGAGTTGGGCGATGGCTGGGAGCCGTTATGCGCCCATCTTGAAGTGTCGGTTCCCGCAACTCCTTATCCTTCAAGCAACAATGCCGAGGCTTTTAAGGCCAGACATTTGCAAAGCCCAAGTGCCGGCCATTTGACCTGACGGGGTGAGGGTGAGATGAATGTAACAACGACCCAGGAAATCAAATCTGCGCTGGCTGCGGCCAAACCCATCGTCGCGCTTGAATCCACCATCATCGCTCACGGCATGCCATTCCCGCAAAATCTTGTAATGGCGCAAGAAGTCGAACAGATCATTCGTGATAATGGCGCAATTCCTGCCACCGTCGCAGTCATCAACGGCGAACTCCGTGCTGGCCTCACAGCGACTGAACTCGAACACTTCGCCAAAACTGGCCTATCAATCATCAAAGTCTCTACCCGCGATCTTCCCTACGTCGTCGCCCGCAAAATCACCGGTGCAACCACAGTTGCCTCAACAATGCGAATTGCAGCCATGGCCGGAATCCACACATTCGCCACAGGCGGCATCGGCGGCGCACATCGTGGAGCGGAAAAGAACTTCGATATTTCGGCCGACCTGATCGAGTTCTCCCGATCCAATGTCGCCGTTGTCACAGCAGGGGCAAAGGCAATACTCGATTTGGCGCTCACACTTGAAACACTCGAAACCTTCGGTGTTCCCGTAGTTGGTTATGGCACTGATGATTTCCCTGCTTTCTATTCGCGCAGCAGCGGCCACAAAGTTCCCATGCGCTGCGATACCCCAAATGAAATCGCCGCAATGATGAAAGCCAAATGGGCCATGGATTTGATGGGTGGCATTGTCGTAGCCAACCCCATTCCGTTCGAAGCCGAAATTCAATCGGCCGAAATCGCTCCGACGATTGAAGCGGCTATCACAGAAGCCAAAGTTCAAAACATCATCGGCAAAAACGTAACGCCATTCCTGCTCAAGCGCCTCGCCGAAATCACCCAGGGCCGTTCGCTCACCGCAAACATTGCACTGGTAAAAAACAACGCAAAACTTGCGGCAGAAATTGCAGTGGCTTATAGTGGCAGGAATGAAAAGTGATGCAAAATCCGTTGCAACTTACTTAGAAGATCTTCCGACGGATCGATTGCAAGCTTTGAGTGAAATTCGCAAAGTCATTCTGTCAAACCTCCCCACTGGTTACGAAGAAAATATAAATTGGGGCATGATCACATATGAAGTGCCACTGACGGTTCAACCCAAAACCTACAATGGCCAACCCCTAATGTATGCCGCGCTTGCGAGCCAAAAAAACTATATGGCAGTTTACCTCTGCGGGCTGAGCTGCATTCCGGGTGCTGAAGAAAATTTTTCCGCCGCTTGGAAAAAAACCGGCCTCAAACTCGATATGGGCAAGTCATGTATTCGCTTCAAAAAAATTCAGGATATTGATTTGAAACTGATTGGCGCGCAGATTGCAGCCACCCCAATTTCAAGTTTCATCGCCGCATTTGAAGCTAAAGCCAGTAGCGATAAGCATAAACGCCAGTCATCAAAGTTCCGATGCTAATGATAACACGCCGAACTATTGTTGCAGGCATAACCTGAAAAAGTCTCGTGCCCACCAAACCGCCAGCTGCGGTTGCCGGTAACATCATCAAAGCTACCGGCCAATCTATCAAACCCTGCCAAACAAAAATAATCATCGCAGAAAAGTTAGATAAAAATCCCCAAACATTTTTGTTGGCATTGGCTTGTCGCAAGTCAAGCGAACTCGTTGCGCCCAGCAGCGCCATATACATCACGCCAACCCCCGCACCAAAATAACCGCCATAAATTGCAGCCGGCAAAAGCAAAACACTGCGCAGCTTTGGATTTTCGCTACCCCCAATCCAATGTGCAAAAGTTCGTTGAATCGATTTCCCAAAAGCAAAAATAAAAGTAGCAGTTCCAATCAACAAAGGCACAAGCACTGAAAAAAATCTGTCGCTCGAGTACAAAAGTAAAACCGCGCCAATCGTTCCACCAGTAATGGCCACGCAAATCCCAAGCCAAAACCAATAGTCACGGTCAGGCAGCTTAAGCCGGTCGGCATATGCACCCATAAAATTTGCAGGCAGTAAAGCTAAAGTATTTGAAGCATTGGCGATAACGGGCGGCAGGCCTAAAGCCAAGAGCGCCGGAAACGTAACGAGCGAAGCACCCCCCGCAAGTGAATTGGCCAACCCTCCAAAAAAACCGGCTGCCAACAAAATAAATATACCGTAAAAAGTCATGCCTTCGCCATTTTCGTTGTTCAATCCTTGATTTATATATGACTTAACAACTAATCAGGTAACGTCCTATTCTATTTCAAAAAATACCGCCTAAATAGGGTGGAGCAAAAACGAAACGAGCCCCATGGATCAAATCCAACCCTATCTCGATTACTTCGCGCAGCACCCACATTGGGCCTTGATCATCATTTTCTTGATCGCCTTTGGCGAGGCCCTGTTGGTGATCGGTCTTTTTGTTCC
Source organism: Aestuariivirga sp. (assembly GCA_043779145.1). Classification (GTDB taxonomy): domain Bacteria; phylum Pseudomonadota; class Alphaproteobacteria; order Rhizobiales; family Aestuariivirgaceae; genus Aestuariivirga. The sequence continues at coordinate 2,432 of JAYWEV010000025.1, read as the reverse complement.
TTCAACGGCGGTCCTCGTTGGCGCGGGCACATTGGTGGGCGCAGGCAAACTGCCGTTTTGGCCCGTAATTATAGCGACAATTCTCGGCTGTATTATCGGTGACCAAGTTTCCTATTGGGCAGGCAGGTTATATGGCGAGAGGCTCAAAACCTTTTGGCCCCTCAATCATTATCCCCATCTCGTCGCCAAGGGCGAAGAATTCTTCAAAAAGAATGGCGGCAAAAGTATTGCCTTGGGAAGGTTTGTCCCCGGTGTGAAAGCTGTAGTGCCTGGCATAGCCGGCATGTTTGGGATGGGCCAAATGTTTTTCCTCACGGTTAATGTGTCTTCCGGAATCGTCTGGGGCTTTGCGCATGTTTTGCCAGGTGTGCTGCTGGGCCAAGCTTTAAGTTTGGCAGGTGAACTCAGCGGCCGCCTTCTTTTTGTTCTGCTGATTCTGCTTGTCGTTCTAGCGGTGGCAGGTTGGTTGATAAGATTGCTGGCCGCCAGCGTCACTCCATATCGCTTGGCTACTCAAGGTCACATTGCACATTGGGCACGTCGCCGAACCAGTCCTATCATGCATCGCTTTGCATCTGCCATCGCACCTGAAAATCCAAGATCGATGTTAGTTGTCATGTTGATCATAGGACTAGTTTTGGCAGTGATAGCGTTAATAGACATTCTCTCCGGTCTCTTCCTGCGCCACGCCGTGGGCGATTTTGATCACACTCTGAACAATCTTTTTAGCGAACTCCGCTCACCTCCTGGAGATGAATTGATGGAACGCCTCACCATGTTTGGTGACGAGATTGTACTTTGGATAACTGCTGCGGCTGTTATTGCTTGGCTCGCTTATCAAAAAGCGTGGCGACCTGCCATTGCTGTCGCCATAACTCTAGTTTTCGGAAAATTAATCGTTCTTCTGGCCTCATTTTCTTTCTCTGCACCAAGCACACTTTCCATGCCTTCAGCTTTCCGTTTTCCAAGTGAACATGCTTTGCTTGCGGGCGTTGTCTTTGGCGTCATTGCAGTTTTATGCAGCCACACCATGGCGCGCTGGACCCAAGCCCTTGTCGCAGCAACCGCAGCAATCATCGTCATCGCCATTTCCTATACAAGGCTCTATCTCGGCGTAAACTGGTTCAGCGATGTTGGCGGGGGATTACTCATAGCATTAATCCTCACAAGCATTTTTGGCGTTGCCCTGGCTACCATGCATCACTTAAAAATTAAGCCCTTCGGACTGCTTGCCGTTTCGTCAATCGCTTTCCTTTTGGCAGGCGGAGTACATATCAACACGAATTTTGCCGCAAGCGAATTGGCCTATGCCCCCCAAGATAAAATGATCACCTATCCCTTGGCCGATTGGTCAAACACCAATTGGTCAAAATTGCCCGCGCGGCGCATCGACATCGCAGGCAAGAGCAAAGAACTATTTGTCATTCAATGGATCGGTTCAATTGATTCACTAAAAACTGTCGTTGAAAAGCAAAAATACAAGAGTTTTGGAATTTGGACCCTGCGCGACAGCTTGCTGTATCTCGATCCTCACGCGACGCTCGAAACTTTGGCACCACGACCTGCAACGCATGAAGGCCTCAAGGCAAAACTAACGGCCGTGTTGCCTATCGCAGACAAAGTGCCAGCACGCCTTACGGTACGCGCCTTCCAATCCAATGTTTTAGCAAAAGATGCAGGTGAACAAAGAGTGTATCTGGTCAGCTTAACCCATGAAACTTTGCACTCTCAATTCAACATGTTTGCGCTGCCAATGGGTGAACAGGCGAGCGTTAATGAAGCAAAAACTTTTGTAACAGCTTTGAAATCAGACCCCTCCGTTGAAGTCCTGGGGGAAAAGCAAGTGGGCGGCTCTTTCGTCGTTATTATGAAACCAAAATCATGATGGACGCGGTATTTTTGGCGCTGGACGTTACTGATGAGTTCCGTCATATTCTGGCCAGAAATTAAGAGTCTCTAGGGTTGTTATGAAAATCTTAAAACAGTTTTTTACGTGGTGGAATGGCGAAACTTGGGGCACGCGTTTTTACACGTGGCGCAAGGGCGAATTTGTTGGCCAGGACGATATGGGCAACAAATATTACCGCGCAAAATCAGCTTTGCCGGATTCAATTCCGGAACGTCGCTGGGTTATCTACAATGGTTATTCTGAAGCGAGCCAAATTCCGCCAGGTTGGCACGGCTGGATGCATCACCGCGTTGACACAGCACCTTCTGAACAGAACTATGCTCCGCGGGAATGGCAATTACCGCATCAAGAAAATTTAACTGGTTCGGCAGGTGCCTATCATCCGCCCGGTTCAATTGCCACGGGTGGAAAGCCGAGCATGGCTTTGCCAGACTATCATGCTTGGAAGCCTGAATAGGCTATAGAAATGAAATCCTCCGCAATTGAAACTCTTGTTGGCGCAATAATCATAGCGGTAGCAATC
>JAYWEV010000024.1:0-18895 GCA_043779145.1 Aestuariivirga sp. | reverse complement strand
AGATGTAGTCGGCATATTGCCGAATCACACAAACGGGTTCAGATATGTTTTCAGTTACGAACGGAAAACAAAAAAATATATTTCTGTTGACGTTTGTTACAAGTTTGTACGGCCTGCGTTGTGGGGCATTAACAATCAATCTCTAGGAGAGAACATTATGGCTGCTGCGAAAAAAGCTGCGAAAAAAGCTGCAAAGAAACCCGCTAAGAAAGCCGCGAAGAAGGCTGCTAAGAAGCCAGCGAAGAAGGCTGCTGCTAAGAAGAAGTAATTCTTCTAGCGTTTCTAAAATACAAAACCCCGGAGTGCTTTTTGCCTCCGGGGTTTTTCTTTTTAGATGTGCATTCTGAAACAACTGGCGCTTTTGTCTTTTATTTGAAAAGTCAAAACGCATTGCCACTCCTGTTCGCTCGCGCGAACTGTCCTCCTCTGTAGTAGGGGAGGAATGGGGAGTGGGTTATTGATAGACGTAGATTTTAGCGCCTACTTTTACGCGGTCGTAGAGATCAATCACATCGGCGTTCATCATGCGGATGCAGCCGGAAGAAACAGCGCCGCCGATTGAGGCTTCGTTGTTGGTGCCGTGTACGCGGTACATGCGGCCACCAATATACATGGCGCGCGCACCAAGTGGATTGCCCGGGCCGCCTTCCATGAATGGTGGAATGACGTGGCCCTTCAAGGCTTCGCGCTCGATCATTACTTTTGGTGGTGTCCAGCTTGGCCATTCGGCTTTGGCAACGATTGATGAGTTGCCGCTCCATTGCATGCCTTCGCGGCCAACGCCAACGTCGTAACGGATGGCTTCGCCCTTGCCGGATACAAAATACAAAGCACGTTCAGGCGTTTTTACAATCAACGAGCCCACAGGATATTTCGTTTCGTTCCAGTCAACCGCCTGACTGCTGGTTTTGCCTGAAAGCACGGTGCCTTGCATATTTCCTAAACTTGCTTGCTGCACATTGGCGGTACGGTGCTTACGACCAAACAGACATTGCAGAAATGAAGTGCAGGTGCGGGTCTGTGTTGGCGTTGAAAGAGATGACACAAATTTTTCTGGTTTTTTCTTTGCTGGAATTATCGAACCCGTCGTCAACTTTGCATCAAGCAACTGCTGTTGCTTTTTCTTTTTGAGGATAGTGGAGTTCACACCTGCGTCTGTCGTCGTTGCGCTTTCTGCAGATGGCATAGCACTGCAAATGATGGCAGCGGCCATTGCCGCTGCAAAAACTTTATTCAACATTGTTGGACCTCGTGAGATTACTTGGCTGTAATACTCAAAAGGTAGTGATTCATCAATAAAAGACGGTTAATTTTCTGGTAAATTCAGCCGGATGTGGAGTTCGCGCAACTGTTTTGGTGTGGCGGCCGATGGGGCCGACATGAGCAAATCTTCTGCTTGTTGATTCATCGGGAACAGCACAACTTCGCGGATATTTGGCTCGTTGCAGAGCAACATCACGATGCGGTCCACACCCGGCGCAATGCCGCCATGGGGCGGAGCGCCATATTGGAAGGCACGGTACATGCCGCCGAATTTTTCGAGCAGAACCTCCTCAGAATAGCCCGCCAACTCAAACGCCTTCTTCATAATATCGGGGCGGTGGTTACGAATGGCACCCGATGAAAGCTCCACACCGTTGCACACAATGTCATATTGATAGGCATTGATGGTGAGAGGATCTTGGTTTTCCAGCGCATCCAGCCCGCCTTGCGGCATGGAGAACGGATTGTGGCTGAAATCCACTTTCTTATCGTCTTCATTCCACTCATACATCGGGAAATCCACGATCCAACAGAAATCAAAACGATCTTTGGCGATGAGTTCAAGATCAGTGCCCACTTTGGTGCGGGCTTCGCCAGCGAATTTGTAAAATTTGGATGGAATGCCAGCGACGAAGAAACAAGCGTCTCCATTTCCTAGACCTAATTGTGTTTGGATGGCTTTTGTTAAAGTTGGGCCAATGTTTTTTGCAACTGGACCTTTACCAATAATGTTTAAGGTTTGATCTAGCTTTTTCTTTTCATCATCCGTCATTTCACCTGCTTGATGAACTGCCTTCTCAACAGAAGACCGAGCTGTATCTGGATCAGTTCCTTCGATTAGCTCAAACATCATATAGCCCAAGCCAGGTTGACCCTGGCTTTGCGCCCATGAATTCATGCGGTCACAGAATGCGCGGGAGCCGCCCTTGGGTGCGGGGATGGCCCATACTTCCACTTTTGGATCATTGGCAATCATGCCTGCAAACACTTTAAAGCCCGAGCCTGCAAAATGTTCGGTGACGTTTTGCATTTTAATCGGGTTGCGCAAATCTGGCTTATCAGTTCCATACCAACGCACGGAATCTTTGAAGGCGATGTGCGGGAATTTTTGGGTGACGGCCCAGCCATTGCCGAACTCCTCAAACACGCCGCGCAGAACGGGCTCCACCGCGTTGAACACATCTTCTTGTGTGACGAAACTCATTTCAATATCGAGCTGATAAAATTCGCCGGGGCTGCGATCGGCGCGGGCATCTTCATCGCGGAAGCATGGCGCAATTTGGAAATAACGATCAAAGCCCGACATCATGATCAATTGCTTGAACTGTTGTGGCGCTTGTGGAAGTGCGTAGAATTTACCGGGATGGACACGGCTTGGCACGAGATAGTCGCGCGCGCCTTCTGGTGAAGAGGCAGTGAGAATTGGCGTTTGGAATTCGAAGAAGCCTTGATCGACCATCCGGCGGCGCAACGAATTAATGATTGATCCACGCTTCATGATGTTGGCGTGAATACGATCACGGCGCAAATCGAGGAAGCGATATTTCAGACGAATGTCTTCAGGATATTCCGTGTCGCCAAAAACCGGCAGTGGCAATTCGGCGGCCTGAGACAGAACTTCAATTTCAGTTGCGTAAACTTCGATCTCGCCAGTGGGCATTTCTTTGTTCTCAGTGCCAGCCAAGCGCACGCGCACTTTGCCATCAATGCGCACAACCCATTCTGAACGCAGAATTTCGGCAATTTTGAAGGCTGGGGATGCAGGGTCGGCGACCACTTGGGTTAGGCCGTAGTGATCACGCACATCAAGAAATAACACGCCGCCATGATCGCGCACCCGGTGCACCCAGCCTGAAAGGCGGGTTTCAGTTCCTGCATGTTCGGCGCGAAGGTCACCACATTTGTGGCTGCGATAGGCGTGAGTCATTCTCGAATTCCTTGATTTCGGCGCTAAAGCGCATGCGCCTGACGATTTGTCAAGGTTTTGAAGATATGGGGTAAAGCTTATCGGTTATAGGTTTGAAGCGAAGATCGATTTGAACTTCTTTTTCTTTTTGGGCAATGCATCAGCCGTATTTTTCTTGGGCTTGTTAGCCTCCCAAAAAAATTTGAATGGTTGAAGCGGCGTGTTCAAGAAATCTTTATTAGACGTGTTGCCATCTCCGAAATCAAATAATCCACCGTTAATTTGGAAGGTGCTGTTTTTAAATCCAGCCTCTTCAACGAGTGCAAAAAGCACAGCTGCATTTTCAGGCGCTAAACGAACACAGCCGTGCGACGCGCGTGTGCCCAAACGCTTGGTGTGGAAGCTGCCGTGAATGGCGTGGCCTTCGCCGGTGAAGAACATTGAATAGGGCATTGGTGCATCGTCCCATTCCTTAGAAAAGTGTTCCTTCTCCATTCGGAACGGATGGAATGTGCCTGACGGCGTATCATAACCTGCACCACCTGTGGAAACGAGCCAATCATATTCTTGCTGACCATCGATGGTTACCGTCATGTGTTGGGTAACTTTGCTTATTACAACCAACACCTTCGTTGCCGAAGCCTGCGCAGTCATCAGCGCTAAAGTGGCCACAGCCGCCAAACTCAGTTTAAAAAACGATCTATTTGTCACAAGAATCTCCACCACAACTAACCCAATCATTGCTAGATAGTCGAATGTTCGTGCGTGGTCGAGTAACAATTACAACTATCGGGTATTGGATTCATGAATAATTCCGTTTTTCACAGGGATTTTAAGGCTGCCCCTTATTGGTGGGAGCATTATAAACCCGAAGCTTTACCCGAAATTGCGCTGCCAAAAGAAGTTCGCGTGGCGGTTATTGGCGCTGGGTATACAGGACTATCGGCCGGTTTGGAGTTGGCGAGGCAAGGCGTCGAGGTTTTGATATTGGATGCTGCAGAGCCAGGCTTTGGGGCATCGACGCGAAACGGTGGCATGGTTTCGGGCGGAGTGAATGTTGGCAAGCGCTATATGTCGAAGCCAATGCCTCCTGAGCAGGCAGCACCGTTTTTGAACGATGCGGCGGATGCGTTTTCGCACATCGAAAATTTGATTGAGCGCGAAAACATCGAGTGTGGTTGGCATAAGAGTGGTTATTTTTTGGGTGCTTGGTGTCAGAACCATTTTGACGATATGGCCAAGAAGGTGGCATTGCTAAATGCCGAAGCGCAATCGGATTCATACATTGTGCCGCGTGAGGCTCAGCGGGCAGAAATTGGATCTGATTATTATTATGGCGGCATGGTGGTTGGGCGTGCGGCCCATTTGCAGCCTGCGCTTTATTATAAAGCTTTGCTCGGAATGACTCTTAAGGCTGGGGTTTCGATTGCTTCAAAAACTGAAGTGATTGGGCTTTCGCAAAACTCTGCTGGAAGCTGGTCTGTCAAAACGCCTCGCGGTGAAGTGCGGGCTGGCGATGTCATCATCGCAACGAATGGCTATACTGGTGGGGTGACGCCGCAATTTAAGCGCCGCGTTGTTCCGCTGGGTTCTTACATTATTGCCACGGAAGAGTTACCACCAGATTTGGCAGCGTCGCTTTCGCCTCGTAATCGCAGCTTTGCCGATACGCGCCGTGTGCTCACCTATTACCGCATGTCTCCGGATGGCAAGCGCTTGGTGTTTGGCGGCCGTGCCAAGTTTGGGCACACTGATCCGGTGACGACAGCACCCCTGCTCTATCAGTTTATGATTGATCGCTTTCCACAATTAAAGGGCGTGAAGATCACCCATTCGTGGACGGGCAATGTGGCTTTCACTTTGGACGAGCTTCCACATATGGGCAAATTCGATGGGCTTCACTATGCGCTGGGCTGCAATGGATCGGGCGTTGCGATGATGAGCTATCTTGGCCATCAAACCGCGTTGAAAATTTTGGGCAAAGTCAACCATATATGCGCTTTTGATCAACTTGAGTTTCCGTCGCATTTACTGTATACGGGATCAACGTGGTTCCTGCCGTTTATTGGATATTGGTTTCGGACGCGCGATTGGGTAGATCGGCGTTGGAATTAAGCAAAGAGATAACGGCCCACGCGCCGCGCCAACACCATGCCGACCATTTGCGCTAATATCAACGGCAATACCGACACCGGAGAAATGCCCGCAAATGTATTTGAAAACATCCGTGCAATTGTAACTGCCGGATTTGCAAAGCTGGTTGAGGACGTAAAGAAATAGGCAGCCGTGATGTAAAGGGCGACGGCGGTTGGAATTGCTGAGGGTTTGTTTTTGGCGAGACCTGCAATGGTCAACACCAAACCGAAGGTGGCGATGATTTCAGCCAGCCACTGCCCTGCTCCGCCGCGTGCTGTTGTTGAAACTTGAAAAAGGCGCAAGTCGAACATAGCATTGGCCAATATGCCACCTGCTATGCCGCCCGAAATTTGGGCGACAGATAATATCGCTGTTTGCGTTGCGGGTTGCTTGCCTTCCAAAGTAAGCCATAAACTGACAGCCGGATTAAACTGCGCGCCAGAAATAGGGCCGAACAGTTCGATCAACACATATAAAATTGCACCGGTGGCAATTGCATTACAGAGCAATGCCAATGCAACGTTTCCGCCGCTCAATTTTTGCGCCATAATGCCGGAACCGACAACTGTACCAACGAGGATTGCTGTACCTAAAAATTCCGAAATGATTTTCCGATGGTCGATCACTTTAGATGCCTTCCAAGCCGATTTTGTCGAGCTCTGCTTTCAGTTCAGCTGCATTCATTTTTTCGACAGGCAAGTCCAGGAAATTTGTGATGCGCTGATGCAGACGACCATAAGCGAGTTGGAAGGCCGTTTCGATTTCGGCTTGGGTGCCAACTGTATCGGCAGGATCATCTATGCCCCAATGCGTTTGTACAGGTGCGCCAATCCAAACCGGGCATTGCTCAGCGGCGGCGTTACCGCAAACGGTGATAACGATATTAAGTTCGGGTGCTGAAGCCCCTGTAAATTCATCCCAGCTTTTGGAACGAAAATGACTGGTCTCATAGCCCAGTTCTTTCAGCAATTCCAAGGCGTTTGGGTTGACTTGGCCTTTTGGAAAGCTGCCTGCACTATAGGTATTAAAGCGTGGCGTGCCTTGCTTCTGAAAAATTGCTTCGGCCAAAATTGAACGACAGGAATTGCCTGTACACAAAATTAAAATATTTTGAGTCATTCAGCCGGATTAAAAACATAATGTAACAGTTTTGTGACAGTTATGCGGTGCCGACCATCTTCAATAATGGCGTCTTTGCTTCAATCTTCCGCAGTCGATTTTCTTGGGCGTGGATGTAATCGCGCGTCAAAGGCAACATATTCTGGTCTTTGCCGAACTGAATTTGGAAATTGTTCATGCCTGAATAGCGGAAGGCCATTTGGGAGGCTGCTAAATAGAACTCCCACATGCGGCAGAAACGTTCGTCATAGATTTCGGCGGCCTTATCGCGATTAGCGGCGAAGCGATGGCCCCATTTTTTCAGTGTTTCAGCATAATGGAGACGCAGAATTTCGATGTCGGTGACATAGAGCCCTGCGTGCTCAATATGTGGCAGAACCTCGGAAAGAGCGGGAACATATCCGCCGGGGAAAATGTATTTCTTAATCCATGCGCTGGTCGCACCTGGGCCGTTGGAACGATTGATGGAATGCAAAACGGCTGCACCATCATCTTTCAACAGCGTTGAAACTTTTGCAAAAAATTCAGGGAAATGACCGATGCCAACATGCTCAAACATGCCCACTGAAACGATGCGGTCAAAAGGCCCATCAAGCTCGCGGTAATCTTTGAGCAGGAATTGCGTCTGGCCTTTGACACCGCGTTGAAGGGCGCGATCATTGGAGAGTCTGAATTGCTCTTCCGACAATGTTACGCCCGTCACCTCAGCTCCACACACTTCGGCAAGATACAATCCCATGCCACCCCAACCTGAGCCAATGTCCAACACTTTCATACCAGGCTTAATGTCAAGTTTTGCGGCGAGGTGGCGCTTCTTGGCCAACTGTGCATCTTCTAATGTGGAATTCTTCGTTTCAAAATATGCGCAGGAATATTGCCGGTCGCGATCCAGAAACAAATCATAAATGGCACCCGATAAATCATAATGATGTGCAACGTTGTCTTTGGCTTTTCCAACCGGATTATGTTGGTGAATGCGGCGCAGCGCCATGCGCGCTCTACCTAGTGCCCGGTGCACGGGATGGTAATTGTTGGTGCCGGCATTTTGCATAGCAATGTGCAAGAAATCAGCAATCGTTCCATTCAGTATCTTGAGACTGCCGTCCATGTAACTTTCGCCTAGATAGAGATCTGGGTCTATCGCCATGTGGCGGGCGGCAGCCGCAGATTCGAATTTGATGTGGGACTTGGGAAAGTTGCCATCACCGTAGCGGAGCGTGCGTCCATTCCAGTCAGTGACTGTCAGATCACCCTTTTTCACTAAACTCGACAAAATACGCTCAAGAACCATGGATTACCTCAAGCAATTACAGGATGCGGTATTTAACGTTTAATTAAGCACGAAGTTCCGGAACCCGCAATAGTTTGAAGGATTTTATGGTTAACCAGCCTTAACCTTTTTCGTTGGATCCTTCTCCAACCTACGAAGCCGTTCTTCTTCGGCTTCAATGTAATTACGTGTGTAAGGCAAGGCGTGTTGGTTTTTGCTGAACTGAATTTGAAAGTTGTTCATCTCGGCATAAAGGAACGAACCTTCGGAGCCGGCCAGATAAAAATCCCACATCCGGCAAAAGCGTTCATCGTAAATTTCAGCAGCGCGCTTGTGGTTGGCTGTAAAGCGCCTGCCCCATTCTTTCAATGTTCGCGCATAGTGCATGCGCAGAATTTCGATATCGGTAATGTAAAGTTTTTCGCGCTCCATGTGGGGAATTGTTTCAGATAGCGATGGCACATAGCCGCCGGGAAAAATATATTTTTGAATCCACGCGCCCGTGATGCCCGGACCGTCGGCGCGGTTGATCGAGTGCAACACCGCTGCGCCGTCGGGCTTCATCAATGTGGAGATTTTTTTGAAAAATTCGGCATAGTGGCCAACGCCTACGTGTTCAAACATGCCAACGGAAACGATGCGGTCGAACTGTTCGTCCAGCGCACGATAATCTTTCAACAGGAAACGCGCCTGTGCTGTGAGACCCATTTCAGCGGCACGTTTGTTGCTGAGTTCATGTTGCTCATGTGAGAGGGTGACGCCCGTTACGTCTGCGCCACAATATTGGGCGAGATAAAGCCCCATGCCGCCCCAGCCTGAGCCTATATCCAAAACCTTCATGCCGGGTTTAATGCCGAGCTTGGCCGCAAGATGGCGTTTTTTTGCGAGCTGGGCCTCTTCGAGTGTTGCATCTTCAGTTTCATAAAAAGCGCAAGAATATTGGCGATCTTTATCCAGAAACAGGTCATAGATCTCACCGTTGATATCGTAATGGTGAGTGATATTTTTCTCGGCTTTTCCAACTGGGTTGTGTTGATAAACGCGGCGGAGCAACAAACGGGCACGATAAGCGACGCGGTGAAGGGGATGATTATTTTGCCCCGTTCCAACGTTTTGCATCAGCAATAAAATAAAGTCGCGGATGCTGCCCTGCTCCACGGTCAGTTCGCCGTCTGTGACCACTTCACCCAAATGTAAATCTGGATCTAGTGCCACCTTTAGGGCCGCTGCACGAGAGTGAAATTTAACGTGGGCCTTTGGTGTTGTACCATCGCCATAGCGTTTGGTTTTGCCGTTCCAATCCGTGACAGTCAAATCACCTTTAAGTATCAATGTCTTAATGACGCGGTCTAATATCATGGATGAACCTCGAAACTATACACAATGAGCGGTCATACGCCATTGAGAAGTGATGTATTGGGGTTGGGACAAAAGCTTTCCGGTTTGTTTAGCGCGACATGCAAACTGCCGCAGAGAAGATGTGGCAACGGCCACAGCATCCTTTTGTTGAGTCACCTGCATTCCTGAAACGGACATAGCATAACCGCCACTAGGATCGGACGCGAATGCCACTTGGTAGATTTTTCCATTATAAAACACGGGTTCCGTTTTTGGTTGCGCTTGGACAACGGCGGGTGCGGCTTGAAGTTCCGTTTTTGTGATGCGCACGCCAGAAGAAGGTTCGGAGCACGCCGCCAGCAATAGAATTAAGGGACAAAGCAAAAATACGCGATTCATCAGGCCTCACTAAAAAACACTGTTTTAGTCTGGATGACCTCGACGCCGCAAGCAATAGCTGGCATAGCCAGCGGTTATTATGACCGAAATATTTGACGCATCCGCAATGCTTTCTCCTCGCGCTAACGCCGCCGATGAGGGTGCTATTATTCGCATGTCACAGCGCACGCGCGAGCTTCGCGCACTTGGCCAAGATGTTGTGGCTCTGACCATTGGTGAGCCTGATTTTGATACGCCGCAAAATATCCGCGATGCTGCCAAGGCTGCCATGGATATGGGATTTACCCACTATTCGCCTGTGGCTGGTATTCCTGAATTGCGCGAGGCGATTTCCCAAAAGCTCCGATCGGAAAACGGTTTGAACTATACGGCGGGTGAAATCGTGTTGGCCAACGGCACTAAGCAGGCAATCAATAATGCAATCTTGTCATTAATTGGGCCGGGCGATGAAGTAATATGTCTGGCGCCTTATTGGGTTTCCTATGAAGGCTCAGTGAAATTTGCGGGTGGCAAGGCTGTGGTGCTGACGGCCGACGTTTCGGAAAACTACAAAGTGCCAGTTACGCGTATTGCAGCGGCAATTACGCCCAACACAAAACTCATCATGTTAAACTCGCCATGCAACCCAACTGGTGCAATTTGGACGCGCCACGAGCTTGAAGCGATAGCAGCCTTGGTTCGGCTGCACCCAAAGCTGATGGTGCTGTCGGATGAGATTTATGAGTATATTTTATTTGATGGTGAGATGGTTTCATTTGGATCATTGCCCGGCATGTTAGAACGCACGATTACTTTGAATGGCTTTTCAAAAGGTTTTGCCATGACAGGTTGGCGCTTGGGTTACGCGGCAGCGCCTGAGCCAATCGCCATAGCCATGGCGCGGATGCAGAGCATTATCTCGGCAGGTGCTAATCAGTTTGTGCAGCGGGCAGCTATTGCCGCTTTGCAAGGACCGCGCGATGACGTGGAGAAAATGCGCGTGCAATATCAAGCGAGGCGCGATCTAGTATTAAGCCGCTTACGCGCCATTAAAGGCGTCAAGATCGCCGATATTCCGGGAACGTTTTATGCGTTTCCTGATGTTTCTGCATTCTTAGGAAGGCGCGCTGGCAATCATATGATCGAATCTACGGATCAGCTTTGTGATTGGCTGTTGGAAAAGCACGGCGTTTCAATTGTTCCTGGTACGGCTTTTGGTGCTTCTGGTTCAGTGCGCCTCTCATTTGCGGCATCAGAGGCTGATTTGAAAAAGGCTCTGACGCGCATTGCGCAGGGGTTGAGCGAGTTGAAATAGCATTCCTGCCCACGGGCGATTTTGACTTTTCCGTGGAAAGTCAACCGCTCTAGAGGAGGAATGATTGGTGGTTCTACTCGGCAGCCAATGTCAGCTTTGGTTTTTTCAAGGCTGGCATTTTGGTTGCGACTTCGGCTTCAACCTGATCGATGCGTTCATCCAAATGCTCAATGGCAGCATTGGTTTTAAGCATTTCAGCTTTGACTACTTCTAATGCATGATCCACCACAGGCGCTTCATCAGTTGGACCCACAAAGCGACCAAATAACCATACGAAGAATTTCGCCACGTCATCCATCACGATATAAAATGATGGAACAAAAACAAGGCTCAGAATGGTTGAAGCAATCAGACCGCCAATTACGGCTGTTGCCATGGGAGCGCGGAATTCGCCACCTTCCCCGATACCAATGGCCGATGGCACCATGCCTGCACCCATTGCCAGTGTCGTCATGATGATGGGGCGGGCGCGTTTGCGACCTGAGTCAACGATTGCATCTACGCGTTCCATGCCGTGTTTCACCCTTTCAACGGCAAAGTCGACGAGCATGATGCCGTTTTTGGCCACGATACCCATCAACATTAACATGCCGATGATCACGGGCATTGAGAGTGATTTTTCTGTGAGCCACAGCGCTGTAACCACACCGCCAATTGATAGCGGTAACGCTAACACAATTGCAAAAGGCTGGAAGAAATTGCCAAGCAGCAAAATCAGAATGCCAAGCATGATGACCACGCCGAGCAAGGCCGCTTTGCCGAAGCTTGCAAAGATTTCGCCCTGCACTTCGGAGTCACCGCCTGCCGAGAACACAACAGACTTCGGCAAATTCATCGCCTTGGCAACTTCTTCAAACTTTTTCTGGCCATCACCCAGTTCAACACCCGGCTGCAGGTCGGCGCCAATTTTCGCCCAACGTTGGCGGTCGTGGCGGGTCACTGAAGCTGGGCCCTGGCTGAATTGAATATCGGCTACGGTTGAAATTGGAACCGACTCGCCCTTCGCATTCATAATCTTCAAGCCTGTCAGCTCCTGAAAACTGCTGCGTGCCGAAATCGGTATTTGAACACGGATCGGTATTAAACGATCACCCGCATTGTACTTTGCCAGCAATGGCCCAAAGTCGCCAATCGTTGCCACGCGCAGGGCTTGGCTGATTTGCTGCGACGTGATGCCAAGCTTTGCGGCTTCATCGAGCTTTGGTGTTACGCGAATTTCAGAACGATTAAGCGCGCCTTCAGCAGCAATTGAACGCAGTTTTGGTTCTTTACGCAACGCACCTTCCAATTTTGCAACGGCTTCCGTTAGAGCAACGGGATCGTTCGAAAGCATATCATATTGAATGTCACGTGCACCGCGATCGTTCACTTTCCAGAACCGCGCATCTGCAACATTGCCCACAGATTTGTAGATTTCGTCTTCGACCAAAACCTGTGGTTTTGTTCGGCCAGTCGTGGCCAGGGTGGGAATGCTCACAGGCGATATCTTGTTCAGTCCACGAATGATTGGATTGAGAACACCGGGGATCAAACCATCAGCCTTCTTTTTCAACGAAATAAACATTGAAGCTTGACGCGGTTCTGTATTGCCTGTCGGTGAAGACCCGCCTAATACAAACACGTTGGCCACTTCCGGCTGCTTGCCTACGATGCCAGCGAGTTCTTCAGTCTTGACTAAAGTTTGCTCTAAAGTCGAACCCGGAGGCAACTCAACTGACAACACAAATCGTGATTCATCACCGGGGGGAATGAAGCCAGTTGCCAACCATCCGATCATGGAGACGGAACCGAACAAAACGGCTATAGCGACAATGATCGTTAGATAGCTCCCCAACGCGATTTTACCGTTCTTGGGTACTAACTTCCGCTGCTTGTTAAATAAGAGATATTCAGAACTATTCCAAACCCATTCGTCATCCACATGGTACAGAAAAACGACAAATGAGTACAAGCTGTACAGCAAAGAAGGCAGGAGCATTCCTAGGATGGTTAATTTTACGCCCCAACTGGAGACAGAGAATGCATTTTCCATAATTGCGACAACCGCTGCCAGCACCAATGAGACTGCGAGCCAGCGTTGGTCGTAGCGTTTTTGGGCTGTCGATATTTTGGCGTAAACTGGCCCCCAATTGGTGAAATAGAGGAATTGGCTATAGGCTCGCGAGACGAGTCCTGGTTTTTCCTCGGCATGACCATGGTCGCGCAGGAAATAGGCGGCGAGCATCGGTGTGATAAGCCGCGCCACGAGCAGCGAGAACAACACAGCGACTGCAACCGTCAAACCGAATTGACGGAAATATTGGCCGGGAACGCCGTCCATAAATGATACAGGCACAAACACGGCGACGATTGTGAAGGTAATCGCAATAACCGCCAAGCCGATTTCGTCGGCGGCTTCGAGGGCTGCGCGATAAGGCGATTTGCCCATTCGCATATGGCGCGCGATGTTTTCAATTTCCACAATCGCATCGTCAACCAGAATACCCGTTGCCAGCGTGATGCCGAGGAATGAAACGAGGTTGAGTGAGAAACCCATCAAGTCCATAGCCCAGAATGTGGGGATGGCTGAAAGCGGCAGAGAGATTGCCGAAATCAGCGTGGCGCGCCAGTCGCGCAAGAACAGCAACACCACCAGCACAGCAAGTACTGCACCTTCAATCAAGGTTTCCATGGCGGCGGTGTAGTTGCCGTAAATATAATGCACGGTGTCATCGACGAGCGTGTATTTCACGCCCTTGCCAGATTGACTCAATCTTTCAATTGCCGCAGTCACTTTGTCACCCACAGCGGTGGCGCTTGAACCTTTGGCGCGGAACACCGAGAATGTAACAACTTGGTTGCCATTGTAGCGCGCGAATGTGCGGGGCTCTTCGTAAGCATCGGTAATCTTCGCAAGGTTATCGAGGCGAACGACTGTGCCGTTGGGCAATGCAATTTTTGTGGCACCCAATTGCTCGATTGACCGAGCACCACCTATTGTGCGGATCGCCTGTTCGCTGCCGCCAATATCACTGCGGCCACCCCCTTGATCTGTATTTACAGCTGCGAGCTGGGCATTCACTGATGCTGCAGTTACGCCGAGAGATTGGAGTTTGGAGGGATCAAGATCAACGTTGATCTGACGCTGTACGCCGCCATAACGTTCAACACGGCCAACACCTGAAAGCCCGCGCAATTCGCGCAATACAACATCGTCGATATGCCAAGACAGCTGTTCAAGTGTCATGCCGGAAGCTGTTGCTGCAAAAGTTTGAATCGATTGACCTTCAACGTCAATTTTCTGGATGACAGGTTCATCAATTGAACTTGGCAATGTGCCGCGAATTTTTGCAACGGCATCTTTGGTTTCTTGCAACGCATCAGCTGTTGATTTTTCCATGCGGAATTCGATGGCGGTGGTTGAAACACCATCTGTCAATGTAGAAGTAATGTGCTTCACGCCATTCACAGCAGCTACAGCATCTTCAATCAGTTTTGTCACCTGCGCTTCAAGTTCAACAGGTGTGGCACCGCCTTGTGAAACTGAAATGGCAATCACCGGCACGTCAATGTTCGGGAACCGGGTAATCGGCAAAGCGCGGAAACTTTGCACGCCCAACATGATCAAAACGAAAAAGAGGACGATAGACGGAATTGGATTCCTAATCGACCAGGCCGAGAAATTAAAGTTCATAACATGCGCTCCTTATTGCGCTGGGTCTGTAAGTTTTACGGCCGTCACCGTGTCACCATCGCGCACAAATGTGCCCGCGCGTGCGACAACAGATTCGCCTTCTTTCAAACCATTAGTAATTTCGATTTCGGATGTGCTGACCAGTCCGGTGATCACTTTGCGCACAGTGACCTTGCTATTTTCAACAATCTGAACTGTTGGGCCGTCTTCACCGAATGTCACAGCGGTGAGCGGCAGCACCACGCCGTCAGAAGCAGCAAGTGCAATCGTTGCACGACCAAAACTACCCAGCGGAATCTTTGTACCCTCTTCCACGCGAATATGCGCAATGCCGATACGCGTGGTTTCATTCACCTCGCGGCCAATTAATTTAACTTCGCCGTTGATGGCTTTTGACATGCCGTTCACAACAATGGTTGCTTTCTGGCCAATGTGCACTTTCGGCAAATCTGACTCTGCGACTTCGGCCAAAAGCTTAATCGTGCTGTTTGCAACGATATTAAACATCGCATCTTTGCTGGCTGAAGCAATGCCACCAACCTGCGCTGTGCGCCGGCTGATAAAGCCATCAACAGGCGCTTTAATTTCGGTGCGGCTCTTTTGTAATTGCAAATCCTGCATTTGCGCATCAAGGCCTAAGCGATCTCCCTTGGAACTATCGAGCGCTAGTTCAGCGGATTGGAATTGCGCGTTGGTCAAATCGGCTGCAGCTTGCCGTTGATCAAATTGTTCCACCGTTGCGACACCTGTTGAGCGCAGTTTTTTGGTGCGGTTCAAATCAGCCTGTGCGCGATCATTGTTGATCTTGGCTTGTTCAATTTGGTTATTCGCTTGCTTAATTGATGTATCGTTCTTAGCAATGGTTGCTTGGGTTTGCAGAATCTTAATGTCAATCGATGATGCAGACAGTTTTGCGAGAACTTGGTCTTTCTTTACTGCATCTCCCTCTTCCGCCAAAATATCGGTGATCGCTAAACCTTCCACTTGCGGGCTGACCAAAACCAATTCACCAGCAGCGAAGCTGCCCGTTACGATCAAATTTGCAGCAATTGGTTTTTTCTGGGCCAAGAACACAGTCACAACAGGATTTCCGGCACCAGTTTTTGCGGGCGCTACGGCGGCATCATCGGCGCGAACGTCCGCCGTCATTGCTGTTGAGGACAAAACTGCCGCCAAAAAAAGCGCTAAAATGGAGTTCTTCATAGTGCTCGTCTTCCCTCTAATATTCTGATGTTCAATATCACTCAGCCGCCAACTTTAAATTCGGCTGCAATTGTGCAATTTTTGCTTCAAGATATTTCGCGCCAGCAGTCAAAACCGCTTCGCCATATCCCATAATAAATTCGGAACCTTCATTGATTTGCCCTTCAGCCCGACACTCAGCCATACGGCTCAAATCGTCTCGTAGATCATGAAGCTGCTTTTCGATTGCAAGCCTTATATGAGCTTCTGGCAACATATTTTTGAACAGCATTTCGAATAAAAATTCTGACTTATATTTGTCACGAGCGGGGACGACTAAAAGTCCTTTGGCCAAAGCCGCGCGGCCCGCCTCAGTCACCGAATAGACCTTCTTATCAGGTCTGCCAGTTTGCTCTTCAGCGCGCACGGTCACCAAGCCTTCAGCGTTAAGCTGGCTAAGAGCTGGGTAAATCGAACCATAACTTGCGTCGATGAAGTGGCTGAACATGCCTTCCTCAATTTCTTTCTTGATCTCATATCCAGAAGCTTCTTGAAACGAGAGAATGCCTAGGCAAAGTGTTCTAATGTTCATTTGCTATATGCCAGTTTGATATATGTTTAACTGATATAGCTCGCATTGCGATTTGTCAAATTCGAAATGTTGCGCTGCAGCAAGTCATTAACACACGGCATTGTCACACTTGTATTTATTGTTTTGCTTCTTTAAAACAGATCGCAAGCTTGGCCATCAGAGCCGAGGTTTCGGAAGCAACGCGTCAAACATTAGGGGGGCGACTTGGAGTATTTTCTCCAGCAGCTGATTAACGGGCTCACGCTCGGTTCAATCTACGGGCTTATCGCTATCGGATACACGATGGTTTACGGCATTATTGGCATGATCAACTTCGCCCATGGCGATGTGTTCATGGTTGGCTCAATGGTATCTTTCATTGTGCTTTTGGTTTTAGGCGTAACCGGCGGAAGCGGCGCTTTCATAATTATTTTGGCTTTGGCATTGGTCGTCGTCATAGCTATGCTCATTGCTGCAGTATATAACTGGACAATTGAGCGTGTGGCTTACAGGCCGCTTCGCGGCTCGTTCCGGTTGGCTCCGCTTATCTCCGCTATCGGCATGTCGATTGTTCTTCAAGAATTTGTGCGTATTGCGCAGGAAGGCCGTCCAAAGCCCATGCAGCCGCTTATTGGTGGTGGTTATGAATTGATGCACCGTGCTGCGGAAAATGGCGAATTCATCGTCAAAATTTCGAATATGCAAATCATTATTATTGTTTCGACGCTGGTTTTGATGACGGCATTTACCTTGCTGATCACCCGGACTGCGCTGGGTCGTGCCCAACGGGCCTGTGAGCAAGATACCAAAATGGCATCTCTGCTTGGCATCAATGTTGATCGCACCATTTCAATTACATTTATTCTGGGTGCTTGCTTGGCCGCATTCGCGGGCACAATGTTCTTACTCTATTATAACGTGACGGATTTTTACATTGGCTTTCTTGCTGGTATTAAGGCCTTCACCGCAGCTGTTCTTGGAGGCATTGGTTCATTGCCCGGTGCTATGCTTGGTGGCCTTGTGATTGGCATGATTGAAGTTATGTGGAGCGCTTATTTCTCGGTCGAATATAAAGACGTGGCGGCTTTCACAGTTTTAGTCATGGTTTTAATCTTCATGCCGCAAGGTCTGCTCGGTAAACCTGAAGTGGAGAAGGTTTAGCTCATGTCGGTTGTGCCCAAAAACAACTCTACCTCCGAAGAAACGAAAAAGCTTACGATACAAGGTCTCGCCAAGGATTTGGTTGGTACCGCCATTCTGACATTCCTTATTCTCACGCCAATTGTTGCGCTCAGAACCCAAATTGGTCAGGGCGTTATTACCATTGTCCAGAAATGGGGTTTGGTTTTTGCGCTTACGGCGATTGTGGTTGGCGTTCGGTTATTCTTGCAGCTTATAATGTGGAGTGACACGCCCTTAAGTCTTGCCATTCGATCGTATACCAATTGGTTATGGCAATTATTTTTGAAGTATTTGCTCCTCCCTATTGCGACCATAATGATTTGCCGTATCACATTGCTATTGTTTTGGCCCGAAACACCAACCATTTTAAGGAATTTTGTAAGCCTATTTGTTGGTATTATGGCTGGCATTGCCCAGTATCTTTATTTCAAACATTTAGACCAACAGTCAGGCACAACTGGTATTCGCCAGAGTTTGGGCGAAAAAATCTCTCAAAACGTTGCTCCCATATTATTAATATTTGCCTTAGCGTTTCCGCTCTTCACATATTTTCATCCCATTTGGGACAAACGCGTGATGGATTTGGCAGTTTATATTTTGATCTACATTATGTTGGGCTGGGGCCTTAACGTTGTGGTGGGTCTGGCTGGATTGCTCGACCTTGGTTATGTCGCATTCTATGCGGTGGGTGCCTACGCATATGCACTGCTTTCAACCGTTTATTTTCCACAATGGTTCGGTACGGGGATTTTGCCGTGGGCGTTTTATATCTCGCTGCCAGTTGCAGGCCTGCTTGCTGCGACGTGGGGCGTGGTTTTAGGATTTCCAGTGTTGCGTTTGCGTGGTGACTATCTGGCCATTGTAACTTTAGCATTCGGTGAAATGATCCGTTTGGTTTTGATCAACTGGTTCTCTTTCACCAATGGCCCGCAAGGTATTCTGGTTCCTAAAATTACTTTCTTTGGACTTCCATTCAAAGACGCGCCGGGCAGTTTCTCAGACTTCTTTGGCATTGCGTTTAACCGCATCCATTTTTATATCTTCTTATATTATGTGATTTTGGCTTTGGCTCTCGTCACTTATTTTGTCACCAAGCGCTTGCGCCGCCTGCCGATTGGCCGTGCGTGGGAAGCTTTGCGTGAAGATGAAATTGCGTGTCGTTCGCTCGGTATAAACACGACCACAACAAAGCTCACTGCGTTTGCGATTGGTGCCATGTTTGGTGGATTTGCCGGCAGCTTCTTTGCGGCCAGGCAAGGCTTCGTATCACCGGAATCATTTGTTTATATCGAATCTGCTTTGATCCTCGCCATCGTTGTTCTCGGTGGTTTGGGCTCGCAAATCGGCATTGTGTTCTCAGCCATTGTCATCATGGGTTCGTTTGAATTGTTCCGCGAAATGGATTTCATGAAGGCTGTGTTGCCATCGGGCACTGAGCCTATTCAGTTCCGGATGCTCGCTGTTGGTCTGGCCATGGTTCTTATGATGCGCTTCCGTCCGCGCGGTTTTGTAACCAAGCGCGAACCGACAGTATTTTTGAAAGAGAAAAAATCCGTCTCCGG
>JAYWEV010000023.1:0-2729 GCA_043779145.1 Aestuariivirga sp. | reverse complement strand
TTTCTTGGTCACATAGAAAAAGCCTGTATCGGCAGTCGATGCCAGCTTAATCTTGATCACGTTACCTTTAGCCATAATAGTCTCCGAATGTCTGTTGGCGCGGATAGACCCCAAAAGGCTGGGAAAGTCAAGCGCAGCCTAATGATCTGACTCAAATGTGCCCGAAAGTCCGAACCCATGCATGCGTAGCGCCCATTGCAGGCCGATCACAGCGCCCTTGAACATGGGAAGCAGTGCCAGACTAAGGATAAGGGTGAGGGGCAGCCATGTTGCCATGTGAACCCAGATGGCCGGTTTATAAAGCCTTTCGACAACAAATAGGCCCGGCACAACAATGTGACCGACAGCCAGTATGGTCAGATAGGGCGGGGCGTCATCAGCGCGCTGGTAGTGCATATCTTCACTACAGACGGGACAGTGGTCGACAACCTTCAAATATCTATAAAAAAGCATTCCTTCGCCGCATGAAGGGCACTTGCAACGAAACCCGCGCCACGTTGCTTCCGGCCATGATCTTATCTTAAACATGCTTCTAACTTGGGCGCTGCAGGCGCCGTTCGCAAATCCCCTTACCGCCGCAGCGTCAAGCCGCCGCAATTTAAAACCTCTGATGATTCACGCTGTGGTTGTAAAAATTGATTTGATGGGAATTAAGGTTATTTTTGACTTGTTAGAGACAGTAAAATTATTCTAAACTAAGAGTAATATATAAGGGCGACAGACATGAACTTAAATTTTAAAAACAACAAATTTGGCGTGAATGCTATTCGGAAATTAGCCCTAGCTGCATTGGCTGGTGTTGCGGTTTCAGTGGCCGCTTGTTCATCAGCAAATGCTGTGACTATTACTTTTGACGCGGGTACTTTTGACGCGGGGATTAAAACTAAAAAGACTTATAGTGAGGCTGGATTTCAATTAAATAAGTCAAGTAAATCGAGCATTGTAACCAGCAATTGCTTGAGCGGCTCATGCCTGTCTTTGAAAGAAGAGCAGAGTTCGACTTTGGCTTTGATCAGCGGCAGTCAGTTCAAGCTTACAGATTTTTGGTTTAAGCTTTTGGATGAAGAGGCGTCGCTTATTGTGGATGCTTACAATGGCGGCAATCTGCTTCATCACCTTGTTATTCAATCGAATGCGGATGATGACGATCATCACAGCAACCAGTCTATGGTGAGTCTTTTCAGTCTGCTGCCTGATTATCAAGCTTGGAGCAACCTCACTCGAATTGCCTTTAGCGTCGGGGATGATGGCGGTGCACGTATTGATAATATCGTTTTGAGCACCTCCAATGGCGCTAACCCCAGTCCGGTGCCAGTTCCGGGCGCATTGCCGTTGTTGCTCACGGGCATATTTGGCATAGGTTTGTTGGGCCGCCGACGCAAGCGCGCGATCTAATTTCACTCATTTGAACGTGCTATGAACTCTGCAGGAAACTGCAGAGTTTTTTTATGGCAAATGCGTGGTTAGGCAATCTTGCTTTCACTTTGCAAAAGTAACTTCATTTACTTAAAATTGATTTATTGAAAATATGCAAACTTAAGTGTGCATATCCGATTTGAGTGCGGCAGTCACTGATGAAAAATCAATTGAGGATAGCTTATGATGAAATGGCAATTTTCTAAGAGTTTAAAAGTAGGCTCACGGGTTAAAAAATGGATTTTAGGAGCCGGATGTGCACTTGGGTTGATGGTTTTAGGGAGCTGTGCTGCGGACGCAGTAACGACCACTTTTAATGCTGCGCACTTCACCGACACGAGTGTTGTGGAATCGGGCGTCAAGGTGACGCCAACGCGAATTGTGAACGGAAATTGCAACAACAACCCGTGTCTGACATTGAATAACGTTCAGCATTCGGATGTGACTTCCATTAACACACCGTTTTTTACATTGACGAATTTCTGGTTCAAACTTCTGGGCAATGGTTCGTCTAACGCATTGCTGGTTGATACATTTGGGCTCGGAGGTGTTCATCTCCGCCAATTCGTATTTGCGACCGGAAACCTTCATAACAACCAAGCCTATCTCTTCAGCGCGCTTGGCAATGCGCCGCAAATCAAACTGACGAAAGTTGTGTTCAGTTCTGTTCGTAGCGGCAATGTGAGGGTTGATGATATTGTTGTAAAAGCTGTGTCCACTGTTCCTATTCCAACATCATTGCCTTTGTTAATTTCGGGTTTGGGATTCGTGAGCTTACTTGGACGATGCCGAACCAAGATTAAAGTTTAGATATTTAAAGTGTGGCCGGAAACCCCCGGCCACTCATTTTTAAGCGGCTCTGGCTTCGATTTTCACAGTTTTGACTTTATGCAAATTGGCCGGGATCATGTTTTCCCAGTTTGCAGAGTGCTGCAGTGTGGCGTTCGCCGCTTTTCTTGCAAAACTTTGAAGTTTTGAAACGCTGCTCATGGTCACAAACATAATGAACCACATTGCAAAAACTGCGCCGAAATAGGCCAACATTATAACCCACATTGGCGTCACATAATTCAATTCGCTGGCTTTGCCGAGAATGAACGGCGTGGTCCACGACACAAAAGACACACTGCCCACCAGTGTTAGAAGCAGCGTTTCGAGTTTGTTGGCCATTTCAAAAATCCGTTGCCCGACTTTCTGCTTTAAGATTGGTAGGACGCGGTTGTGAACGAACACGCCATTTATCGTAAGCAACACAACGATTGCCACCTTGGCCCAAAGCTTTTGATTGGTCAGATATTCTGGCTTGTCCATGA
>JAYWEV010000022.1:0-2737 GCA_043779145.1 Aestuariivirga sp. | reverse complement strand
TGAATCGGCGCCCACCAATAGCCAGATTGCTAACCCACAGCATGCCAAAACAAAAGTTGCTGCCGCCAAGCTATATTTGAATGTTGATGGGGCAAGACTGTCGAGATAAAATATCACGGCCGTCGATGCACTCCACATGACAACTACAAAAGCTATAGCTGCAAACAACATCATGCTCAGTAGCTCGGTGCCAAACGAATTTCAGCTGGCGCTATATTTTCTTTGCTGCGCATGGTGAAGAGTTGCAAGAAAACAAAACCTGCTTTGAGAGTTGTTGTAAGCTTGCTGATTTTCGCGCTCACACCGCCCTTGGCTTGTTGGGCAGCGGCCTTATCGGTGATGACCAAAAGCTTATTAAGCAATGCCAAGAACCTTGGATTTTCAATATCGATTGACAAAGGAAATACCTGACGCGAAATTTCCGACGTGATGCGGAAAACCTTCATGCCATAGTCCGTGGGATCAACGCCAAGTGCCTCATGGAAATACGGACGTTGATGATCACGCACATACATGGTTGCGAAAATTGCCAACAAGAAGAATTTCACCCAGTATTTGTTGAGTCCCGTGAGCAGATGGGGGTTGGCGCGCATCAACAAGGCAAAAGCTTCACCGTGGCGGAACTCATCATTGCACCATTTTTCAAACCATTTAAAAATGGGGTGGAAACGTTTTTCCGGATGCTGCTGCAAATGCCGAAAAATCACGATGTAGCGCGCATAGCCGATTTTTTCGGAAAGATATGTTGCGTAGAAAATAAACTTCGGCCTGAAAAATGTATATTTCTTGGCCTTGGTTAGAAAGCCGAGATCAACGCCGATATTAAAATCTTTGAGCGTATCGTTGATAAAGCCTGCGTGGCGGGCTTCGTCACGGCTCATATATTTAAAAAGTTCAGTGATGTCTGGATTGGTGCCGCGTTTGCGCATTTCGGCGTAAAGTACACAGCCTGAAAATTCTGCCGTGAGAGAGCTTACGAGAAAATCAACAAACTCCTTGCGAAGACCAGGCTCTAAATCATCAAGTGAAACATTGTCCCACTCTTCAGAACGACGGAAATGGGTTTTATTGGGGTCTTCGCGCATTTCTTGCAGGAGCTTGTCCCACTCAGCACGAACGGGTGTTACGTCCATTTTATCCATTGCCGCGTAATCGGTGGTGTAAAATCGCGGGCTTAACGCCGTTGTTGTTGCGGCCATTTCAGTGGTGTTCTTGGCCTTCAGGCCTAAACGTTCAATTGTCATAGTGCTTTTTCCTCCGAAAATGAGAACTCAAGCAATTCCATGTATTCTAAATTACCAGTCAGCTCGGTCCATTTGCGTTCAAGCCAGCCCGCTCTATTGATTGTGGCTTGGCGGCGCTCGGTATAGGTTTCGCCATATGGCACGCGAATTTCCGCACCTTGGACTAGCACCTCATCACCGGGTTGAATTTTAATGTCGCCATCAAGCACCACATGGGCTTGTAAAGACTCAAATGTATTCACGACATTGACAGTGCACATGACGTGTTCGGTCACTTTTGTGGCGAAGGGATTTATCATAAACCCTCTCCTTCCTTATGGTTAGATATGAGTGCGGCAAAAACCGCTGTATTGGTTGGGCCAAAAGCATTCATTGAAAGCGTTTTTCCTGAAATCTCGTCAATCAAGAATAGCTGATGCCCTGAATGGGCTTCAAGCCGAAAATTTCCATCAAGGGTAAGTCCTTTATGTCGACGATCATTGACCAATGTTCTGAGAGTCGCGCGGAAAAAGCTTCCCTCACCGTGTTTATACGTCGCGATGTTTTCTCCGGTTTTTGCATCACGCACAATAACGGTGCCTTGGTCTGCATCCTCCACCGCTAAAACACGAGTCGCTAAAGCAGGCTCATTAGGTAAAGAGGGTGGTGGTTGATAACCTGCCAACCGCAGCGAGCCAATAGCAACTACAACTGCGACCAAGCCCACAGAAATGATCTTAAACGCTTTAGATGTAAACATTTGATCGGCGCTGGCTGACATATTATTTACTCCGCAGGAACCATGTTGCCGTGAGGCATTGCACTTTGAGTTTCTATAATTGGCATTTGCCCGCCCAAAGTCAAAGCAAGACGTGAGGCCACCTCTTCCACATTTGGTATGTCGCGGAAGGCAGGTTTTGGCTTCGTCAATTGCCAAGGCATTGCATGCGGCCAGAGGAGCAAATATGCCAGACGCACATTTCCACCAGTTTTGAAACACACTGTACCGCAATCATTTCCGGTGGTAGCAAACGACACACCATCGATCTGACGAAGTGGCAAATTGATGATCACAGGTAAAGCAATGCCGACTTTCATAAGCACGCGTTTACTGGTCAATGTGTAACGCGTCGAGCGCGCACTGGCATAGGCGATTACCAGCAAAATTGCGCAAGCGGAAATGGCCAGCCCTATCAGTTTTGGCACAGATTGCAGCGCTTCTGTTAGCGCTGCTCCATGGCTAAGTTTCCAAGCGCCCTGAACTAAAATCAATACAGCAAAATATATCGCAACTTTGCGAACATGAAACGCATTAATTGCAAGTCGCTTCCAATCGGGTCGCCCTTGCCACAGAAGGCGTTCTCCTTCCGGCAGATGATCGGGGAGACCATCGGGGATGATATCAGGTTGATTACTCACAGCAGTGGCTCCGCCCTTTGTGGTGTAGCGTAAAGCGTGCCAGCACCATAAAATCCGAATATTTTTTCTTCTTCAAGTCGCGTTACTATGTCAGG
>JAYWEV010000021.1:0-2744 GCA_043779145.1 Aestuariivirga sp. | reverse complement strand
CGCAATATTGGGAGCACCCTACACGGGCCGCAGATTTTCTCAATGCTTGGCCTGGCCTATCGGAAGCTGCTGCAGGCCTTTTGCTAGAGAGGGGTGTGCGTTTGGCTGGCACAGACTGTCTCTCCATTGATCATTTCACGTCGAAAGATTTTCTGGCCCATCACAAGCTTCTGGGTGCGGATATTCTGATCGGTGAGAACTTCGCCAATTTGGAGCGGGTGCCCCCGTGGAGTTTTCTTGCCGCCATGCCGCTGCCGATCGAGAACGGTACGGGATCACCAGTCCGTGCGATCGCCTTTGTCGACCGGTAGTGAATTCTGGTTCTACGAATTTTAGCTGGTCAATATGAATTCTGCTTTTGGCTATTCTCAGAAGTGACAATGCTTTCCCACAAATTCTGCTTTCAACTTAGCAGTGAACTTTTGTGTATAGTCCAACCAAGCTCATTCTTTAGTATTAGCCATCTTTGGGTCGCTTATGTTTTTGTCCTTCGAGAGAATGGAACAACTGTTTGGGCTCTTTCACCAAATAGCGAAGCAGCAATCTGACTTCCAACGGCATCACTTACAGCCCGTAATGGATCGTCACTCAAATGCGCGTAACGCTGGGTTGTTGCGCTGTGCGCATGGCCGAGCAACGCTCCAATGATCGGCAAACTGGCACCGCCCGAAACGGCAATGCTGGCGAAGCTGTGCCGAAGATCATGCAGTCTGACATTTTCGATTCCTGCAATTGATCTTATACGTTTCCAAACTTTTGGTGTGCCCTCATAGTAGCCGTTGCCACGATAGGCAGGGAATACAAAGTCGCTCCCCTCCATTACTTTCTGATCGCTAAGAATTTGCAACGCTCCTGCGTTAAGTGGGATGGCCTTTTGACCAGTCTTGGAATCAGCAAGTTTCAAATACCCTGCCTTAAAGTCGATTTCCGGCCATTTTAGAGTTTCAATCTCGCTCTTGCGCGCTCCCGTGAAGACGAGAAGTTTGAGAATAGATAGTGCAGAAGGATTCTCACCTTCCAATTCAGCACGCCTCAACCCTTCGCCGAGGGCTACAAGTTCCTGCTGGCTGAGATAGCGATTTCCTTTTTTATCTATAAATCGCTTTACACCAATCACCGGGCTTGTGTCGATCATGCCGCAATCTACGGCATAAGCGAAAATGCCTCCGAGAAGTCCGACAGTGCGGGTTGCTGCTCCTTCACCACCTCTAACTATGGCCCGACCGCGCTTGCCAGTTTTGATGTCAGCTGCAGTCTTGCCTTGCGCAACGTCCTGCAAGAATTTCTTGATGTCGGCCCGTGTGACGTCCTGAACCTTCTTTCTCCCAACCAACGGCTTGATGTGACGTTCGATGCGGCCTTTGTCGGTGGCTAACGTGCTGGCCTTCTTGGTTCCACAACCGTGCAGCAAATATTGGTCGCACAACTCAGCCACGGTCAGCCGCTTTTTGAGGTCTTGTTTCTCCTGCGCTGGATCTTCGCCGTTTGCGGCTCGACCAAGGATTTTCCGAGCTTCAGCACGCGCATTCTCAGCCGTCCAAGGCGAACCATGGACACCAATAGTGATGCGTCGCGAGTCTCCAGTGCGTCCACCGCCCGTCCGATATTGGCATACATAAGATTTGCGCCCAGCCTTAGAGATCTTCAACCCAAAGCCTTTTAGCTCGCTGTCCCACATGAAGTAGTCGGCGCTCCGAGCGACAGCGGCATCGACAACTAATTTGGTAATCTTACGGTTAGTCATGGCGGGCCCCTCATTGGTGCTTACTAATTTCAGACTAGTAAGCACATAGTAAGCACCGCAGAAGAAATTTCAAGACACTTAAAACATCACAAAATAGCTAAATCACGCATAATCAATGATTTAAAGTATGTTGGAGTATTATGGAAAACCTACAAATTACTTATTCCTTAGCCCTCCGAAGGCAGAGGTCACAGGTTCGAATCCTGTCGGGTGAGCCAATGATTTCAATATCTTAGACGAATTCTCGGGCAATGACTTTGTCATCGTGTCAGCGCCATGTCAGCAATTGGTTTTGTTTGGCAGAGGAGTCAACCGATTGCCTTAGTTAGTTGTTCCGAAATAAGTGCACATCCTAACCCCTGTTTCAGCAGAAGCCGATGGGGTACTTCGCCGGATGGGTGGGGCCTCCCCACAACACCAAGTGGTGCGCAAAAGTTGTCGGATTTTTTTGGGATAAGGTTCGGGAGCAGTGCGATAACCGCATGCTAATTACCAATGTTTCGAACCTTCAAGGCTTCTAAAAATGGCATGCGACTAGCGGGCGCTTTCGATAAGTATAACAGCCCAGACCGTTTTCTTTAATAAACCTGACAATTTCCCATTATAGGAATTACAGATTGGTGGCCAATGACCAAAAGATAAAAAGGCGGAAGTTCGCTATCATAAGCATACGATTTGATGGCTTTCAGGAGACGATGTCGGGGGTACTCAAGGTAGGGGGGAGTTTAGAGATTGAATTATCCCCCAACATCGCCGCAATCATATTCGACTGCAATTAACTTTGTACAACAAAGCTAGTGGAATTTCTAGTGCCCAGAGTCGGGTCGACGGCTTAGGTCGTACCAAGTGGGCCTGCTCAATAAAGTCATCAACGAAGGTATTTGACGACAGATGATCACGCTGCTTGTAGAAAAGCAATCAGTGCTCAATGGAATTTGAACCTGACCCTTGTCCGTATTTGGTTAGAAAGCGGAAGTCTAAGCTATTGTTTAAGTTAGCA
>JAYWEV010000020.1:0-19169 GCA_043779145.1 Aestuariivirga sp. | reverse complement strand
GTCAATCATTCGTTCGAAACCTTGGGCCTGCACCGATTGGAAGCGGCCTGCCTGCCCAGAAATGCGGCATCTAAAAAGCTGCTGGAATCTTCGGGGTTTAAGCAAGAAGGATACGCGCCATCCTACATCAAAATCGCAGGACGCTGGGAGGATCACCTATTATTTGCGCGTCTCAAAACTCTGAACTGACATTCGCCTTGAAACCAATCACCCGCTAGATTGGCCACATGATTCGGTTGGGCAAATCACGCAAGACGTTCGGGCCGGTTTGCGCAGCATTTATTTTTGTCTGCGCTCTGCTCTTTTCGGCGAACATGGCCTTTTCGGAAGCAATTTTGGATGTAGATGCCAATACCATCCAAGTTGAACTCTCAAAATTTCGGAGCCCCATAGCCGCCGAACGCGCGCAAATTTCATTGCAAGGCCCGGGCGACCCAAAAAAAGTAACGCTTCAAGCGAGAGGCCCTGGCCCCATCTATTATTGGTCGCTTTATTCGTTTGAGAACAAGAGTGATCGTCCTCTGGATTTTATTTTGGATGTTGAGCAACAAGTTTTTGTGGGGTCTGGGCTCTTGCCTGTAAAGCCCATCAACAATCCAGTGCTGGGAGCCGTCGCCACCAATGGCCAAGAGCTGGTGCAAACCAATGTTGCATCAGCAAAGACTTTTGCTTTTCAAGTCGCCCCTCATCAAATCTTCAACATCGCAATCGAAACCCCCACAGTCGATCTGCAGGCAACCTTGTGGCAGAGCCAAGTTTGGTTGGAACGCCAAAGCGAACTTACATTTTTTCAAGGATTGGTATTCGGTATCGCTTTGCTTGTCGCTTTCGGTGTGCTGGCCATCTATGGCTTCAGGCCACATCTTGTATTTTTGAGCGCCACTGCCTTTGCCGTCGCTTCATTGGTTTTTATCGCATTTGAATCTGGTCATCTTTCTGCTCTGCTCGCTTACGTTCCACGGGCGCGTGTTGATGAGAACATGTTGCGCGGAATTGTTGAAACGCTTCTTGCCGCCAGCCTTTCAGTCTGCACGCTGACATTCACAAGAGTTGCAAAACACGCGCCGGTGGCAGGTTTTTTAGTATTGTTTATCGGCGGCCTTTTGTTGGCCAACAGCGTCTATGCGTTGGCAGAACCAACCCAGGCCACAAGTATTGCAAGATTTGGGTTTGCACTCTTGGCAGTTTCTGGTTTGCTGATAACGATCAGGAATCGCAAAATTGAAAATGCGCTGGTTGATCGCGATTTGTTGTTTTGGATCAGCCTTCTAATTTGGACAATTTTTGCCGGCATAGTCTGTAGTTTATCAAACCAAATCTTTCTGCTCTCACCAATGTTGCAAGGCGCATTGGCAGCCACACTTGTAATATTGGCAATGGTTTTATTGCAGTTTCTATTTAACCAGGGCCTCCATGCCAAACCGTTCATTACCGATTCAAACAGACGGAGTTTAGCATTATCCAGTGCTGGCCATTTAATGTGGGAATGGCAACCGCAATTGAACAGCTTAAGCGTGGGTGATGATTTGGCCCGCAGCCTTGGCTATAACCCGCTTGAATGGCAAGGCAACGCCCAAGGTGCCATGATCCAGGTGTTGCACCCCCAAGACCTTGCAAATTATATGGGCATTGTCGGAGAAATTGAACAAAGGCCGGGCCAAATGGTGATGCGCGAATTGCGTCTGCGCAAAGCCGATGGCGGTTATCGCTGGTATTTGTTGCGCGCCCGTTGGGTGCCTGGCCCTAATCAGCAATCAGACAGATGCATCGGCACATTGACGGACATAACCAAAGATAAAGAGGCAGAAGAAAAACTCGTCAGCGATTCAGTGCACGATGCAGTGACAGGTTTGCCAAACCGTATTTTATTTATTGACCGCGTGGAACGCGAGTTGAATAAAAACATGGCCTTGCCATTTCGCGTTTTGCTTGTCGATATCGACCGTCTTAAAACTTTGAACGATGCGTTGGGTCATGAATTCGGTGACCAGATATTAAAAATTGCTGGAGCGCGCATCAGCGAAGCAATCGAGAGCGATGAGACAGTGGCGCGGATTTCAGGCAGTCAGTTTGCAGTGCTTGCAGTGGAAGCCATTGCAAGGCGCAGTGCAACGACGCTGGCAGCCGATATCGCTCAGAGTTTGGCTAAGCCCATTATTCTTCGCAATCAGGAAATAAGTTTGGTCACGAGTGTGGGCATATCTTTAGTCAATGATGCAGACAGTGCCGCAACAATGATGCAGCAGGCATCAACGGCTTTGCTTCAAGCCCAGCAAAGCACCACCAAGAAAATTGTAACTTACAGCAAGAACTTGAAAGATGAGCGCGCTTCCGAACTTAATCTGGAATCAGAATTGCGCCGCGCCATTAGCAACGACGAGATCGAGGTGCACTATCAGCCGATTTGTTACTTCCACACATTAGAGGTAGCAGGTTTTGAAGCCCTTGCGCGCTGGCGTCATCCCACGCAAGGTTTGCTGCCACCTTTGCAGTTTATTGAATTGGCCGAGAAAGCTGGCCTCATTACCGAGATTGGACAAATTGTTTTGTCGATGGCCGCGCGGCAACTGGGCATTTGGCAACGTGTTTTGCGCCGCGACAAATTCTTCTTTGTGGCCGTCAATGTGTCGGCAACACAACTCATGCACAAAGATTTTCTGAAACAAGTGCAAGACGTGATCAACCGCGAAACACTTTCTCTTGGAAGTTTAAAAATCGAAGTCACTGAATCAGTGATCATGCGCCAACCGCAAAAAGCGGCCAAGCTTTTGCAACAACTGCGCAGCTTAGGCGTGGGCCTTTCATGTGATGACTTTGGCACCGGTTTTTCCAGCCTGTCGAGCTTGCGCGACTTTCCCTTTGATACATTGAAGATCGATCGTTCCTTCATTGATCCCGAAACCTATGATGATCGCAGCGCCACAATTATCGCAACAATCACGGATCTGGCCCACCGGCTGAATATGGTGGTGGTGGCGGAGGGGATTGAGACGCAAGACCAAATTGATAACCTTGCATTTCTGGGTTGCGATCTCGGTCAAGGATATCTGATTGGCCAGCCGATCACGGCCACCGAAGTGGCCGCTATTCTTCAAGTTTTGCCGCGCAAAATTGTCAGCGATGACGAGATGTATCAGCAGCAATTGCGGGAAGTACCTGAAGAAATTGCGCCCGTTGCAAAATCATCCGATCCTCGCGATGAGCTTCCACTGCGCCGAAATCTGCCCGTTTTTGGGGGCGATCAGGACGAGGAAGGCGATTATGTGCCCGAACTATTACCCTCGATCTTTGCCGTTCCGCGCATGGGTGAAGTGCAACCCAAGAAACAGCGCACTGCCCCCGCTAAAAAGCCGGTTAAACGGACAAAAGCAAAAGCCACTAAAAAATCGCGCCGCTAGTGTATGACATCTGAAAGAGGAACGTTAATCAAACGGCCAAACATTACCGATGATGCACCACCACCTTGGCCAAGTTTGCAAATGCATCTGGCTCTAAAATAAATATCCGGTCATCGTTTTTATGTTTGAATCCAAGTCGCTCATAAAAACGTGCGGCGCTGTGATTGGTTTCATCAACTTCCATCTTGATAAAACCTGCACCATGTTTTTGCGCCTCACGAATTGTTCCAATCAGTAATTTCTCGCCAACTTGTTTTCCGCGCGCAAACGGCATGACATAGAGATCGCTGATATAAATCCCACGGCATCCCCGCCAAGATGAATAGGTCATGGCCCACAGGCACACACCCAACATTTGGCCAGTGTCTTCGATCACAGTCACCCGCGCCACATCTTTGCACTCGCGCAGGTTTTGCCCCGTGATCAGCGGCACAACATCAAGGCCAATATCTTTTGGCATCTGGCGGATCAGCACGGCCACTGCATCCTCTTCCCCTACCTTCATTGGCCGCACGCGTAAACCCATAACCCCATCCCAAATTCAAAATCTCATGCTAAGACTGTATCAGGAAACACCAATCTGCAAGAAGAACAAAATGAATAATCAAACCCCATTGCCGACCTCCATCCACTCCACTGGAAACATGCCCAAGGTTGCATGGGCCAAGGGTTCTTACCTATATGATGCAGACGGCAAGCAATATATCGATGGCTCCGGCGGCCCCGCCGTTTATTGCATCGGCCATGGCAATGAAGAAGTGAACGCGGCGATTGCCGATCAACTGGGCCGCATCGCCCATGGCTATCGCTATAATTTTACAACTGACGCGCTGGAAGAATTAACC
Source organism: Aestuariivirga sp. (assembly GCA_043779145.1). Lineage (GTDB taxonomy): Bacteria > Pseudomonadota > Alphaproteobacteria > Rhizobiales > Aestuariivirgaceae > Aestuariivirga. The sequence continues at coordinate 14,926 of JAYWEV010000020.1, read as the reverse complement.
GAAATCATCAGCGCACGCTGCGGGGGGGCATTGAAACACATGGTCTACGTGACGGGCGGTTCGGAAGCAGTCGAAAGTTGCTTGAAATTGGCGCTGCAATATCATTATGCGCGCGGTGATTTGAGGCGCCGCAAATTCATCGCCCGCGAAAGATCATGGCATGGCAACACGCTGGGTGCATTATCTGTATCCGGCTTTCTCGAACGTAAAATGGCCTTCGAAGGCTCGCTTCTCGATGTCATCCACCTTTCACCCACCAACGCCTACCGTCCGATTGAAGGCTCAACGTCCGAAACTGTGGGCGAAGCGAGCGCCCAGGAATTAGAAGATGCGATTTTAAAAGCGGGTGCGAAAAACATCGCCGCCTTTATTTTTGAACCCGTTGTGGGTGCAGCAGGCGGCTGCGTGCCTGCACCTGAAGGATACGCCAAACGCGTGCGAGAGATTTGTGATCGGCACGGCGTTCTTATGATTTCCGATGAAGTGATGTGCGGCGCAGGGCGCACTGGCACTTGGCGCGCACTCGAAACAGATGGTGTGGAGCCCGACATCATGTCCGTCGCCAAAGGCCTTGCTGCTGGTTATCTGCCGCTGGGTGCTGCGATCTATTCCGATAAAGTCAGCGCCGCATTTGGACACGTTCCCCAAACCGGCCACACATTTACAGGTCACACCGCTTGCTGTGCCGCAGGCGTGGCGGTGCAGAAAATTGTGACGCGCGAAAAGCTAGTGGAACGCGTGGCCGCTAACGAAATAAAATTCAAAGCGATGCTGGCAGATGCATTTTCCAGTGTCGAAGCCGTCGGAGATATCAGAGGCCGCGGCTACTTCATCGCGGCCGAGCTCGTTCAAAACCGCCAAACCAAAAAACCGTTTGATGCGAGTCACAAACTGGCACTCCACATCCGCCAACAAGCTTTGGAGAACGGCCTCATCTGCTATCCCGTGGGCGGCAACGCCGACGGCGTGAATGGCGATGTGGTGATCTTGGCTCCGCCCTATAATGCAACCGACGCAGAATTGGCAGAGATTGTGGAGAAGATGGCGATGAGCGTGAAGCAGGTTTTGGGGAGGCTGCGGTTGGGGTAGTTCCTGACTTGCGCTTTACCCCACTGGCACCCACTGCACCTGATCAATCCGTGTAGCACCTGCCGCCAACATGATCAGGCGGTCGAGCCCCAGCGCCACACCAGAAGCATCAGGCATAATTGCCAATGCTTCTAATAGTTCCTCATCAATCGGATAGCGCTCGCCATAAAGCCGCTGCTTGATGTTCATTTCGTCTTCAAAGCGTCGACGTTGTTCTGCAGCGTCAGTCAGCTCGCCAAAGCCGTTGGCCAGTTCGACGCCGCAGGCGTAAAGCTCGAAGCGTTCAGCGACGCGAGGATCATGAACGCAGGCGCGGGCGAGGGCGGCTTCGCAGCTGGGGTATTCGTAGAGAACGGTGATGCGACCATTGCCGAGATTGGGTTCCACTTTCTCAACTAAGATGCGGCTGAAAATATCGCTCCAACTTTCGTTCGTCTGAAACGAAACGGGGGATTGGGCGGCAAGGGCATCTCGGTTTGATTGGTTATTATTCAGTGTACTGAGCAAATCAACACCAGCGAAGTTTTGAAAGGCATCAGCAACGCTTAACCATTCAGCGTCGGCAAAGGGATCGCAGAAGCGTTCGCGCCAATTAAATTGCTTTTGACCAACGGTTGAAGCGGCAAGTTGAACGAGAGTGACTGTATCTTCGATAATGACTTTGTAATCTTCTTGGACACGGTACCACTCCAACATCGTGAACTCTGGCGCGTGGGTGAGCGTGCGCTCGCGGTTGCGGAACACGTGGCCTAAATTGAAAATACGTTTCTCGCCAGCGGCCAATAATTTTTTGCAGGCAAATTCAGGTGAGGTATGGAGATAACGAGCAACGCCAACGCCATCATTGCCAATCAGCGTGGTTTTGAAGGCATGGAGATGAGCTTCGTTGCCGGGCGAAACTTGAAGCGCTGGTGTATCCACTTCTAAGAAATCGCGCTGCGCAAACCAGCTGCGTGTGGCTGCGATAATCTTGTTCCGCGCCAGTAAAAACGGCCGCCGATCTTCATGGCGGCTAGGGTGAAACCAGCGGTTTTCGGAGTTTGGCACAGGGGTTGGCTTTCAAGGTTCATGCTGCTAATAGCCGCGCACAACAGATTTTAGAAGTGAGAGCAGCAATTGGTTAAAGTTATCGCCTCGGGCGTCCGCAAAGGCAATGTGATTGAGCATGAAGATGGCAAGTTATACATCGTTCTGAAAGCTGAATCGATGCACCCCGGCAAAGGCACGCCGACCACCACAATTGACATGCGCCGCATTTCAGACGGTGTAAAAACCGTGGTGCGTTACAAGACCACTGATGCGATGGAACGCGCTTTCGTTGAAACCATCATGCACACTTATTTGTATCAAGATGGTGACAATTATATTTTCATGAACCCTGAAAGCTTTGAACAAGTTTCTCTGCACACAGACATGGTGGGCGACAACGCGCCCTATCTGCAAGAAGGCATGGAATGCCAAATTGCGATGTTTAATGATGGTCCTATCTCAATCGAAATTCCGCCGCGCGTGACTTTGGAAATCACTGATTGCGAACCCGCGATTAAAAACCAAACTGCGTCTTCATCATTCAAGCCAGCCATGCTGAACAATGGTGTTCGCACATTGGTGCCGCCGCATATCAACGTGGGCACTCGCATTGTGGTTGATACCAATGATGGGTCTTATGTGGAACGCGCTAAGGACTAATTTAGGCGTGACCAGCTTCGGATGATAGCATCCGGGGATCGACACCAAGTTTTGCGAGGGCCGCGTGATGCAGCCCTTCTGCTGTGTGGCCGAACACCAAATCTGGATCAGCTTCGCAATGCAGCCAGCCGTTATTGAGAATCTCACTATCAAGTTGGCCGGCCGACCAGCCGGCATAACCAAGGGCAATGATTTGGCGACGCGGGCCCTTGCCAAGTGCGACGGCCTTTAAAATTTCCACCGTCGTATTCAAATTGAAGTCAGCTGTAATGCGGTGCGAGCCTTCTGCGATAAAGTCTGAACTGTGCAAAACAAAGCCCTGAAAAGTTTTGACCGGCCCACCCAGCATGACGGGCTGTAACAATATGTGCTCGGGGATTGCTCTGCCCAACTCCAATTTCTCGGCCAAATCAGCAAAATACATCTGTGGTGCAGGTTTGTTAAGGACCAGCCCCATGGCCCCATCAGCGCTGTGCTCACACAAAAATACCACGGAATGGCTGAACCAATCACCTTGGATGCTGGGCATGGCGATCAGCAGTTTACCTTTGAGTGTGGGTCTTCGGCTCATCTGGATAACATATTCGCTTTTTGCGCTAACGGGAAGGTGACTGGCATTTGCATTGCCAGCCGACTATGTTGAAATCATGAACCGACGTTTTTTAATTTCTTCTTTAATGGCCATGCCTTTTATCAGCAGTGCTCGCGCTGGCGTTCCCTGGACAGCCCAATTCCTTGGCGGCAATTTTGATGGTAAAGCCTATTCTGCAGGGCTTTATATCAAATTGGATAAAGACTGGAAAACTTATTGGCGCAACCCCGGCGACGCAGGTGTGCCGCCATCTATCACGGCTGAACCGAATGCGAATTTGGCGAGCATGGCGGTGGACTTTCCTTTACCGCTCAGGTTGGTTGATGAGAGTGGCACGTCATTTGGCTATCATGATGAAGTTCTATTTCCGATCACAGTGACGCCTAAAGATGCAGGCCAGCCTTTGAGTGTACATTTCTCTTCGTTCTTTGGTGTGTGCCAAAAAGTGTGCACGCCTGCCAAATTTGATGCGATGTTGAACTTCTCACCAAAATCCGCGCCGACGGCAGAAGCGGATATGATTGAAAAATGGCGTGGCTTGGTTCCGAAGGCAGGAGCAATAGCTAAAACCGCGACGGTTAAAGACAAATTTCTGCATCTCGATTTAATTAATATGACCGACGAAATTTTTGTTGAAGGCCCGGATAATTTTTATTTCGGGAAACCTGCCTTTGATGCTGCGGGCACCAACGCTTCGCTGAAAATTGCTGGCCTCAAAAATGATATTGAACTTAAAGGTGTTGAACTACGTTTAACTGCCAACGTGAACAGGCAGGGGGTTGAACAACGGATCGTAGTCGCTTAAGTCTCTCCTCCAAATGTGAGGATGAAGATGACAATCAAGATCGGTGATAAAATTCCAGCGGCCACTTTCAAAGTGTTGACCGCAGATGGCAAAAGCGAAATGACAACGGATGGTCTTTTCAACGGCCGCAAAGTTGTGTTGTTTGCGGTGCCTGGTGCTTTCACGGGAACCTGCACGAACGCCCATATGCCCAGCTTCCTTAGCCATTTTGATGCCATAAAAGCCAAGGGCGTTGATATGATCGCTTGCACATCAGTCAATGATGTTGATGTGATGAATGCGTGGGGCAAGAGCACGGGCGCTGACGGCAAGATTGTGATGTTGGCGGATGGCAACGCCACGTTTGCCAAGGCTGTGGGACTTGAAAAGGATTTGACGGTGGCAGACATGGGGTTGCGCTCGAGCCGTTATTCGATGATCGTTGAAAACGGCGTATTGAAGCAACTGAATGTTGAAGGTGGGCCAGGCAGCTCAGTTTCTGGCGCTGAGACGATTTTGGGGCAATTATAAAAAATCCTAAAATATAAAAAATAGTCCTTGACACCGTACGGTGCATCGGCTAGAGATCGATACATTCCATAATTGGGTTCAAAACCCGTCGCCTTAACCTGCGGCGGGTTTTTTCATGTCGGCTATGCCTTGGCGCGCCAATTCATCGGCGCGTTCGTTTTCAGGGTGGCCGGCGTGGCCTTTGACCCAAGCCCAAGATATTTCATGGCGCTGAATGGCTTCGTCCAGCGCTTGCCAGAGTTCAACATTTTTAACTGGTTTTTTACCAGCGGTTTTCCAACCATTGCGTTTCCAACCATGGATCCACTTGGTGATGCCGTCTTTCACATATTGCGAGTCCACATGCATCTCAACATCACAGCCACGTTTCAAAACATTCAGCGCCTCTATGGCGGCTTTCAGCTCCATGCGGTTATTGGTGCTCTGTGGTTCGCCGCCATAAATTTCTTTGCGCGTGCCGTTATAATCCAAAATAGCACCCCAGCCGCCGGGGCCAGGATTGCCGGAACATGCGCCATCCGTATGGATGATAACTTTGGCCTTGCTCATGCTGAAGGCTGGGCAGGGCGCAATTCACGCGGCAGTTTGAACGACACATTTTCTTCGCGAAGCACAATTTTTTCGACGGATACGTCATAGTGGCCACGAAAAGCTTCGATGATTTCATTGACCAGAATTTCAGGAGCTGATGCGCCAGCTGAGAGACCTATGGTCGAAAGTCCTTGCAGCGTGTTCCAATCCAAATCCGTGGCGCGTTGAACGAGGAGACCGCGCGGGCAACCACTCTTCTCGCCCACTTCAACGAGGCGTTTGGAGTTTGATGAATTGGGTGCGCCGACAACGATGAGGAGTTCTATTTTATCGGCAATGAATTTAACAGCATCCTGGCGATTGGTGGTGGCGTAGCAGATGTCTTCTTTCAAAGGACCTTTGATGGCTGGAAAACGCTTTTGCAAAACCGCAATCACATCTTTGGTGTCATCAACGGAAAGCGTGGTTTGCGTGACGTAAGCAAGCTTTGCGGGATCACAAACCAAAACCACTTCTGCATCAGCGGTGGTTTCAATGAGCGTGATTGCACCAGTTGGAAGCTGGCCCATGGTGCCGATCACCTCTGGGTGGTTTTTGTGGCCGATCAAAATGAGTTCGAGGCCTTGCTCATGATGACGAAGCGCTTCCATGTGAACCTTGGTGACCAAGGGGCAGGTGGCATCAATCTGAAACATGGCACGGCGCTGGGCTTCGGCGGGCACCGATTTTGGAACACCATGAGCCGAGAACACCACGGGATGATCACCCGCTGGAATCTCATCCAACTCATCGACAAAAATCGCACCCTTGGATTTGAGATCATCGACCACAAACTTGTTATGCACAATCTCATGGCGCACATAAACCGGCGCTCCATAAAGCTCAAGCGCGCGCTCGACAATATCAATGGCACGCACAACCCCCGCGCAAAAACCACGCGGCGCTGTGAGAAGGATTTTGAGTGGGGGTAGGGGCATGGGGTGAGAAATGGCGGGGGCGGGGCGGGATGTCAAGGTATAGGGGGGTGGGGGGGGTGGGTCAGGTTTGAATTTCCGCTTTTGTCGGTTGATCAGACTTCAGTCCAGTCGTGTAAAAAATCGCTGAATTTATCAGACGACGATTAAGCAGTAAAAATATATGCACCTTTGGTTGACTAGGCCTAGCCAATTATCCATGCCTCTGTTCGGATCATCTCAATGAGTTTCATGCAATCTTGGTTTTCGGCACGGCAAACATCTGGGATGTTCGGTCGATTCATACTTCCAGTGAAGCCTTCTTCGGTAACTACAATGTAACCCTTGATCCGTGCTGTAGCGATTACAAAAGGATCAGCGGCAAAAGAATTTTTCTTCTCCATTACTAAACGCTTGTAGGTGGCGAGAAGTCTTTTACCTTCTATTTGAATTTCCGCCTCATAGGGAACAACAGCCGCTGGACGTTCCTTCAACCACGCGGCTAAATCTTTGGATTTTTTCATAAGTTCGTCAATGACGCTCTCTGGGGTAAACATACGTCCACCTGCGAGTGCAGAATCCATCAGGTTCCAAAATTTTGGGAAATTGTCAGGCGGGTATCGCTCGTCCCAAGCCGCAATCAGCGCACTTGAATCCATACAATATGGAACATCTTTTTTCATTGGGCAGCTCCACCTCCATAGGCAGCACGCTCAATTTTATGAATCAGTTTGGCTTGGGTTCCGAGGTAACCAGAGGCGGCGCTTAATGTCAGCCTTTTAGTATTATAGGCTTCCAGAACCAATCGGGCAAATCCTCGACCTAAATGACTTAAAACTTGGTACTGATAAGGAGCAAAGCCACTTGCTGCTTCGTCATTCTCCTCCTCTTTCTTTCTTTGTGCAGCATAGAGTCGCGCCAATTCGGCACGTTTATGCTGAACAAAGGCGGGGCTAGCTCTGTGCAGGTCCATGAGTCGGACGAGAAGTGCTTCACGGCTAACACCATAGCGTGTTGCCAATACAGCTATTTCAGCATCGCTATAAATTGCAACATCATTTTTTTGCGCAACAACTAACTCAGCGAGAATGGCAGTTTTCGGCATGAGCACCGCCGCTGCCAATCTGTTGCAGAAAGTCTCAGTTGCCCTATTTGCGGTAGGTAGAGTGTTATTAGGTTCAAGATCATCCTCAAAAACACTTTCTCCTAATACAATGTGTGCGAGTTCATGCAACATCGTGAATACTCGCCCATAGCCTTTGTCTTGCCCATTTATCACAATCATTGGAAATGGGCGTTCGGCTATGGCAAAACCACGCACCTCTGTGACTGGGACTTGATGATGTGCTCCGCCTAGCACGGACACAAGAACGTTGGCTGATTCCAAGGTATCTCGCCAGCCCTTAAAAGCTTGATCATGGTTATTCCAGCGGGCTTGTCGCTGAATGCTTACACCTAAAATTTCCCTGATCCTGTCGGCAACTATTTCAGGATTGTCAGTCTTTTTTGCAGTTATGCCAAAATCACTTAGTGGATTACCTAAGTCTGTTGCCAACTCAATTGCTATCAAGCGCCTTTCATGCGCAGCACGAATTTCATAAGCAAGAGATTTACTCAACTGTCCAGGTAACAATTGTAAACGACGTAGGTCACGCAAAGGCTGGAAGTCGGTTGGGGGCTCAGATAGAAAAAAAACACTCAGCGGACGCTTATAAATATCCGCAAGTCTTTTGAGCTGTGGAATACTCAATTGTTCTTGGCCACTCTCCCATGCAACAAGTTTTTCGACTTCCACACCAATCTTCGCAGCTGTTTCTGCCTGAGAAAGAGACGCGCGTTCTCTCGCCCAAACAAGGAGCGGTGGTTCTACGAGAGCTGGGATCCGGGCGGCCATGTCTGTCATATATCACACTTGTTTAAGGTCTACGCAATAAATGCCTTCTGATTGGAGAGAGCATTGGATTTCCGCATTAGCCCTAACAATGTAATCACAGCGAATTGCCGCATTCTGACACTTTTTTGCTCATGCCACTGAGCGTCGGTTTGGGTGCTGGGCTTTTGTTTCGGCATTGAGAGGATTAGCGTCACCACAAACCGTTGTCCCTCACCCACCCCAAACCTCACCTCAACCCCCCACCACCCAACTCCGCAGCCCTTACCCACCATCCCGGGTTCTTCACCGACAGCCTTGCCGCCGCTGCCGAGGCTTGCGCCATGCTGGACATTAAGCCGAAACAGGTAGCGCCGGAGCCGGACATTCTCACGCTGGAGAAGGCGGGTTCGGTTTTTAGGGCGGTTAGAACTTGGGCGATGATGGGTTGGGTGATGAGTGCCGCCTGCGTCATATCATTGCGCCAATCACTGGGGGAGTGGAGTTCGAGCGGGGCGAGGTGGGATTGGCCGGGCTTTAAGCCGAGTGTGGTGAAAACGCTTGGCGTTGAACACACCGCAAGCGGATTGATCAACACGATGGCGCGGGGAAGCTCAATGGTGAGCGGCGTTACAATTTCGCCGATGCCTTGCATCTGGCAGGCGGCCTCGTGAAAACACGCGGGCACATCTGCCCCTAGGTTTTTGGCGAGTGCGATGACTTCGGTTTCGGATAGCGTTTGATGTGTGAGGCGCAGTAACCCACGCAACATCGCTGCTGCGTCGGCCGAGCCGCCGCCGATGCCAGATGCGACAGGTAGATTTTTAGTCAACGCGACACTGACTTTAGGCAACGCCAACGCTTTTGCTGCGAATAATTTGTCGAGGTGAAGCCATGCCTTGAGAATCATGTTTTCAGCGTCGCTGGGAACCTCGGCACCGAACATTCCGGAGCAGGTGAGTGACAGCTCGTCAGATAGTGTGATGACAAGCCTGTCGCCGATGCTGGCGAAGGCTACGACTGAATGAAGTTCGTGATAGCCGTCGCTGCGCCTGCCCAACACATGAAGCGCCAGATTGATTTTAGCTCTGGCAATTTCGGTAACGCTTTGCGGCATCAACCAGCAGATGGTTTCACAATGCTGGCATCAGCCGGTTTGGTTTTTGGTGGATCGGCCAAACCATTTTTCAACCGCTCTTCAATAGCTGGAAGATCAGCCGCTTCAGGATGGTTATCCTTGGCATGCTGCCATTGAAACTGGGCTTCAAGCTTGCGGCCCACATGCCAATAAGCATCGCCCAAATGCTGTGCGATCGTGGCATCGGCGGCGTTGAGATCAACAGCGCGCTCAAGGTAGTTCACGGCCTGGTCATAATCACCCATGGTGAAATAGGCCCAGCCCAAACTATCAACGATGTACCCATCATTCGGTTTAAGCTCGACGGCTTTCTTTACCATGATGATGGCTTCATCAAGTTTCACACCGCGATCAATCAATGAGTAGCCGAGATAATTCAACACTGTCGGCTCATCTTTCGAAAGAGAGAGCGCTTTGCGGAAATCAGCCTCAGACTTATCGAAAGCTTTCATGCGGTCATTGGCAATGCCACGGTAATAATAAAGTTGCCACGCGCTGCTATCATCGCCCTGCAAAGCAATTGACTGCGTGTAAACGTCCACCGCTTTTTGCATCTCGTTGCTGTTGCGATAAAGACTGCCCAAGGTGATGAGTGCATCCATATTTTTTGCATCTTTGGCGACAACGGCTTTGAGTTTTTCAATCGCTTCCTTGGTTTTATCGGCTCTCGTCAAATTGATTGCAATTTGCGTATCAGCATAGTTGCGCAAGGGCGACGTTGATGGCACCCGGTCAAACGCAACAATCGCGGCGTCGTTGATTTTCATATCGGTGTAAATGTCACCGATCAAAGATTGGGTCATTGGTTGGTCTTGGTTGAACGACAAAGCAAGCTGCGCATACATCAAAGCCGCATCAGCTGCCTGATCGCCATTCATGGCGGCGGCAAGTGAGAATAAAACTTCAGCTATGCCAGCACTCGGCGTGCTTACAAAAGCAGACGGTTTCTTTCCCGATTTCAGTTCTGCCAAATCTGTTTCAATCAACACATTGCGTTGACCGCCACTTAAGAATTTTTGGTAGACTTTCTCAGCTTCATTCTTATGGCCATTACGCGCTAGAAAATTCGCATAGGCTTCAGCAACGCGCAAACTGGTGCCTGCAAGCTCGTAAGCTTTCTTGTAAGCGCCATCGGCACGGATTGAGGAATTCAGAAAATCTGAAATCAATGCGGCATTCAAAACTTTGTAGTTTACGAATGATCCTTGGGCATCCAACTTATCGAGTTCTTTCAGCGCCGGGTTGAGCGAGCCTTCGCCAGCATAGGCCCAAGCGCTAAGCAATGTTGAAGTCAACTCACCAACTGGGGTGTAAGCTGCTTCAGCAAATTGGGCACGGGCTTCGGGATAGCGACGATTGCGGAATTCCTTCAAGCCCAATACGATCCGCGCCATGCGCTGCTGACTATTATTGGCGATCACTTTAGGTGCCAGTGCCTCGGCCTTAGCGACTTCACCCATGGCCAATTGAGCTTGAAACAAACGCTCAACCAGAACCGGATTGCCAACATCGTGCTTTAACGCGGCGGTTAAAAATTCTGCTGATGCGGTATTATCACGCATCCTTCCTGCCGTGCGTCCGGCCAGATAATTTCCGGAAAAAGTGGTCTCAGGACCAACATCAGCAAGTGCGACGCTCGACATTAAAAAACCAGCGAAGAGACAGGTAATAGAGCGTAGTAGCATGATGATCCATTCGGTTGTTAAACAGGCAAAAGCCCGCACGATTCATCTGGCTAGATTGAGGTTTTTTGAAGGGTTTCGCAAGTAAAAAGGACGGGAGCTCCGTTTCAGGAACTCCCGCCCATTAGCATCAGGCCCGCCGGCTGAAATTATTGCGCGATGCGCATTTGTTGTAATTGATTAGCAATCAAACCGAATGCGGCATCGAGTGATGTATTGTCAGCATCAAGAATGTGCTTGGCATCAGTTGCGCAAGAATTGACCAAATCAACGCGCTCCGCCTTCGACTTATCGAGCTGGAATGTAATGACATACAGTTCTACGCCTGAACCCTTAATGGCACTGCACATGGCCTTCGATTGCACAAACGGGTCACCATTGTCGGGATTTTTGTTGATAACCTTCGAGCGGTTGTAGCTAACGTAACTCAATTTACCGCTCATGACGCCATCGGCATATGCTGAATTATATTCACCGTCTGTCATCAAAATCATGACTTTTTTAGTTTTTAAGTTATTCGGAGGAGGCGGAGTTGCTGATGCAAGATTAGCATAGCTCGTTGGAACGCTAGATCCCGAGAACATGCCAAAGTTGGGCGACAACGTGTACCATCCCCAAGCAATACCAACTTGGCCGACGGTGTTGTTGGCGGCAGACATGGCCGCGATTGTCGCTTTCAAATCAGTTTTGCTGGTGCTCAAAGGACGATAGGGCGTAACCGTACATCCATTGCCTCCGCCACTAACGGCATACTGTCGCCCAAGTGGAGCAATGGCAGGACCTGCATCAGTATAAGCCTGCGTTCCAACACGTTCTGTAACGCAGTTCGTGATAGCCGCAGTATTGTAGCAATATCCGACTGACGTGCCATAATTCAATCCATAATCGTCATTGCATGAACTATTTGTGCCAGTTTGGTTCGACACAAACTTGAAATTCTGCGATCCTGGTGATAACGATGTGCCCGCTAGGATTGTGCCGCGCGCCGTGTCGGCACCCGCTGGCGACCCGATGTTAACGCCAACGTTGTAGGGTATTGCAGCAATTTTCGTGTAATAATCGCCCTGCACAGTGGGCATAACTTTGTCAATGAAACTTGTTGCGGCTGTCTTCAAATCGGCGATTGAAGAATTTCCGGTTTTGATGTTTGTCCAGCCCATTGAACCCGTGTTGTCGAGCACCAATGACACTTCGAGATTAATGCCCGATTTCTTAACAACTGATCTCGCACCAACTGTGGTTGTTGGCAAACCTGCGAGCGCCATAAATGCATTATGGGATGGGACACTTGCTGTCGCTATAACTGAGTCACCGTCATTCGTGACTGTGAATGACGGCAATTCAGTTGCACCATCAGCCTTAAAGTTCGCTTCGAAATATAGCTTTGATTTTTGGGTTAGAATTGTGCTGTTGGGCTCTTGAAGAGTTGCAGCAAAAAGCGCTGCAGAGTCAACCGAGCTTTGCAGTTCAGTATGAAGATTGCTCGCGCGTTCAAAATCAACAGCCGAGCCCATGATCAGCAACAATGGAATAGCGGCCATGCCTGTCACGATACCGACGTTACCGCTTTCATTCGATAAAAGTTTCTTAAAAGCAGAAACGATCTTCAATTTTTTGATGGTTGCACCCATAGCCCAAAATTCCCTATTGCAGTTTCAACGGGGAACTTGGCGCAAACCTTTCAACAACCCGTTGCCTCATTTGATTGCTTTTTAGGTATTCACTATTCAACTCGCCGATATTCCTAACACGCTTAACAATAACTTAACGCGCAACGTTCACTACATGTTTGGATAATTGGGGCCTTCGCCACCTTGCGGCACAACCCAAGTTATATTTTGCGATGGGTCTTTTATATCGCAGGCTTTGCAATGCACGCAATTTTGGTGGTTTATTTGGAAACGAGGCTCTTTTCCGTCTTCTTTGACCACTTCATAGACACCGGCTGGGCAATAGCGCTGGGCCGGTTCATCCCACAGCGGCAGATTAGTGCTAATCGGAATGGCCGCATCCTTAAGTTTCAGATGGGCTGGCTCGTCTTCTTCGTGCGCAGTGGCCGAAAAGGCCACATTGGTCAGGCGGTCGAAGCTTAAAATGCCATCTGGCTTGGGGTAATTGATGGGTTTGCTTTCCGCTGCGGGTTTTAAAGTCGCCCAATCTGCTTTTCCATGTTTCCATGTGCCCAAGCCAAAACCAAACAGAGTGTTGAGCCACATATCGAGTGCGCCAAGTGCTGCACCACCCGCCAAACCCAGCTTCGACCACATTGGCTTTACGTTCTTAACTTTCTTCAGGTCCTCATAGACCCAAGAATTTTCATAAGCGGTTTGATATTCTTCTAATGTATCGCCACTGCGGCCTGCCTGAATCGCGGCCACGGCTGCTTCTGCCGCCATCATTCCCGTCTTCATCGCATTATGGCTGCCCTTGATGCGCGGCACGTTGACGAAGCCTGCTGAACAGCCAATCAAAGCACCGCCGGGGAAGGGTAATTTGGGCACGGATTGAAATCCGCCCTCGGTAATTGCCCTTGCGCCATAAGCCACGCGGCGGCCACCTTCTAACACAGGCGCAATCAGCGGGTGATGTTTGAAGCGCTGGAATTCCATATAGGGATAGAGATGCGGGTTGGTGTAATTCAGATGCACCACAAAACCGATCGACACCAGATTGTCTTCCAAGTGATACATGAACGAACCGCCGCCCGTCTTGGTACCGAGCGGCCAACCCATGGTGTGGGTGACTTGGCCTTGTTTGTGGTTTTCAGGCTTCACTTCCCACAGTTCTTTCATGCCAAGCCCAAATTTCTGCGGTTCGCGGCCTTCAGAGAGATTGTATTTGGCGATAATTTCTTTGGCCAATGACCCGCGCACACCTTCGGCAATCAACACATATTTGCCCGTCAGCTCCATGCCCGGCTGATAATCCGGCTTATGCGTGCCGTCCTTAGCAATGCCCATCACGCCTGCCACCACGCCGCGCACCGAACCATCTTCACGATATAAAATTTCGGAAGCGGCAAAGCCCGGATAAATCTCAACGCCTAAACTTTCGGCCTCCGTTGCCAGCCAACGACACACATTGCCGAGCGACACGGCATAATTGCCATGATTGCTCATCAGCGGCGGCATGAGGAAATTGGGTAGGCGCAAAGCACCTGATGGGCCGAGCAGAAAGAAGCGATCTTCTTTAACCTCAGTGGTGAGAGGTGCACCCTTTTCTTTCCAATCGGGGATCAGTTCATTGAGAGCAATCGGATCAACCACAGCGCCTGACAATATATGCGCACCCACTTCCGAACCTTTTTCAAGAACGCAGACAGTAGTTTCAGGCGAAAGTTGCTTCACGCGAATGGCGGCGGAGAGGCCTGCTGGGCCAGCCCCCACAATCACCACATCATATTCCATAGCTTCGCGCTGAATATCGCTCACAACCCATCTCCGTAATTTGCTTACATATATATGGGTCTGTTATAGGCAGAGGGCTATGATTGACAAGCAGCCAGAATAGACATGGAACCGCGACCAAACGACATGACCCCCGAACAGGCAGCCGCAGCCTTGGCTTGGCTTGTGGAAATGGGGGCCGATGAGATTGTTGCAGAACAGGCGGTTGATCGGTTTGCGGCTTCTGTTGTGGTGGAAAAGCCCAAAGTGGCACCGCCTGTTATTAAAGTGGCACCGCCTGTTATAGCTGTGGCTGCACCGCGTGCGGCCACGCTGCCAGACCAAGCCGCAGCTGATGCGGCAACGCAAGCTGCATCGTGCAATTCGCTCGAAGCTTTATCGCAAGCGCTGAATTATTTTGAGGCCAATCCCTTGCGCAAGGGAGCCACCAAGCTTTCCTTTATCGAAGGCAATCTGCAATCGCCGATTTTAGTTTTGTCGGATCGCCCGCGCAATGAAGAAGACAAATCTGGCCAAGTGGTTTCCGCTAAAGCCCGCGTGTTGCTGCAAGCCATGCTGGCCGCGATTGGCTTGAACATTGGTGATGAACCAGCACCGCGCAATGTGATGCTGATGAATTTCATACCGTGGCGGCCGCCGGGCAACAGGCAACCTCTCGAC
>JAYWEV010000019.1:0-7340 GCA_043779145.1 Aestuariivirga sp. | reverse complement strand
TATTTCATCTTCGTCAACTTCTTCGGTAACCGCTTCAACATATTCGGGTTGACCTTGAGCTTTCAGATGTTTGACAATCTCTTCAACTTCGCTGTCTGTCACAAACGGTGCATGGAGACGCGAGATGCGTCCGCCGCCTGCCATATAAAGCATGTCGCCTTGGCCCAAGAGTTGTTCTGCACCCTGCTCACCCAAGATCGTACGGCTATCGATTTTCGATGTTACTTGGAAAGAGATACGGGTTGGGAAGTTGGCTTTAATTGTACCCGTGATAACATCGACTGACGGACGCTGGGTTGCCATAACTACGTGTATACCAGCAGCACGAGCCATCTGGGCCAAGCGCTGTACCGCACCTTCAATGTCTTTGCCTGCTACCATCATCAGGTCGGCCATTTCGTCGATGATGACGACAATGTAGGGCATAGGTTGCAGATCCATATCTTCTTGTTCGAAAATTGGCTTTCCTGTTTCTGGCTCAAAACCGGTTTGAATTGTGCGCGAAAGTTTTTCGCCCTTTGCAATCATCTGGGTAATTTTGGTGTTGTAACCGTCGACGTTACGCACGCCTGTCTTAGACATTTTCTTATAGCGATCTTCCATTTCACGCACCGCCCAATTCAAGGCGACGACGGCTTTGCGTGGGTCTGTTACAACTGGCGCTAAAAGATGGGGGATGCCTTCGTAAACTGAAAGCTCGAGCATCTTCGGATCGATCATGATCAGTTTACATTTGTCGGGCGGCAGGCGGTATAGAAGTGAGAGGATCATCGTGTTGATGCCCACTGATTTTCCTGAACCCGTGGTGCCCGCGATGAGCAAATGCGGCATTCGGGCGAGGTCGGCAAAAATAGGCTCGCCGCCGATGTTTTTGCCTAATGCCAAAGCAAGTGTTGTGTTGTTTGTAATGAAGCTTTCGGTCTGCATCAATTCGCGCAGGTAAACTGTTTCGCGTTTGGGGTTAGGCAACTCGATACCAATGGCATTGCGGCCAGCCACTACGGCGACACGCGCTGAAATAGCGCTCATTGACCTAGCAATGTCATCAGCCAGACTGATCACGCGTGAAGACTTGATACCTGGTGCTGGTTCTAATTCATAAAGTGTAACAACAGGGCCGGGACGCACATTGATGATTTGGCCGCGCACACCAAAGTCTTCCAAGACCCCTTCAAGACGCCTTGCGTTTTCAGCCAGAAACTCCGGCGCGAATTCGGGCTGGCGACCTGCCTTTTTGGGTTCGCCGAGCAACGTGAGCGGTGGCAACTCAAAATGATTTTCTGCAGCCTTTCCTTTTGGTTTCAATACTAACTTTGGCGCAACTCTTTTAAAAGCAACAGGCACTTCTTCAAGTTCATCCTCTTCCGCCATCTCGATTAGATCGTCGAAGTCTTCCTCAACCACACCAGTAAAATCCAAAGCAGATTCTTCATTTAAAACGCCACCTGCCAATGAGGGCTCGATTCGTTCAGTTTTCGCTTTCGGCGATTTCTTGAGATTGAGAGGCGCAAATCGGCTTAGCACATCTTCCGATGTCGCTTGCTGTTGTGAAGATTTTAAAGGTTTTGATTTTGGCTTAGGCAGCGCTGCGGATAAGGCTGCCCATAGAGTGGAAATTTTATGAGTCCATGCCGCGCGTTGTGGTGCTTCCACTTTTGAAGGACGCGTTGATTTCTTGCGCGGTGAAGGCTGCAGTTTTGCAACGTTGGTAAATTCCAAAACCTGCACTGTCGTCCAGACAAAGGCAGCGAAAGCCAGAAGGGCCACAATTGATTTGGCAATAAAGCCCTTAATGCCAATGGACAAAATAGAGAAAAAAAGACCTGAAAGAACATCGCCCAAATTTCCTCCTAAACCAGCGGCCAAGTGCCAGAGGTTTGGAGTTGGAAAACATGCTGCGAAAATTCCAAACGAAATGGTAGCGCCAATCCAGCTCAAGCTAGAACGACGGAAATCGGTTGGTAATTGATGGTCAAAAAGTCCAATCACCCATTTGAGCGGCATGAACAAAAGTGGCAATGTTGCCAGCCCGAAGTTCTGAATCAGCTGATCTGCGATGATGGCTCCGGGGGATCCTAACCAGTTGGTAGGCTTGCTTCCCGTTGCATGATTGAAAGATGGATCGGCATTTGACCAAGTTGCTAGGGCAACAGCAAGTGCTACGATCAACAAAAAGCAAATTATGCCTGCGAGTTCAAAACTGCGGCGTATGAGAAACATTCTCAATCTAGCCGGGATGGTGCTTTCATCCGTTTCGATTGATTGATTTAGAGCCATGCCTATTCTCCACACGCTGAAAGACCCCATTTTAATTGGGGTCTAATAAAAGGTTAATGGCAGTGTGAAGGGTTAGGGTTAAGGCACAGTAAATATGAGGCTTAACCCAAATAAAAAGCGCTCCCGATTTTATCGGAAGCGCTTGTTTCGTTGCAAGGCTACTTGGCTTATGAATAAGCCCGTTCGCCATGGCTTGAGATGTCTAAACCTTCGCGTTCAGATTGCTCGTCAACACGCAAGCCCACAGTGTACTTGCAGATCAGGCAAGCAACATAGCTGACCACTGCGGAGAGTATGACCGCTGTCGTTACATCGTAAATTTGTGCTGTCATCTGGGCCGAAAAAACATAGTCGGCAACAGTCGATGATGTGTCGGTGGCTAGATAATTTGTCACGCCTGAACCACCAAGCGCAGGGTTGACGAATATGCCCGTCATCAATGCACCCAAGATGCCGCCGATGCCGTGGACACCGAACACATCAAGGGCATCATCATAACCAAGCTTGGCTTTGAGCCAGATCACGGCATAGAGGCAGATTACACCAGCTGCAGTACCAATGACGATGGCTCCCATTGGCCCTACCCAACCGCAAGCGGGGGTAATGGCCACGAGACCTGCCACTACACCTGAAGCTGCACCCAGCAAACTGGCATGACCGCGCACCATCCATTCAACTGCAACCCAAGCCAGCGCTGCAGAAGCAGCACCCAGAATTGAGTTGAGAAGAGCTAAAGCTGTCAGGCCGTTTGCTTCGAGGTTTGAGCCAGCATTAAAGCCGAACCAGCCAAACATCAGCAAGCCAGTGCCGAGCAATGTTACTGTGAGGTTGTGTGGAGCCATAGGTTCTTTGTTCAAACCAACACGCTTTCCAAGCATCAGTGCACATACGAGACCGGCAATACCCGCATTGATATGAACGACTGAACCACCAGCAAAGTCGATGGCGCCTTTGTTGAACAACCAACCGTTGGCCGCGTTGGCGGCATCGTTGTAGGCGCTGAGCACTTCGGCGATTTTTGCTTTATCAGCACCTGCCGCTGTCAATTTCGCCAAGAAGTCTGCAGCAGCGGAATCTCCAACTGTTGCTTTCACAACATCGATGTTTGCAGCACTTAATGTGTAAGCATCTGGGCCAGCCCACCACCAGACCATATGGGCCATTGGCAGATATGAGAAGCAGAACCAGATTGTGAGAAACAACAAAACTGCAGAAAATTTCATACGTTCAGCAAAAGCACCGACGATCAAGGCTGGCGTGATTGCAGCAAATGTGAGCTGGAAGATCACATAAACATATTCCGGAATGTAGGTTTCCTTGGAAAAAGTTGCGGCCATACTCCCAGTGCTGATGCCAAAAAGGCCCCATTTGGAGAAGCCGCCGATAAAGCCAGCGGTGGCACCGCTGCCATTTGTGAAAGCCAGTGAGTAACCAAACAGCACCCACAAAACTGCGATGAGACTAAAGCAGATCGTAACCTGCATCAAAACCGAAAGCACGTTTTTCGAACGCACCAAACCACCATAAAATAGTGCTAAGCCTGGCACAGTCATTAATACGACCAATGCCGTCGCAGTTAACATCCAAGCAGTGTCACCTTTGTTTACGGTAGCTGCTGCTAATGCTTGGGTTGCTGGTAGTAGGGCCGCAAGCCCCAAACCGGTTCCCAGCGCCATCAGGCTTTTGGGCAATTTTGCCAACTTCATTTTCTTTTTCCTTTCTGAATTGTTCTGATCAAAGCGCTGCTGCGCCGGTTTCTCCGGTGCGTACGCGGATGGCCTGTTCAAGGGGGAGCACAAAAATTTTGCCGTCGCCGATTTGGCCAGTCTTGGCTGCGGTCTGAATGGCCTCGACAACTTTGGCCGCTAGACTTTTTTCAACTGCGACTTCAATTCGCAGCTTGGGCACAAAGCTTACGGCATATTCAGCGCCGCGATAAAACTCCGTATGGCCGCGCTGGCGACCATGACCTTTTACTTCTGTAACGGTGATACCCTGAACACCAATAGCGCCCAAAGCCTCACGAACTTCTTCGAGCTTGAAGGGTTTTATGACAGCGATAATATATTTCATTGGCAGCCTTTCTCCTGTTCGGAGTTAGGCATAACAAGTTACGTGCCAGATTCAGATGTTAAGTTAAGATATTGAAATATTATGTTTATTTAAAAAATCACGAAGTTTCCAAAATCTTTTTTGATTAATTTCTATGCAATAAATGATAATTGCACATTATTTAATCGCGCGACTTTCTTTCAGTTTTTAACTTGGCTTCATAAGCCTGCCAATTCGTTACTTGGTCTTTCCCCAGTTTGGCTAGATAGTTCCAAGTATATAGTCCGGTCGAATGCATATCGCTGAAAATCAGGCGGACGGCATAAGAGCCAATGGGCTCAGCTTTGGTGATTTTGACGCTGCGCTTGCCAAAAACCAGTGTTTCCTGGCCCGGCCCATGACCTTTGACTTCAGCACTTGGGCTTTCGACGCGCAAATACTCAGCGCTTAAAGTGTAAGACGAACCATCATCAAATAGAATTAAAAGCTTCGAGCCAGCATCTTGCACGCGCAGTTCAGTTGGCCATACCTCAGTCACGGTTAATCTCGCGGGCTTCCCCAACCAGCATAATCGGAATTCCGTCACGTATTGGATAAGCTAACCCAGCAGCGCGCGAAAGCAATTCGGCACTACTCGCATCATACTCGAGCCGTGTCTTGGTTACTGGACAGACCAAAAGCTCGAGCAATTTAGGATCAACTTTCCGCTGTTCCATTATTGCATCCTGCGGCTTGTGCCGGTTGATGTTTTTGCAAGTGCCAACTCCGTGAGCGCTACCAAAACATCGGCGCGCGATTTCAAATCCGGTGCTTCAAGTAAAGCCTGCTTATCGCGGGCAGGGTAAGGTGCCAAAAGCGATAGCGTGTTGACAAGCACTTCCGTCGAGACAGCCTCAACTTCATTCCAATCCGCACTCATATCATTGGCTTCAAGATATTGCCGGAACGCCTTAATCAGCTGTTCACGGTTCACGCTGCGCGCACCCGTCTCACTCACAAAATCAACGGCGTAGGGCCGGTAATCCACTGAGGCCTGGCGAAAAGGCGTTGCGACATCCAACTCATCGACAATGGTAAAACGGCAAACGCCAGTAATGGTAACCAGCAGTCTACCATCATCAGTTTCGGAATAAGATGTGATGCGTCCAGCGCAGCCTACTGCTTCGAGAGCTGGTTGGTTCGAGTCAGTGCTGCCTTGGGGTTGAATAATGCCAATGATACGCTCAGCCTTCATGGCCTCTTCGATCATCAGCAAATAACGGGGTTCAAATATATTGAGTGGCAGGTCAGTACGCGGCAGAAGAAGTGCCCCTGAAAGAGGAAACAGGGGGATGGTCTTCGGTAAATCAGAAGGGTCTCTATAGCGCGATGAAATGGACATGATTTTTCCTCATGAGAACAATACGGATGAAAGTTTGCGTCGGCCCATTAATGTTGCTTCATCTTTTGGTCCCCAAGCTTCAAAGAATGAAACAAGTTGCTTACGCGCTGCATCTTCATTCCAGCTCCGATCTTTACGGATCACGCAAATTAACTGGTCAATAGCTTCAACGCGTTGATTTAAACCGTTCAGGATAACTGCCAATTCAACACGTGCGGCAAAATCATCAGGGGTCTTAGCGACTGCGGCTTCGAGCCTCTTCAATTCAGATGTATCGACCGGATTTAGAGCAAGATCCAAAGTCGCCTTGGCACTGATAACATTGGCGTCTTGCAATTTATCGGCAGGCACGGCGGCTAAAGTTGCTATTGCAAGCTCCAATCGGCCTAACTCGATCTCGGCGCGAGCTTTCAAGGCATAGGCCTCAGCTTGTGTCTGCTCAACTTCGATGACCTGGTTTGCCACATCAATTACCGCTTCAAAATCTTGTCGCTCTAACGATTCACGCGCCATGACGAGTGCAGCTACAATCTGCTCGGCTCGGCCACCCATTTTGCTAAGTTTAGAAATGAATTGTTTGACTTGTGATTCAGGCAGAGCGCCCATGAAACCATCAACGGGCCTGCCGTCCACAAAGGCAAACACAGCCGGGATTGATTGCACGCGCAATTGGCTCGCAACCTCTGGGCTCTTGTCGATATCAACTTTCACAAGCTTGATCTTGCCATTGCCTTCGCGCGTCAGTTTTTCAAGAATGGGGCCAAGGGCTTTGCAGGGGCCACACCATGGGGCCCAGAAGTCAACCAACACAGGCACTAATTTGGAGGCCTCAACAACATCCACCATAAAACTTTTGGTGTCGCTGTCTTTGATTAGATCAGCGTTGGCCGCCGCACCGCCGCCCAGAATCATTTCATTCATGTTCGAAATCCTATCACCCATAGTTACAGATGGGTATTGTGAATGTTTAGCGCAAGTTTCAACTGACGGCTACGATGCGCGGATTATGCCCGCAGGCCGCGATGAAAGTCAAAAGATCCGGCGCTGTTATTGTTGTCGTGGCATCATTTTTGAGCGGGTGGAAATTTAGCAGGTTCAGTTTCATCATCGCTTCATCAAGGATAACGTTTACACGATTACTCGTGTCATTGATTAAACTGAACGGTGTGACTGAACCCGGCTCTATGCCTAAAACGTCTAGCAAAAGCTCAGGTTTGCCAAAAGACAGCCGTCTTGACCCAATCTTGGCGGGTGCTGCTCTTAAATCGATCATAGCGTCTTCCAGCGCCACAATAAGCCACAAAACCCCTTTTTCATCTTTGCAAAACAGATTCTTACAATGACCGCCGGGCACATCGTCGTGAACTTTTTTCGCCTGCTCAACGGTAAACACCGACTCGTGGTCAATTGTCGTGGTTTTAATACCAATACGATCAAATAAGGCAAAAAGTTCGGCGCGGGTGGCTGGCATAATAGGGTCTTTACTGTGGTTGGAGAAGATTTGAAGGATGCTATTGCATTTGTTGTTCACTTAGGCAATAACGCGCCCGTTGAAGCGCTAATACCAAGTTTCAACCGCTCAAGCGGGCGTAGCTCAGGGGTAGAGCACGACCTTGCCAAGGTCGGGGTC
>JAYWEV010000018.1:0-7342 GCA_043779145.1 Aestuariivirga sp. | reverse complement strand
CTTTGCCTCGTCGAAAAGGAAATCTGCAATAACAACGCGTGCTCCTTCATTTACATAAGCTTCGGCTATTGCACGGCCGATGCCACGTGCGCCACCTGTTATAATTGCAGTTCTTCCCTGAAGTCTCATCTCGTCATCCCGCTCTATTGACAGCTTATTCCATTCTATGCATAGCTATGCATAGGTCAAAGCGGCTTCTCAATCTGTCGCAATATGAAAATCAAATAAATGAAGATGCGGAGACCTAAGCATCTCAAATGGGAGAAACATTAAAATGGTCAAGAAAATCATTGCGAGTGGGGTCACTCGACCGATTATGCGTCGTAGTTTTCTTAAAGGTGCCGCGGCATTCAGCTTTGCCGGCGCTTTTCCAGCAATACTGACTCGCAGTGCCAACGCCGCTGGAACACCAACTGTCGTCAATTCAATTCGTTCACTTTCCAATCCCTATCATGCAACCTGGAACAAGGGCGGCGCCGCTTTTGCAAAGGCCGTTGGCGCTGAATATGTGACGCTCGTCACAGAAGGCAATAGCGAGAAGGGCATTGCCGATATAAAGGCGATCCTCGCCAAGACGGGTGGCAACTGCGTCATCAACATCGACCCGAATGACAGTCCCGATGCGCGCCCCATTGTGGAAGCTTGCAAAGCGGCCGGGGCATATGTGGTGACCCAGTGGAACAAGCCTGCCGATCTCCATCCCTGGGATTTCAACCCAAACTATGTGGCCCACATCTCGTTCAGCGGAGTGCCATATGGCAAAGCGATGGCCACTGCGTTGATCAAGTCGATGGGCGGCAAAGGTGGCATTGTGGCGCTTGGAGGCATTGAATCAAATGTGCCTGCTATCGAACGCAAGGCTGGCTTGATGCAAGCACTGAAGGAGAATCCCGGCGTGCAACTGCTTGACATGCAGGTAGCCAATTGGTCGGGCAAGGAAGCTCTGGAAAAGACCAACGCCTGGCTCACGCAGTTTGGCGAAAAGATTGGCGGCATCTGGGCCGCCAATGATGACATGGCACTGGGCGCTGTGGAAGCGCTGAGGGCCGATGGCCGTGCTGGCAAGGTTCCCGTGACGGGCATCGATGGCATTCAGCTCGCTGTTGAAGCCGTGCTCAAGGGTGAAATGGCGGGCACTGTCGCATGGGATCCCTATTGGCAGGGTGGCATGGGTCTGGCCATTGCGTTTGCTGCCAAGACGGGCAAATTCGATCCTTCGAAGGAGCCAAAGGAACACCGTGAGTTCTATGGCACGGGTGTCACCATCACCAGCGAGAATGCTCAGAAATTCTATGATGCCAACATTAAGGCTGAACCGAAACTCGACTGGAATGACATTTGGGGCCGCGCCAGCGGGCAAATCCAATATAATTAATCAAGAAAAAGCGGAGCGCGCCAATTCGCGCGCTCCGTCGCTTGCGCAAGCAAGGTGCTGCGATTGCTCGCGGTGCCTTGCCTGCGACCCTCTCGTCGCGCTGAAATTTGAGAACCAAAGAGCATGACCACCCCGTTAGAACAGATCACCACGAGGCAGCCGCGGCCCCAGCGCACAAGGCGCTGGCGTGTGGCCACTTGGGCACCGCTGATGGTTCTGGTGCTCCTCTGCATCATCGTTACCTTCATCAATCCCAATTTTCTGAGTTTTGGTAATCTAGTGCGCATAACCCAGTCGGCCATGATCCCCCTAGTTCTCGGTATAGGCGCAACTTTCATCGTGCTCATGGGATCCATTGATCTTTCTGTGGAAGGCGTTGTGACCCTGGCCGCGGTTATTCTGTCAATGCTCGTACTCAATGGGGCGAATGGCAATAATCTGGGCGTGCTTGCGGTGCCCATTGTGTTATTCATAGGCTCGGCAGTGGGCTTCATAAATGGTCTGGTGCATGTCCGTCTCAAAGTGCCATCGTTTATGACCACGCTTGGAACCTGGTTCATCGCCTTGGGTGCGGCCAATGCCCTGCTCGGCGGAATGTCAACGCGGATCAATGATCCTTTCATCCGGGGATTGGCCGTGGTTCGCTTCATGGGCTTTCCATGGGGTGTCTGGCTCGCCTTATTCTGCCTTCTGTTGGCGCTGATCATTCAGAATTATACACGCCTTGGGCGCTATATATATGCGCTGGGTGGCGGTGAAGATCTTGCAGCCCTTTCAGGAATTTCCACCTTTAGGGTGCGCCTCGCGACCTTCACACTGGCCGGGGCCTTTTATGCCGTGGGGGGTATCCTCGCTGCCGCGCAACTTGGGCTTGGCAATGCGCAGATTGGCACGGGCTGGCTATTTACAACAATCACTGCTGTCGTTGTTGGCGGAACGTCACTGGCCGGCGGACAGGGCGGCGTGTTGCAAACACTCGTCGGCGTTTTGATTGTGGGCGTTCTTTCAAACGGTATGGTTCTGATGGGCGTGCCATCGAGCGTCCAAATTGGAGTTCAAGGCTTGATGATTATTGCAGCCGTGGCCTTATCGATTGACCGCAAACTGAATCGGATTGTGAAATGAGCGAGGGCAGCACTGAGTCAGTTCTTTCCCTTGTCAATGTGCACAAGCGCTTCCCGGGTGTTCATGCGCTCAAGGACGTTTCCATTGAAGTGCGGCGTGGCGAGGTCATTGGCCTCGTGGGTGAGAATGGTGCTGGCAAATCAACGCTGATGAAAATCCTGAGCGGTGTCTATCAGCCTGACACTGGCAGTATCGAAATTGCGGGCCAAGCGACGCAGCTCGAAAGCGCGGCCGATGCCAACCGAAAAGGCATTGGCATGGTGTTCCAAGAGCAATCGCTTTTGACGAATCTCACGGTGGGCGAAAACATCTATCTTGGCAACGAGGCGCAATTCACCAGATTTGGCATTGTCAATTGGAAGGCACTCTACGCTGCTGCTTCGCGCCAGTTGGAAAAAATCCAGGTTGATGTTGATCCCAGTCTGCGCGCTGATGATCTTGATTTTGCAACACGCCAGATGGTTGAGCTTGCCAAGGCGCTGACACTCGAAGAGCATGCCAGTGATCATCTCGTCATTCTGCTTGATGAACCTACTTCGGTCCTGGAACAGGCCGAGATTGATGTCCTGTTTGCGCGGGTGCGTTCTCTCAAGTCACGCGCATCTTTCATATTCGTGTCGCACCGGCTCGATGAAGTTCTGCATCTTTCAGACCGTATCTACGTCATGAAGGATGGAGCCGTGGTTGCCGATCTTGTGGCTGCGGATGCCGACGTCAACACCCTCCATCACCTGATGGTCGGTCGCAGCCTCCAGTCTGACTATTATCGCGAACCGCTGCAGAAGCCTTACCGAGATGAAGTTGTTTTGGAAGTTGACGGGCTCTCGTTGGGCCATGCCTACAAGAATATCACTTTCAAACTTCATGCCGGAGAAATTTTGGGCATTGCCGGCGTGATCGGATCAGGCCGCGAGGAACTAGCAAGGACGCTGGTCGGGTTTGCGCCCCACAGCAGCGGCTGTCTGCGTGTGTTCAACCGGGATGTCCATCTCATGTCGCCAGCCGAAGCTGTGGACATGGGTATTGGTTATATTCCGCGCGAGCGGCGCGTTGAAGGCTTGGTGCTGTTTCTGCCGGTGGCCGCCAATATTACTCTGGCAGGTCTCGAAAAACTCACTCGTCATGGTCTTATCAATGCGCGGGAAGAACGCCGCCTGGCAACCAGTTGGGTTAAGCGCCTCCGAATCCGGACACCGGGTATCAATACGCTTTGTCTCAATCTTTCAGGAGGCAACCAGCAGAAGGTGGTTCTAGCAAAATGGCTTAACGCCAATGTGCGAATCCTAATTCTTGATCATCCCACACGGGGCCTCGATGTCGGCGCAAAAGAAGAAGTTTATGAGTTGGTGCGCGCTGTCACAAGCGAGGGTGTTGCCGTAATTCTCACATCAGACACGCTGGAAGAAACCATTGGCCTCAGTCACTCGCTGCTGGTGATGCGCGATGGTGAGATCACCTATCTCGCTGACTCCAAGCCTGGCAACAAGCCCAGCCAAATCGAGATTATCGGGCACATGGTGTAGGAGCAAATATGAAAAGCATACTCGCCAAAATGGGTTCCGACGGATTGCGGCAATGGCTGCCGCTGGCCACGCTCCTAATCCTAGTTTGCGTTGTAGGCGTGATGCAGCCAGTTTTCCTGCAGCCATCGACCTTACTGCAACTTGCCAGTGACACTGCCGTCCTGTTCATTCTCGCCACGGGAGTAACCTTTGTCATTATGCTGGGCGGCATTGACCTTTCGATTCAATCCATGGCCTCTTTTGCCAGTGTTATCGTAGCGCTGACCGTGGCGCGACTTGGCTATGGAGCATTTGTGATGGCGGTTGTCATGGGTGCGCTTGTCGGTCTATTCTCGGGGTTGGCCCATGTGAAACTGAAGGTTCCGTCTTTCATTGCAACGCTGGCGACAGGAGGTGTACTGTTTAGCGCAGCACTCGTAACATCCAAGGAACGCTCCATAACCTTGGGTGAAGTTGAACGCAGTTATCTAACTTGGATCACAGGACAGGTTTTGGGCGTGCCCAATGTTATCTGGGTTGGCCTTGTGGTCTTGGCTATAGCCCACATCTTGCAGGCCCATACTCGATTTGGCCGCTATAGCGCTGCCATTGGAGCCGGGGAACCAGCCGCCTATGCATCAGGCGTCAAAGTGGATCGTCAGAAGGTCTTTGCCTATGTATTGTCGGCCGGCTTTGCCGCTCTTGCTGGAGTCATTCTCGCCGGCCGCTTGGCCAGCGGTTCTCCAACTTTGGCGGCCGAGATGCTTTTGCCTTCGATTGCCGCCGTAGTAGTTGGTGGCACTGCCATCACCGGCGGGGTTGGAAGCATCTGGCGCACGCTCGTGGGTGCGCTGATTATTTCGGTTGTCCGCATCGGCATGACATTTCTGGGCGTCAATATTTTTGCGCAGAACATCGTTTTTGGCGCCGTCCTAATCGGGGCGGTGGCGATCACCATTGATCGTTCGAAGATTCCGATCGTCAAATGAAGTGAGGTAATTGACTATGGATTTGGGTTTGAAAAGCAAGGTTGCGGTAATCACGGGTGGCAGCATCGGCATTGGTCTTGCTGTGGCCAAGGGCTTTGCTGCAGAGGGTGCCAATGTCGTTATCACGGCACGCAACGTTGAGAGGTTGGAAATTGCCCGCCAGGAGATTCTGAGTGCCGGTGCTGAACGTGTGTTGGTGGTATCTTGCGATTTGGCAACTGCAGAAGGCGTTGCCGCTGTCGTCACTGCCGTCGAGCGGGACTTTGAAGGTGCCGACATCTTGCTTAACAATGCAGGCACCGGCAGCAATGAAACCATCATGGAGGCCGCAGACGACAAATGGCAATATTATTGGGATCTGCATGTGATGGCGGCCATTCGCCTGGCGCGCGGGCTGGTTCCGTCCATGCGGCGGCGCGGTGGCGGTGTCATTCTCAACAACGCATCAATTTGCGCGGCACAACCCTTGTGGTATGAGCCCATCTACAATGTGACAAAGGCGGCACTCGTAATGGTGTCCAAGAATATGGCAAATGAATTTATCAAGGACGGTATTAGGGTTAACGCCATAAACCCGGGATTTGTCCTGACCCCGGACTGGATCAAAACCGCAAAACAACTGACGGCAGATTCCGGCGGGGACTGGAAGGGTTATATTGACGGTTTGGCCAAGGATAATGCACCCATTGCGCGCTTTGCTTCGCCTGAAGAAGTCGCCAATTTCTTCGTGTTCTTGTGCTCTGCGCGGGCCAGCTACTCGGTCGGCTCAACCTATTTTGTTGATGGCGGAATGTTGAAAACCATTTAGCAATACGGCAATACCTTTAATCATGAAGCAAACCCGGAGATATTATTCATCAACTGACGTTGCCAAACTTGCAGGTGTTTCGCAATCGGCCGTTTCACGAGCATTTTCGGAAGGCAAGAGCATCTCAGAAGAAACCAGCCGCAAGGTTTTTGAGGCGGCGAAAAAGCTCGGATATAGTCCTAATTTCCTGCCGCGCATCCTTCTCAAACACCGCTCAGGTCTGATTGCGGTGGTGATCAGCGGCACCGGCAATCCATTCTATGCAATGGCTGTTGAAGAATTCACCAAAGCTTTACAGAAAATGGGCAAGCAGGTTTTGCTGGTGCACATTGACAGCGACCATTCGCTGGATGGCCTGGTGCCAAGGCTGGAGAGTTA
This sequence comes from Aestuariivirga sp., assembly GCA_043779145.1. Taxonomy (GTDB): domain Bacteria; phylum Pseudomonadota; class Alphaproteobacteria; order Rhizobiales; family Aestuariivirgaceae; genus Aestuariivirga. The sequence goes on along the minus strand of JAYWEV010000018.1, from coordinate 1,165 downwards.
CCGCGTTGACGGCATCGTGAGTGCCTTGCCTGTATTATCGTCCGTGGCGGCCGAGGCCTTCACGCGCATCAAAATTCCAACCATTTCCTTCAACACACCGATCAACAATGATTGGGTAACATCGGTCTGCTCCGACAGCGTGGGCGGGGCTTCTGCAGTGGCCGAACTGTTCGTGAAAAGGGGAGCGAAGTCATTTGGTTTTATTACAGGCTCTGAAGGGAGTTTTGCTAGCAAGGAGCGTTTGCGCGGATTCAAGACTAGACTTCGCAAGCATGGATTTAACAATATTGTAATGGGAAGTGGCAACTACCTCTACAGTGGCGGTTTCAATGCCATATTGGAGCTTAAGAAGCGCGGCCCGCTACCCCAAGCCATTTTCTGCGCCAATGATCTTATGGCGCTGGGTGCTCTAGATGCCTTGAAGCATTCTCTTGAGATGCGGGTTCCCGAGGATGTGCTAGTCGCAGGATTTGACGATGTGCCGGAAGCAACATGGAGTTCTTATGACCTCACAACCGTTATTCAGGATAGCCGGCAGATGGTTGCAGAGGCAATGACGATTCTCGATTCAATGATGTCATCAAGTGGCTCAGCAGGCGGGGCTATCCACATGATTCCAGCGCGTCTAGTCGAACGTTCGACAACATTGAAATTGAAAGCAGGCTGAGCGAAACACCTTGAATCTGATGCGACCAGAATTCTTTAGTTGTCTTCAGGAAGATCGAAAAAGTAGCTGATGTGCCTCACACTCCTGTTCGAAGTTTTCTGCCAGCGTTAAGAACGCGAGTCCACCCGGGTCACTAGCAATCAATCTTTTGACGAATGGACCTCAGTGTTTGGTTCAGAGCGCATCAGTGGCGCTTTGCTCGACCGGCTCAGCAAATAATCCGGTGTCTTTAGATTGAGTTCGGAAAGCCGCCTCTGAATGCAGTTTGGAGAAGCGCGCATGGCGAGTGCGGTGTTGATGATGTCGAGAATGCGTTTGGTGTGGGTGATTTCGGTTTGAAGCTGATCGAGGTACGGCGCGTATTCTGGGTCGTTCTTGTTCTCTGCTAAATATTGCAGCTCTGCCTCATTATCATTTTTGCGGGTGAGCCAAAGATCAAGATCCGCCAGCTCGCGCTTATCCATGGGACCGTGAATGGCAACGGTGTTTTTGCGGAAG
>JAYWEV010000017.1:0-7365 GCA_043779145.1 Aestuariivirga sp. | reverse complement strand
ATGTGGGCTTGCCGTCGTCTGCACCTGGAAGGCCACGCGTGACGGGGTGGCGTTTACCTGTATCTGTGAGCGCTGGCTTGAATGGTGTTTCAGTCACTTCACCCGTGGGAGCGGCGCTTAAAACATCAGCCAGCGGCGTGGTATAAATCCCGTCGCTCTCTGCAAAGTCTGGGCCTGAGGCCACAAGAACAGCACCGCCCTTTTTTACATATTCGGCGATGTTGGCCATGTAAGCATCGGGCAAAATTGCTTGACGGTGATAGCGATCAAAAATCACCAGATCAAACTGATCGAGCTTATCGATAAAAAGTTCGCGCGTGGGAAAGGCGATGAGCGAGAGCTCTTTTGTCGGTGTGCCATCCTGTTTTTCAGGCGGGCGCAAAATGGTAAAGTGCACGAGATCGACTGATGCGTCAGCTTTCAGCAGGTCGCGCCAAGTACGCTCACCAGCGTGGGGCTGGCCTGAAACAAGCAGCACACGCAAGCGGTCTCTTATGCCGTCGATTACAGCAACCGTGCGGTTGTTTTCCTTTGAGAGCTCACCTTCACGAATGGCAGCAGAAAGCTCAACAAAATTTTGGCCTGCGTGCTCGATCCTCATTGGGAAATCTGTAACGACGCCCGGGGTAACATTGAGATTGGTCGAGGCTCCACCTGGGATTTGCAACGTGACAGCAACTGGCGATCTATCGCTGTTCGACTCTTCAACATGAAACTGAATGGTTTGCTCTTGGCCTACAATGCCAAACCGCGGGCTTTTATCTATCACGATGCGGCGGTCGCTTTCGCTTTTGCTGCCTGAGATCAAGCTATGAATTGGAGCGGGAAGGCCTGTCAGCGTTTGCGGCACGTCATGCACTTGGCCATCGGTGATCAAAAATGCGCCCGCAAAACGATCTTTAGGAATATCGGAAACGGCTTTGCCGAGTGCTGTCATCAATCTTGTGCCGTCGCTACCCGTTTCGATTCCTGAGGTGACACTTGCGATGCGCAATTCGGTGTTGCCTAATGCGGCAAGGCGCGATTTTAATTCAGCCAGTGCCTTCTGAGTTTGAGCCGTCCGCATGCCGATATTCTGGCTTTGGCTTTGATCGACAATGACGACAGCGATATCTGAAAGGTGTTCGCGTTCGTCTTGGCGGATGGTGGGGTTGGCGAGGCACGTCAACAGCAAGCCTGCCGTCGCCGCACGCAGAAACGTTCCGCGCCTTCTGTTTAACGCCATAAATATTATTGCGGCCGAGCAGAGGGCTGCGAATATGCCAAGCACTGGCCAACTGACAAACGGCGCATATTCAATCTGAAAATTCATTGGCCCAACCTTTCAAGTAGGGCAGGCACATGCACCTGGTCGGTTTTGTAATTTCCGGTGAGTGCATACATGACGATATTCACACCCACGCGGAAAGCATATTCACGCTGACGGTCCGAACCACCGACGATGGCATGCAAGGGCTGTGCATTATCGTCTAAAGCCCATGCGGCCGCATAGTCATTTGAACCAATAATGATGCCAGACACACCGTCGGACTTCGCAGGGCTTTCACCGTTTTGCGCTTCCACCCATAAGGCACCTCCTTCGTATCGGCCTGGCCAATCCTTCAGGAGATAGAAAGATTTTGTGAGCGCATGCCCCTCCGGCACTGGCTCTAACGCTGGCACATTAAGCTTTGCCAGGATGCGTTTCAGGGCATCGCCATTGGGGCTTCCATTGCCGAAATCAGTTCCTGCATCACGTGTATCAAAAACAATGGTGCCGCCGTTTTTCATATAAGCATCAATGCGGGCCAAAGCTTTGTCGTTTGGTGTTGGGGCCGCTTCACTCACGGGCCAGTAGAGTACGGGATAAAATACCAACTCATCGGTTTCGACATTCACGCCAACGGGTGCACCCAACGCAGCTGATGTGCGATCGGCCATAATCAAGCCTAGACCTTTTAAACCTTGCTCGCTGGTTTGATCAATTTCAGCGTCACCGGTTTTAACGAAAGCAAGATGTGTTTCAGTGGCGGCTTTGAGATCAGACTGATCGTCGGCACGGGAATTGTTTGGGTGCAGAGCAAATGCGCCGCTGATCATAATTATGAAAAGAGCAGCCGTGGCTTTGCTGCGGATTTGCAGTTTTGAGCCGCCACCTAAAATAATTGCGGCCAGTGTATCTGCTAAAAATAAAAGTGCCGCTAATATAAATAAGGTCGCTGCATAGCTGGTGGTTTTTGGCGGAACGATATTTTGGAGAGTGATGCCATTGCCTAACGTCGTGATTGGCGTGAGGTCTGCTTGTTTCAAATCCAAATTAATTGCGCGCTCTCTCTTGCCCAAAGTATAAATGCCCGCTGGCGCTTTTGCTGATGCTTTAGCGTTGTCGAAATCTTTCACAGGAATGGCATCGACGCTGGTATTTGGCGTGACCAGTTCGCCCAAACCGTTGAGCAACAACCGCATCGAAAAAGCGTTGGCTTGATCGTTCGAAACTGTGGTTGCAGTGTTACTGCCAGCGGCAGGGGCCAGATCAGTGATGCGTTGGAGCATGTCGACGAAGGTTCCCGATAGTGGCAGGTTTGACCAATCGGCATTGGCTGTGACGTGAAATAGAATGATCAATCCTTTGCCCTTGCGCGTGGCCGTTACCAATGGTGTGCCGTCGCCCAAACTCGCCCATGTTTTGTCCGGCAAATCCGCATCAGGCTCAGCTAAAACTTGGCGGGAAATGATGATTTTGGGGTCGAGTGCTAAACCTGCGAAGGGGCCTTTTTCCGCGAAGGATGCGATGGCTTGTGGTGTTTCCCAACTCAGCGCACTGCCCAAATTACGGTCGCCCTCGCGCAGTTTCACGGGCAGTAACTCATCGTTGGTCGCGGCCAAATGTGGGCCAGCAAAGCGAAGCAGCACGCCGCCTTTTTCGATCCATGGCGAAATTGTGTCTCTGGTCTGCTGGTTGAGATTGCCGATATCAGCCATCACCAGCATTGAAAGGCCAGCATCTAATGCGGTCTTCAATTCTTCTGCATTGTTCGGTTCTTGGATTTCGCCATAGGGCTCCAACGCGCGCGTCACATAGTGCAATGGCGAGAGTAGAGGTTGGGCTTCTTCCAGCGCTGTGCCGGATTGGATGGCGATTGATTTTCTGCGCCAGCGATCGTCGAGTAATTGTTTGGCGCCTGCATGATTTTGGCCGCTGATGGTGATGGCCTGAATTTCATTGCGCAACTCAATCGGCAGTCCGAGTTTTGCTGTGGCTGTGTTGGTGCCCGCAAAATCAATCGGTGCTTCTGACAAAATCCGGCCATTGCCAGCTATGGCTTGGACCATTGATTTTGTATTTGAGTTTGTGCCTTGAATGACAGTGATTTTAATGTCGCTGCCATCCACGGCAGGGCGGCCCAACGCAAGCGGTGCATCATCAGGCAATTGCAATGCAGAGACGACGTTTCCAAACTGCTGCGTTAGTCCATCTGCAAAAGCTTTCGCGGTGCTCGAGTCTAGTCCGTCTGTAAGCCAGACCACTTGACCAATTTTTGGTTTTTCATCGCTCAAGCGTTTCAGCAATGCTGTGCGATCGGTTGAAAGAGCTTGAGGTTGTAATGCACGCAACGAATTTATAACATCGCTCGGCGCTGTCGCTGTCAGATTGGCAGGCCGACTTTTCGACGTGGTGGTCGCAAGAGTTACAACACGACCCGCGTTCTGCGCATCTTGCAAAATTGTCTGCACCGCGTCTAAGCGCTTTGGCCAGTTTTTCGCTGCGGCCCAGCTATCATCGACGATCAAGAGTAAGGGGCCTGAACCTTGTGTGCCCAAATTTTTCTCGCTGTTCTTGGGGTGGGCAACAGCAAGGATGAGAATTGCAGCCAGAGCCAATCGCAGAAGCAAAAGCCACCATGGCGTTTTGTCGGGCGTTTCTTCTTGTTGGTTGAGGCCAAGCAAAATCCGCAACGGGGGAAATTTAATGGATTGTGGACGCGGCGGCGTAAAGCGCAGCAGCCACCAGATGACGGGCAGCGCTAAGAGACCCCAGAGTGCTAATGGTGTTTCAAAACTGAGAGCTTGGAAAAACTGCATCATCGATCGCTGATCCTCAAATGCAGAGCTTGCAGGCATTTGCTGGGTTGTTCATCTGTCCGGTGCACGGTGAATGACCAGCCAAGGCGTGATGCGATCTGGCGCACGGCTTCGCGTTGGGCGGCGAAAGCTTCAATATATTTTTCGCGTAAGTTTTGTGTCTTGTTAGCGAGGAATTTCTGAGCGGAGTCGAGGCCTAGAAATTCCATGCGGCCGTCATAAGGCAAAGTTTCTTCGGCGGGGTCGGTGATTTGAAGCAAGTGCCCGCGCACACCGGATTCGGCCAATGGTGCAATGGCGCGTTTAATCGCCTCTGGTTCATCAAGAAAATCAGAAATTAGGACAGCGGCTGACTGGCGTTGCATAGTGCGGGGGATGGGCAGTGGGTTTTCGTTTGGCTCTGCACAATGTTCGGCCAATTGGCGCAAGGCCATTTGACCTGTGCCAGCGCGGCGGTCACTGCCGATTGCACCGATGCGTTCGTGAGCGCGGATGGCCAAACTGGCTAGAGCTAGCTGCAGAATTTGTGCGCGCTCTTTCTTGGTTTCGGTGGCGAGGTGCGATTTGAAATCCATGCGCGGGCCGATGTTCGACCAGAGCCATAAAGTGTTGGCGGCCTCCCATTCATTTTCACGTATAAAAACTTGATCGGACTTTGAGCTTTTATGCCAATCAATGCGCTGCGTTGAATCACCGAAACTATAATTGCGGTAAGCCCAGAAATTTTCGCCTGGCCCTGCGCGCTTGCGGCCGTGCACACCTAGCATTACTGTGGCAGCAACGCGTTGGGCCTTCACCAATAATGGTGGAAGCTTTTGCGAAAGAGTTTCCGCTCTTTGGCTGGTGTTATGGGGTGCCGCTTGCGTCATTGGATTTATGCTAGGGTCTGCGCCAAATGAGCGATGACTGATTGCACTGTCACGCCATCTGCACGCGCCGAAAAATTCAACGCCATACGGTGCTTGAACACAGGCTCGAGCAATGCGATCACATCTTCAACTGAAGGCGATAAGCGACCTTGCAACATGGCGCGGGCTTTGGCGCAGAGCATCAGGGCCTGAGCGGCGCGCGGTGACGGCCCCCAAGCTACATTGTCGTTGACGATTTTGCTGGCTTCGGCGCTTGGCCTTGCGGCACGCACCACTTTCAATATCGCATCAGTCACTTGCTCGCCAACTGGAATGTCGCGGGTCAGCTTCTGAGCGGTCATCAAATCGGCTGTTGTCAGAACGGCAACGGGTTGTGTTTCTTCATTGCCTGTGGTGGCAAACAGCATTCTGCGTTCGGCATCGAGTGGCGGATAAGAAATATCGACTTGCACAAGGAAGCGATCGAGTTGCGCTTCGGGCAATGGATATGTGCCTTCTTGTTCAATCGGATTTTGCGTGGCCAGCACGTGAAAAGGCTGCGGCAGATCATGGCGTTCACCAGCCACTGTTACATGATGTTCCTGCATGGATTGCAGGAGTGCGGATTGGGTGCGCGGTGATGCGCGATTGATTTCGTCAGCCATTAAGAGTTGGCAAAACACGGGGCCGGGGACGAAGCGGAAGGCACGTTTGCCGTTTACTTCATCAAGCACTTCTGAGCCTAAAATATCGGCTGGCATTAGATCGGGTGTGAATTGCACGCGCTTTTCGTTGAGGCCTAAAACGGTGCCTAATGATGTGGCGAGTTTGGTTTTGGCCAGGCCGGGTGCGCCAACAATCAACGCATGTCCGCCAGCCAGAATTGCGATCATTGCCAGTTCGATCACGTCATTTTGGCCGAACACAACGTTATTCAGCGCAGCCTTTGCGGCCTGCAATTTGGCGCTGGTTGCATCATAATCATTCACGGTTTTTGCTTTTGCCATCTGTCATCCCAATTCATTTGTCTTTACAATCACGCGCAAGAATGGCGCAATCATGTCAGTCTCTTTTTGCGACTCAATTTCGAAATATCTGTATAGATTGGAACAATGACGACTGCGAGTGATGTCAGCAATCCGCTGAAAGGTTTAAACGATGTGGTTAAGGCCAAAGGCCTGCCACCTGTGGAGCTTTGGAACCCGCCTTTTTGCGGTGATATTGATATGCGCATCGCCTCTGATGGCTTGTGGTATTATATGAACTCGCCCATTGGCCGCAAACCGCTGATGATATTATTTGCATCAATTTTGCGTTATGATGCAGACGGAAAATATTATCTCGTCACGCCAGTGGAAAAATGCGGCATTCGGGTTGACGATGCGCCGTTTGTGGCGATCCGCATGAGTATTACGGGGGTGGGCCGCGATCAGCTCATTAAATTTGAAACCAATGTTGATGATGAGATTGTGCTAGGGCCAGAGCACCCAATGCGAGTGGCTGATGAGACGGGAACGGGCGGTTTGAAGCCTTATATTTTGGTGCGGCGGAATTTAGAAGCCTTGGTTTCGCGGGCGTTGTTTTATGATCTGGTGGCGCTGGGTGTGACCGAAGGCGAATGGTTTGGCGTTTGGTCTTCTGATGTTTTTTATCCGATGCAAAAGGCTTCTGAAATTGATTGAAGATTTCAAAACCAGGGCATCGCGATATTTGTTGCAGGAGCCGCCGCAGAGTTGGAACCGATCTGATGATGATATGAATGACCGGGCGCGGATGATTCCTGATGGTGTGATAACCAAGCCTGCAAGTGTTTTGATCCCGGTTGTGATGCGAGGTGGTGGGCCCACAGTGATGTTAACACAACGCACCGCGCATATGTCAAAGCATGCTGGGCAGATTGCTTTTCCTGGCGGGCGGCAGGATGAGGGTGAGACTTCGCTTGATGCAGCTTTGCGCGAGACATTTGAGGAGACTGGGTTATCTGGTGAATATATTACCCCGCTTGGATATCTGGATGGTTATTTGACGATCACGCATTACATGGTCACACCCGTGGTTGCGTTGGTGCGCGAGGGGTTTGATTTGCAGGCGCAGCCTCATGAGGTTGATGATATTTTTGAAGTGCCGCTAGCTTTTTTAATGAACCCTGAAAATTGCAAAACTCAATCACGTGAAACCAAAGGCATGGTGCGGCATTTTTATGTATATCCCCATGGTGAGAGATATATTTGGGGTGCGACGGCTGGCATGATAAAGAATTTGTATGACCGCCTCTATGAAACACCTTCCTAATCTTTCCAAAGCTGCATGGTTGAACGAGCCGCGCCTGCAACAGGTGATGGCTGTGATCACGCGTGGTGGGGGAGAAGTGCGTGTGGCTGGAGGTGCAGTGCGCAACGCTTTGCTAGGCGTGCCGATTGCTGATGTTGATCTTGCGACAACGATGTTGCCGCAA
>JAYWEV010000016.1:0-19286 GCA_043779145.1 Aestuariivirga sp. | reverse complement strand
TGGATACGATCTTCGAGACCAAGCTGTTTATATTTGTTTCCCATGGCGACACCATAAACCGATTATGGTGTTGCACTTCGTTTGTGAACTCAGGGGATACAGCTTTTTTACGCTTGCGAATTGAGGAAAGCTGGGCCCCTGCCTTCGCAGGGGTGTCGGCTAGTTTGGAAAGTAGGAGAGAAATAATCTACTCCAGCTTCACCAGTCTCAAGTAAGGTTTCAGTGTCTTCCATCCTTGCGGAAATTTTTCTTTCGCAGCTTCATCTGAAACAGACGCCAGAATAATAACATCCTCGCCTTGTTTCCAATTGGCAGGGGTTGCCACAGATTTTGTCGCTGTTAATTGCAACGAGTCAATCACGCGCAGAATTTCATGAAAGTTGCGCCCCGTGCTCATCGGGTAGGTGAGGATCAACTTTATCTTCTTGTCGGGCCCAATAATCATAACATTGCGCACTGTGGCGTTGTCCGCTGCCGTGCGGCTCTTGGCGTTGCCAGACGCGTTGGGGTGAATCATGCCATAAAGCTTGGCCACAGTCAGATCGCTGTCGCCGATCATCGGATAGTTCACGTCAGAACCGGTCACATCCTTGATGTCAGATTTCCAACGCAAATGATCATCCACGCTATCAACCGAGATGCCGATCATCTTCACGCCGCGCTTGTCAAACTCGGGCTTTAAAGTTGCCATGGAGCCAAGCTCAGTGGTGCAAACGGGTGTGAAATCCTTAGGATGCGACACAATCATCGCCCAAGAGCCTTCGATATAATCATAGAATTGAATACGACCTTCGGTCGTGTCGGCTTCAAAATCCGGAACAATATCACCTAGTTGCAATGCCATGTGGGCCTCCTCAAGGGTTGGAAATTCAACATAGTGTAACTATCGTTCTTTTTAAAGAACAAAATTGAAAAGTGCCGAACGCTTCTGCTCACGCCTTAATACGTTCGCCCTTAGGATCATAGAAACTTCCCAGCTGAACTTTTGCTTCATAACGCTTCCATGCCAGTTCAAGTTCCCACTTGCCAGATTCAATCCAATCCTTGGTCACGCCCTCGGCATGCTTCACATAGCCAAGGCCTAGTGATTTATTGATGCGGTGGCCCCAAGCGCCAGATGTGGTTGAACCAACATTCACGCCATTCCGATAAATTGGTTCTTCATGATAGATCATTGGGGCCTTGTCGCTATCATCGTTCAAAGCAATGCAGACCAAACGTTTCGGCAAAACGGGCAGTGCCTTTTGTTTCAGCAAAGCCTCGCGCCCAATAAACCCAGCGGGCTTATCCCAAGCGATGGCAAAGCCAAGGCCTGCCTCCAAAATGGTTTCTTCATCCGACATATCATGGCCCCAGTGCCGGTAAGCTTTTTCCATGCGGGCGTTGTTCATAGTGTGCATACCAGCGGGGGTTAAATTGAATTCCGCACCTGCAGCTTGGATTGTTTCAAACACATGCGCTGCAAATTCTGCAGGCATATAAAGCTCCCAGCCCAATTCACCCACATAGGTAATCCGGCTGGCGCGAACGCGGGCATAGCCAATTTCAATTTCTTTCGATGTGCCGAACGGAAAAGCTGCATTCGATAAATCAGCGCCGGATAATTTCTGTAGTAAAGCACGAGATTTCGGGCCCATGATTGAAAGCATTGGCAGGCCTGATGTTACATCTGTTGAAATGCAATGCGCCTCTGTGGGCGTGTGCTTCTTCAACCAGGCCATGTCGCGGGTTTGTGGAACTGCACCGGTCACCACCAAGAACTTGTCTTCCGCCAACCGCGTCACCGTCAAGTCGGCTTCAATGCCGCCGCGCTCATTCGTCCATTGCGTGTAAACAATTTTGCCTGGCTCAATATCCACATTATTGGCGCTGATGTTGTTAAGCACCTTGCAAGCATCCCGCCCTGCCACTTCAAACTTGGCGAATGAAGATTGATCGAAGAACACCACATCATTCATCAAAGCCTTGGCTTCGTGATCAGCACAAGGAAACCAGTTTTGACGGCCATATGAATATTCATATTCGCGCTTCACGCCACCACGCGCATACCAATTTGGGCGTTCCCAACCATTCATTTCACCAAACACAGCGCCTAATTTATCCGTATACTGATGAAATGGTGAACGGCGAACCCCACGCGCGGTTTCGGCTTGGCGGTATGGCCAATGCATTGCATAGAGCAGGCCTAGCGTTTCGGTCACGCGCTCACGCACATAATTGGTATTGGATTGGAACGGATGAATGCGTCTTATGTCAATGCCGTTCAAATCCACAGGCGCATGGCCATTCTTGATCCAATCGGCCAACATCAAGCCCGCACCGCCAGATGATTGAATGCCGATTGAGTTAAAACCTGTGGCCACAAACAGGTTCTTTACTTCTGGTGCTTCACCCAAATAATAACGATTATCAGGCGTGAAACTTTCTGGTCCGTTGAAAAACAATTGAATGCCCGCAGTTTCCAACAATGGAACGCGGTTGGTCGCATTGGCCAATATCGGTTCAAAATGATCCATGTCTTCAGGCAGTGTGACGAACGCGTGCTCATCATCAATGCCACCACCGCCCCAAGGCTTGGCTACAGGTTCAAACGCACCCACCATCAATTTGCCCGCATCTTCTTTGTAATAAGTGCATTCATCAGGCACGCGCACCACTGGCATGTTGCGCGGCAATTCTGCAATCGGTTCCGACACAATATAAAAATGCTCACAAGCATGAAGCGGAATATTGACACCGATTGAACGACCCAACTCTCTTGACCACATGCCAGTGGCCATCACAACCTTATCGGCCATGATCGTGCCATCAGTTGTCTCAACGCCCGTCGTTGCACCTTTGGCAGTGAGAATACGCGTCACCTTCACATTCTCAAAAACCTGCGCTCCACGGCTACGCGCGCCTGCCGCCAAGGCTTGTGTCACGTCAATAGGATTAACCTGACCATCCTTTGGCAGAAACACGCCGCCTTTGACGCCATCCAAATTATAATGAGGCACACGCTTGCCAATTTCTTCAGGCGAGATCACATCAACAGCCAAACCAAAATTCTTGGCCATCGAAGCGCCGCGCAACAATTCTTCCATGCGGCCTTCAGTTAGTGCAATCGAAATCGAACCGTTTTGCTTGAAGCCTGTGGCTTGTCCGGTTTCACTTTCCAGCCGTTCAAAAAGTCCAGCAGTATATTTGGCTAACTCGGTCAAATTACGTGAAGCGCGAAGTTGCCCAACCAACCCAGCCGCATGCCACGTGGTTCCTGACGTTAGTTGTTTGCGTTCCAAAACCACCACATTGGTGATGCCGATCTTGGTCAAGTGATAGGCAATCGAACTGCCCACAATGCCGCCCCCGATAATCACAACGTCAGCTTGTTTTGGAAGAGATTTATTGGCCATGGGGAATCCCGCTAAAGAGTGGAAAATCAGACTAACAGAGTACGCAACCCAATGCAGCACCAGAGCGGCATGCATTTAAGGCCAGACGGCATTTTCCTTTGCGAGCGTCTTCACACTTCGCTATGGTGCTTCCAAATCTAGGGGTTCTAAAATGTATCAAGGCGATATTCCACCAACCGAAGCGCATCAACGCTTAAAAGGTAATTCTGCAGCAGTGCTGATTGACGTGCGCACCCAGCCGGAATGGACTTTTGTGGGTGTTCCGATGGTTGATCGTTTGGTGCGTTTGTCTTGGCAGGTTTACCCCACCATGGAAGTGAACGCCCGCTTTGTTGAAGAAGTGCAAGCCATGGGCTTGCCTAAAGATGCTGAGATTTTGTGCCTGTGCCGTTCGGGTGCGCGTTCGGCTTCTGCTGCCAACGCTTTGTCAGCTGCTGGTTATACGAATTGCTGGAACATCGCCCAAGGTTTTGAAGGCGATAAGGATGCATCCGGCCACCGTGCGCAAACAAATGGCTGGAAAGCCGCTGGCCTTCCCTGGGTTCAAAGCTAATGACCAAAAAGACTCGTACTAAAAATGCTCCTGGTTGGGGTGATGCGACAAAACTTGTTCGCGGCGGATTAGAGCGCACGCCCTTTGGCGAGACCTCTGAGGCGCTCTTCCTCAATTCCGGATTTGTTTATGACGCGCCCGAAACGGCCGAAAAGCGCTTTATGGGTGAAGATGATGGCTATGTTTATGGCCGCTACGGCAACCCCACAGTTTCAATGTTTGAAGAACGCTTGGCCCTGCTCGAAGGGGCTGAGGCTTGTTATGCCGTAGCATCCGGCATGGCCGCCGTGTTCGGCGCACTGGCGTGCCAGCTCAAGGCAGGCGATCATATTGTTTCATCCAAAGCTTTGTTTGGCTCATGCTACCAAGTCATTACCAGCATTCTGCCACGCTTTGGCATCACCCATACATTAGTGGACGGTGCTGATTTAGATGCATGGGCAGCTGCCATGCGCCCTGAAACCAAATGTGTGTTTCTGGAGACGCCGTCAAACCCGACACTCGATTTGGTCGACCTCGGCGCCGTTGTTGAGATTGCCAAAAAAGCAGGTGCCTTAGTTGTTGTAGATAATATTTTTGCAACACCGATTTTGCAGAAACCATTGAATTATGGCGCAGATGTTATCGTTTATTCTGGCACCAAACATATTGACGGGCAGGGGCGTGTTTTGGGTGGCGCTATTGTATCGACCAGAAAATTCAAAGAGGAAATGCTAAAACCATTTCTCCGCCACACAGGTCCATCAATTTCACCTTTCAATGCTTGGGTTTTGCTCAAAGGTATGGAAACGCTGAAACTGCGTGTGGAAGCCCAGAGCGAGTCCGCATTAACAGTAGCCCAGCATCTTCAAGCGACAAAAGTTGTGAGCCGCGTGCTCTACCCGCATCTCGAAAGTCATCCGCAATATGCACTTGCCAAAAAACAAATGAGCCTTGGCGGAACGATGGTGACTTTCGAAGTTGAAGGTGAAAAGGAAAAAGCCTTTGACGTTTTACGCAATTTGAAAGTGATCGATATTTCTAACAATCTTGGCGATGCAAAATCATTAATGACGCATCCAGCTTCCACCACTCACCGCAACATCGGCCCTGAAGCCCGCGCGATGATGGGCATTACTGACGGCATGTTGCGATTGTCGGTCGGATTGGAAGATATCAAAGATATTATTGAAGACGTAAAACAGGCACTGGCGGGGTGATTACCCTGTCACAATCCTGAAAGTTCCAATCGCCATCGCCAACATGCCTACCACCACGGTGAGTTCACGGCGTGGAGCAATTTTGGATAGCCAACCGCCAGCCAATGCCGCCGGAAGTCCGCCGACCACCAATCCAGCAACGGGCATAAACACCGTATGCCAATCTGCGCCGCCCTGCCAATGACCAATCAAGAAGGCGAAGACAAACGACAAAAATACCGCAAGGCTCACCGCAAACTCAGCAATATTGGTTGCACCAATCGCATAGCGACTTTCAACACCAGCACCGAGCAGTCCCGTGGTGACAATCGGTCCCCAACTGCCGCCAATTCCTTCGACTAAACCGCCACCGAAACCCACAATTCGTGAAATCCACTTTGGTAGCTTATGCGGTAAAATATTGTGAAAACCACGATAAATAATGAGTGCGCCAATGCTCAATAGATAAGCATTGATCAGATGAAACAACACCTTACCTTTTAAACTTGTGAGCAACATCGCGCCTGCAAAACCACCCAAGGAACCAAAGATGCAGAGCACAGACAGTAATTCCCAAGTGTGGTTTTTATTGATGAAGTGTGAAATCGCAGCCGTGAATGTTGTTGGCAATTTTGCAGCATTTACGCTGGCTGAAGCCAGTGCTGGCGGGATGCCTTGAGCCAATAGAACTGAGGACGAGATGATACCAAAACCCATGCCCAAGGTTCCGTCAATGAGTTGAGCAAAAAAACCAACAATTGCGAACGACCAAAACTGTGACATTTTTAAACTACATCAGTTGCAAGATTAAGTTTCTTCAAACCAAAACGGTTATGCGCCCATGCACGCTCATGAAGATAGTAGAGTCCGATCTTTGTTACAATTTCAAAAGCGGCAATCGATCCGGCAATTTTAAATGATCCCGTGAAGAACCAACCCCAAAAGGCGGTGTCAAGCGATCCTAAAGCCCGCCAACTGACTGCTTTGACAATCGAACGTTTTGGATTTGAGTTTGCATTCTTCGCAATAATGGCAGCGGCCATGGTGCACTCCTTGGGTTAAGGTTTAGATATTCGCGCCGCGATTATCGGTACGAATAATTTTGCCGTTTGCCGTAAAGTGTATTCCACATTCCATTTTGTCACTGCCCATCCAGCGGCCTTCGCGTGGGTTATCGTCGGTGCCGCCGGGACTTGTGCATTGCACAGGCATACAGCCGATAGAACGATAACCTTGAAGTCTCAGTGGATGGGAAGGTAATTGATGGTTGACCATATACGACTGCAGGTCGAATGCTGTGAAACCCGCTAACGGCTCTACCTTTAAGCGATTGCCGTCGATCGAAACAAATTTCAAATCCGCACGACCTGCGCCATGAAAACGCTTGCGGCCAGAAATCATCACATCGTAATTCGCAAAGGCTCTTTCCATTGGATTGGTTTTGCGAATGTTGCAGCATTGATCTGGGTTAATGGCATGAAGATTTCCATCTGGATCCTGCTCAGAAAGGTCTTCTTTGCTAGGATGAAAAATCTTTACATTTGTCAGGCCTAAGTCTGAAACGAGTCGGTTGCGGTACGCAATTGTCTCGGAAAAAAGTTTTTCGGTATCCAAAAAGACAATCGGCAAAGTTGGATCGATCTCCGAAACCATGTGCAACAGCACTGATGACTCGGCGCCGAACGACGAGAGGAGTGCTGTGCGCCCCTTATAATCGCGCGCCACTGTGCGGATGAGTTCACGTCCCTCCAAGCCAGCATAGGCTTCGAGAATATCGTTTTCATTATTGAGTGGCGGGGTTTTAGCCAGCATGGGGTTGTTCTTCCCAAGGGGCAAAGCCTTGGTGGCGTTGCGACCACACTTCGCGTTCACCCGCAGTCCGGTATAGTCCGCGTTGATAAGCCAGTGACATTTGGCGAGAGGCAGATTGCCATTGCTGCAACGAGAAGCGATCACTCACGGAAAACGAGTCAAAGCCCACTTGAAGCATGTACTGGAACTGATCCAGAAGCAGATTGCCTTCGGCGCGAAGTTCACAGCGATAGCCGTCCAACCGCAAATCTTTGGCTTGGCTGTAGGCGCGACCGTCGGTGTAAGACGGGAAGTTGAGCGCGACCAGGCTGAGTTGCGAAAGATAGGGGGTTAATGATTCAGCACGTTCATTGTTTTCCAAGCCAACGCCAAGCAAGCCCGTGAATTTCGCCAAATGATCCCAATCACGGAACAGTCTGAGTGATGAAACAATGATCTTGTCACCTTCGGGCAAAACATCCGCATCGGCAACTTTCGTCCATTCATCGGCAACAAATTGATTATTTTTAAGCAGCGGCATAGAGGGCCTCCTTAAAAGGTTTTGGGCCGAGGCGGCGGTAAGTGTGCAAAAACTCTTCTCCACCTTCGCGCAGTTTCACATAAGTATTTAGAATGGTCTCAATGGCATCAGGCACCTCATGTGCCGCAAAGCCCGGCCCTAAGATTGTGCCGATCGATGCGTTTTCAGACGATGAGCCACCAAGGGTGATTTGGTAAAATTCTTCGCCCTTTTTATCGAGACCAAGTATCCCGATATGACCCACATGATGATGACCACAAGCGTTGATGCAGCCGGAAATATTTAATTTCACCGGGCCGTATTCTTCCTGCTTCTTCACATCAGAAAATTTACGTGAAATCGCTTGTGCGATGGGAATTGAACGAGCCGTGGCCAGTGCACAATAATCAAGGCCTGGGCAGGCGATAATATCGCCGATCAAGCCATAATTGGCGGCAGCCAAATCATTGGCTTGCAACAACTGCCAAATGGCAAAAGCATCTTCGAGTTTTACATGCGGCAACACGATGTTTTGGGCGTGGCTAACGCGCATTTCATCAAATGAATAACGCTCAGCCAAAGTGGCCATCACGCGCATTTGCTCGCCCGTGGCATCGCCCGGAATGCCGCCTTCAGGTTTCAGCGAAATATTGACGATTGTATATCCTTCAACCTGATGTGTCGCCAAATTATTCTTGGCCCAACGTGCGAAATCAACATTTTCACGTTTTGCGTTTTCAAAGTGCAGCGCGAAGCGTGACATTTTTTCAAATGAAGGCTGTGCGAAGTATTTTTCAATACGCGTGAGTTCGCGTTGTTCTACTTCGGTTGTTTGTGCGGGGTGCCTTGCATATTCGGCTTCAACTTCGGCTTTGAATTTTTCAGCGCCTAGTTCATGCACCAAAATTTTGATGCGGGCTTTGTATTTATTATCACGGCGGCCAAACAGATTATACACCCGCATAATGGCTTCCATATATGGGATGACTTCTTTCTCCGGCAAAAAGTCACGAACGGTCACAGCAATCATCGGTGTGCGGCCCTGGCCACCGCCCACCATCACTTCCCAGCCCGTTTCGCCTTTGTCATTTTTATGGGCGCGCAAACCAATATCATGCACCTTCACCGCCGCACGGTCATGCGGTGCTCCGGTGATGGCGAATTTGAACTTGCGGGGCAGGAATGAGAATTCAGGATGCAACGATGACCATTGGCGGATCAACTCACCAATCGGGCGTGGATCGAGTAACTCATCTGCCGCAGCACCAGCCCAATGATCAGTCGTCACATTGCGAATGCAATTGCCCGAAGTTTGAATGGCGTGCATTTCAACATCGGCCAAGGCTTGCAGAATATCGGCGGTTTCTTCCAGCTTGATCCAATTATATTGAATGTTCTGGCGCGTTGTGAAATGGCCATAACCGCGATCATATTTATCAGCGATATAAGCCAGTTGGCGCATCTGCTTGCCAGACAACGTTCCATAGGGAATGGCCACACGCAGCATGTAAGCGTGCAGCTGCAAGTAAAGTCCATTCATCAAGCGGAGCGGGCGAAACTCATCTTCCGTTAATTCACCAGACATGCGTCGGTTGGCTTGATCGCGGAATTGCGCGGTGCGTTCAGTTACAAACTGGTGATCAAATTCATCGTAACGATACATGTATTAACCCTCCACAGCGGCAAATGCGCCTGCTGTGCCTGTTGCTTGTTTGCCCAAATCAGTGCGCACGCTTGGCCCCAAAGTGCGAATGCGCTCACGGGTCAAGTTGGCGCGGATTTTTCCGTTAATGCGTTCAGCGTCGATCAGATATTGCCCAGTGATGTGATTTGCCATCACGTCATCGGCGGCGCGGGCTTCAAGGGCCGCTGTCGCCTGTGGCTCTTGCACCAAAGCGGCCTCATCAATTTTCTCACTCCAGATTCCGGCGCGCGTTAAAAACACGGCGTCGCCATCACGCAAGCGGTTGGCGGTCATCACTTGACCTTTTTCAATGTCGCTCATGAAGCACTCCTTAGAATAGAATCTTGAATATCGAGACGGGTTGGAAACGGGCTGTCATTTTCAAAGCGCATAGCGACGACACCTGGCACTATGTCGGCTTGAACACCTTGAGCGCGCAACATCACATATTCATCGTGGGCTTGAATGTTTTGCTCAGCGCCTGAAATTAGCCGCACAACAAGCTTTCCTTCAGCTGCATTTGTAATCAGCAGTTTTTCCAGTTCATGCGAACGCATAGGTGCAACAATACGCGTTGCATCGCGCCGTGCCATTTCCATAACGCTGGGCGGAACGTCGCCATCATAAATAATTACATCAGCTTGCATCATCTTGCGTTGAGCTTTGATCGTGATCAACTCTGCATCGCCCGGACCAATACCAACCAGCGTGACCATACCATCCGACGGAATGGCGGCATTTTTGATCGCGGATTTTATGGCGTTGGTAAAGCCTGATTTATTGCCAGCGAACAAAGTTTCACGCGCTGCACCGAAGAAATAATTGTTCCAAAAGCTGCGACGCGCATTGCCATGGGGCACATTTTTGGCCACGTGGGCGCGCAATGTGCTGGCAATGGATGCAAGCTCGCCGAGTTTGGCTGGAAGCATCGCGTCAATCTTTGCGCGAATGCCTTGGCCAAGCACTGGAGCTGTGCCTTCGGTTCCAATGGCTATAACAACCGGATCGCGGTCGACAATCGAGGGCACGATAAACGTGGATATCGAAGCCTGGTCAACGGCATTAATCGGAATGCCACGCGCTTGCGCAGCAGCACTTACCGCAGCGTTTAACTCAGGTTCGACGGAATAGACGAGGGCTGCACCATCGAGCAAATTTGGTTCGAATTTGGTTGCTAACCAGTGAATGCGGGCATCAGTTTTAATTTCATCGTGCAGTTCAGGCGCTATCACGTTGATCTTGGCTGGAGTTTTCAGCAGCAAGCGAATTTTGCGCACAGCTTCCTCCCCACCGCCCACGACGATGACTTTACGATCTAAAAGATCGAAAAATATGGGGAAATAGCGCATCTTAAAACTCCATTCTTTCATCCGCACGATTTATGATCTTTAACCAGAACCCAAATTTCCATTGTATTTGCATGAAGTTTGGCTCAAAATCAGGTGAGAAAGTAAATCGTTCGTTATACAGAACGGCAGTTCTAAACAAAGGACAAGTAAATGTCAACGCGTCGTGGGGTAAAAGGCCCACCTTCAAATAATGGTGAATCAGGCGCAGAACTGGGCAAAACCATTCAACGTTTGCGCAAGGCTTATAATCTGTCACTGGGTGAGCTGTCGGAGCAATCGGGTGTGGCCAAATCGATCATTTCGCAGATTGAGCGCAACGAAACCAACCCCACACTTTCCACCGTCATTCGTCTTTCGCGCGCACTTGATACTACTGTTGATGAAGTGCTGCGTGGCGAGACGAGTTCACTTTTTATTGAACATCAAACCAAATCGGGCATCCCCATGCTCGAAAGCCAAGATGGCTTGTGTCGCCTTGCGATCGTTGGGCCACTCAGTTTGGTCGATAGTTTTCAATGGTATGATTTCCATGCCAAGCCAAAAGGCGTGTTAGAATCCGAACCACATCCTCAAGGCACTGTTGAGCATCTCTACATCGTTTCAGGCGAGCTCGAGGTGACGACAGGTGCCGAAATTAAAATCGGCAAGCCTGGTGAAGCCCTACGTTACCGCGCTGATGTTCCACATAAAATTGTGAATGTAGGGCAGGGCGAGGCGCATGCGGTTATGGTTCTTGCATTAAAGCAAATGGGCCAATGAAATCAATAACAACAATTTTGTCTTTGGTAATCTTGGTTGCGTCCCAAATTTCCGTTTTTGCCGCTGAACGTAACGTCACACTCGATGTCTCTACAATGGTTTGCGGTCCTGATCCGCATAATATCAAGAACACGCTTGCCGCATTGGCTGGTGTTAAAAATGTTCAAATCTCGCTCGAACAAAAAACGGCAATTGTCACGTTTGACGATCAGAAATCGACAATCGATCAATTGCTTTCAGCCATGGCCGGGGCAGGCTATGCTGCTCTGGTAAAAAACCAAAATTAGGTCGCTTATATGATCCATCTTCATGATAGTTGGAAAGGGCCTCTGCAGCCACAGTTTGACGCCGAATACATGGCTGCCCTCAAATCTTTTTTGTCAGCTGAAAAAGCGGCAGGAAAATCTATTTATCCAAAGGGATCAGAATGGTTTGCGGCCCTTGATGCCACTCCGCTTGATCAAGTTCGCGTCGTCATTTTGGGGCAAGACCCTTATCATGGTGAGGGCCAAGCGCATGGCCTTTGCTTTTCCGTGCAACACGGCGTGCGCCCGCCGCCTTCACTAGTGAACATCTACAAGGAAATGAAAACTGATCTGGGCCTTGATCCGCCAGCTCACGGTCATCTTAAATCATGGGCCGAGCAGGGAGTTTTGTTGCTCAATTCGGTTTTGAGTGTTGAAGCAAATAAAGCCGCTTCGCACCAAGGCAAAGGCTGGGAAAAATTCACTGACGAAATTATTAGATTAGTCAATGACCAGCCACATCCATTGGTTTTCATACTTTGGGGTAGCTATGCTCAAAAAAAGGCGGCGTTTGTTGATTGCTCAAAACATCTGGTTCTAAAGTCTGTCCATCCTTCGCCACTGTCGGCGCATAATGGTTTTTTCGGCTCAAAACCTTTTTCACAAGCTAATGCATTTCTTAAATCCAAGGGCCGTGGCGAAATTGATTGGCGTTTACCTAGAGCGTTTTGATTTTTCATAGAAAAGTCAAAATCGCCCTAAGTTTTATTTTCGATCAACTTTTCTGAACTTTGGTGATTTCTTCAAAGTTCAGGTTGATCTAATGCTTAATTTGCTTTTTTACTTCTCAAGACTTACACCATCCAGATGGCAAGAATTTTCATATTTGTATTTGCACTCATTTGCACATTGGGCTTGGTTCGTGCCCAGGATGCACCGGTTTTTGAAAGCAAAGCCGCGCAAGCCATTTTAATCGACGCAAAGTCTGGCGTTGTTCTTTATGAAAAAGATGCAGACACTCCGATTTCTCCCGCAAGCATGAGCAAGCTAGTCACACAGACGGT
The DNA here is from genome assembly GCA_043779145.1 of Aestuariivirga sp. Lineage (GTDB taxonomy): Bacteria > Pseudomonadota > Alphaproteobacteria > Rhizobiales > Aestuariivirgaceae > Aestuariivirga. The sequence goes on along the minus strand of JAYWEV010000016.1, from coordinate 6,748 downwards.
TGTGTTCGATGCGTTGAAGGCGGGGCAGCTTAAACTCGATCAAGAATTTATCGTCAGCACGGATGCCTGGAAACGCGGCGGTGGTGCGGCTGGTGGTTCAACCATGTATGCGGAAGTCAATTCGCGCATCAAAGTCGATGATTTGATACACGCCGCCATAATTCAATCGGCCAATGATGCTTGTATTGTTTTGGCTGAGGGGATGTCGGGCTCCGAACAGGCTTTTACCCAGCGCATGACCAACAAGGCCAAGGAACTGGGCCTCAAGAACAGCACATTCGCCAATGCCACAGGGCTTCCTGATCCGAACCACAAGATGAGCGTGCGCGATCTTTCCGTTGTGGCGCGCTATATCATCACCAATCATCCTGATTATTATAAAATCTATGGCCAGCCTGCATTCATGTGGAACAAGATCAACCAGCAAAATCGCAATCCACTCTTGAAAGATTATCCCGGCGCTGATGGTATGAAAACTGGATATACCAAGGAGGCGGGTTATGGCTTGGTGGGTTCAGCATCGCGTGACGGCAGGCGTTTGATTTTGGTTGAGGCCGGATTGTCGTCAATCAATGACCGCAAGGCTGAAGCACAGAAACTTATGGATTGGGGATTTGGGCAGTTCAAGGTGATCGATGTTTATGGCCAAGGCGAAACTGTATCGCGCGCTCGTGTCTGGGGCGGCGCAGTGAACTGGGTTAATTTGATAGTGCATGATGCAATGAGGGTTGCATTATCGCCTGCGGAACAAGACAGAGCTGAAATCAAGATGAGTTATTCCGGCCCATTGATGGCACCTGTTAAAGCAGGGCAAGCTATTGGCACGGTGCGGATTGTGGTCGATGGCCAGCCTGTTTCCGACGCGCCACTGGAAGTGGCAGAGGATGTTCCCGCCGTCGATAACATGTGGAAGAAAGCCTGGGACAGCGTTTTGATTATGGCGTTTGGTGGCTGATGTTTATTACGTTCGAGGGCGGCGAAGGCAGCGGAAAATCCACGCAAATCAATCTGTTGGCAAAGCGTTTTGAAAGTTTAGGTAAACCTGTGGTGTCCACCCGCGAGCCAGGTGGAACGCCGGATGGCGAGGCGGTTCGTGCTTTATTGGTAACAGGCGAGGCAGGGCGGTGGAGCGCTGAGGCAGAAACCCTCCTGAACTATGCGGCGCGTGATAATCATTTGAACAAGATCATTAGGCCTGCATTGGCCAGCGGTAAAACAGTTCTTTGTGATCGCTTTATGGATTCAACACGGGCTTACCAAGGATATGCAGGCGCTTGCACATTTCATCTGATCGACGAATTAGAGCGCTCAATTGTAGGTGCAACACGGCCCAACTTAACTTTTGTTTTCGATCTCGACCCTGTTGTCGGCTTGGAGCGTGCCAAGACCCAAGGTAAGGGCAAAGAAGATCGCTACGAACGCATGGGTCTGGCGTTTCATCAACGCCTGCGGGAAGGGTTCTTGGAAATAGCGGCGCAGAATTCAGATCGATGCCGCGTGATCAACGCGGCTCACTCTATCGAAATTGTTTCGCAAGCCATTTGGAAACACGTGAATGGTTGAGCCAAGTGAAGATCCGCGTGAGGTCGCTTGGCACCCTCGGTTTGCGCCAAAAGTGGTAGGGCATGAGGCGGCGCAAGCACATTTTTCTCAAAGCTTTGCGGCTGGAAAGCTTCACCATGCGTGGTTGATGACCGGGGCTAAAGGTATTGGCAAAGCGAGCTTGGCCTATAAGTTTGCGGCCCAAGTTTTAGGACAGAAAAATCTGCCCCAAACTGAGCGCTGGATTGCCGCCCGCTCACATCCCGATTTATTTGTGCTTGAACGGCAGTTGAACGACTCAAAGCCGCGCAAGCTGAAAGCCGAGATTTCCGTTGAGAATGCGCGGGGCTTGTCGGAATTTTTCTCGCACACTTCTTCTGGTGACTGGCGTGTGGGGATTGTCGATGCCGCCGATGATTTGAGTGGGGAATCGGCCAATGCACTTCTAAAATTGGTTGAAGAGCCTCCATCTAACTGCTTGTTATTGCTGATATGTCATAACCCCGGAAGATTGCTACGCACCATGAAGTCACGCTGCACAAGGTTGGCGCTCAAAGGAATTTCCGAAATTCGGGTTGTGGATGTGGTTGCGGCTCTGCCACTGGAAAAACCACCTGAGCGCGATCCTTTGGAAATGGCAGCTCGTTTAAGTGTTGGCAGCCCGGGCAGGGCGCTTCAGCTTTTGTCATCTGACGGAGCAAAAGCGTTTGATGCTTATTTGAAAGTGACGAAGTGGAACGCTTCATCGATCGCCACGATTGGCGGGCGCTTTGGCGGGCGTTCAGCCACGATCGATGATTTTAATCTTTTTGGCGATTTGTTATTGAATTGGGTGGGTGAGCAGGCGGCTGCAAAAGCCCATGCCAAGCTGGCCGAAGCCCATGCCAAGATTGCCGAAAACATTCGCCTCACCAATGCCTTTAACCTTGATCGAAGGCAGGCGGTGATTGCGGCCATCAGTCTGGTGAATGATGCCTTGAAGGCGGCGTGATTCCTTGGCATTGATGCCGTTATGAACAAAATTCCTTATTTGATTTCGACTGCAATTCCCTATGCCAATGGTGCACCCCATATTGGCCATGCTTACGAACGTATCGCCACGGATGTTTTAGCCCGCTTCAAGCGCTTGGATGGCTCTGATGTATTGTTCATCACCGGCATGGATGAACACGGCCAGAAGATGCAGCAGACGGCTGCACGTGAAGGCATTACGCCCCAAGCACTGGCCGACCACACCGCTGCGCAATTTGAAGCCATGGGCGAGCAGTTGAACGCCCGCACTGATGACATTGTGCGCACCACGTCTGAACGTCACAAAGCATCCGTCACTGAAATGTGGAAACGCATGGAGGCCAATGGCGATATTTATCTGTCGAAATATGCGGGTTGGTATTCGGTGCGTGACGAAGCCTATTACGACGCGGATGAAACCGAAGAACGCGAGGGCAGGCGGTTCTCAATCAAGACGTCCACACTGGTTGAGTGGGTGGAAGAGGAGAGCTATTTTTTCCGTCTCTCCGCATATGAAAAGCCGTTGCTTGAATATTACGAAGCTAATCCAGATTTCATTGTGCCTGATCAATATCGCAGCGAAACACTTTCCTTCGTCAAACGCGGCTTGAGGGATTTCTCAATCAGCCGCACCACATTTGATTGGGGTATTCCGGTGCCGGGCAATCCCAAACATGTGATGTATGTTTGGGTAGATGCTCTAACCAACTACATCACTGCAACAGGATTTCCGGACACCACGGGCCCTAAGGCGCATTATTGGCCAGCCTCGGCTCACGTGATCGGCAAAGACATTACGCGTTTCCACGCCATCTATTGGCCAGCGTTTCTAATGTCTGCCAGGTTGCCTCTCCCAAAGCATATTGTGGTGCATGGTTTCTTGTTCAACAAGGGCGAGAAAATGTCGAAATCCACTGGCAATGTCGTGGGCCACACAGATTTGATTGAGCGCTATGGCCTCGATGCCGTGCGTTATTTCATGATGCGCGAAGTGCCGTTTGGGCAAGATGGCAGCTTTACCCATGAAACGATTGTGGCGCGGATGAATGCTGATCTTTCCAATGATCTTGGCAATCTGGCGCAGCGTTCGCTTTCCATGGTGAACAAGAATTGTGGCGGCGTAGTTCCAAAATGCGGTGAGCTGACCGATGCAGATAAAGCGATCTTGGCACAAGCGGATGCGATGCTTGAGGAAGTTCGCGCGCACCACGATGCCTATGCCATCACCAAAGCCATGGATGTGATTTGGCGCTGCGTGGCCGAAGCCAATCGTTATTTCGCTGGGCAGGAGCCTTGGGCGTTGAAGAAAACAGATCCCGCGAGGATGGAAACAGTCCTGTATGTGACGGCAGAAGTCGTGCGCATGATCGGCATTCTCATTCAACCTTATGTGCCGCAATCAGCCGCTATGCTGCTTGATGTGTTAGCCATTTCCGCTGATCAACGCAGCTTCGATGCCATCGGCAATCGGTTGGTATCAGGCACTGCTTTGCCAGAACCTACGCCCATTTTCCCGCGCTTTGTGGAGGAGGCGGATCCGCCTGCCAAAGCCTGATGCACAAAATCGTCGATAGCCATTGCCATCTCGACTATGAAGGCTTGGCCGAAGATTTGCCTGCCATGCTTCAGCGCTGCGAGGACGCAGGTGTTGGCCTTATGTTGTCTATCTCATCACGCGTGAAAAACTTCCCCGGCCTTCTCGCCATTGCCGAGACATATGAAAATGTTTTTTGCACCGTGGGCACACACCCACACAATGCGCATGAAGAACTCGACATCACCACGGCTGATTTAGTGAAGCTCACGCATCATCCCAAAGTCGTCGGCATTGGCGAAGCGGGGCTTGATTATCACTACGACAACTCGCCACGCGAAGCGCAGATGCTAGGCTTTCGCAGCCACATCGCCGCTGCCCGCGAAACCGGATTGCCATTGGTGATCCACACGCGCGAAGCCGAAGATGATACAATCCGCGTGCTTGAGGACGAGATGGGGAAGGGTGCTTTCAAAGCCCTGCTCCATTGCTTCACATCAAAACAATATCTGGCGGAGCGCGCGGTGGATATGGGCCTCACGGTTTCTTTCTCAGGCATCCTCACTTATAAATCTGCAGAAGAATTGCGCGTCACAGCCAAGGCTCTGCCGGAAGACCGGCTGCTGGTTGAAACTGATGCACCTTTCTTAGCGCCCGTGCCATATCGCGGCAAATCCAATGAGCCATCCTTCGTCGTAAAGACTCTCGAAATGCTGGCATCCACACGCGGCGTTTCGGCGGACGCAATGGCCAAGATCACCAGCGATAATTTTTTCAATCTGTTCAACAAAGTGCCGCGCCCAGCGGCCTTCAGATAATGACAGTGAAATTCACTATATTGGGCTGCGGCTCATCTGGCGGCGTGCCACGCATTGGCAATGACTGGGGCGCATGTGATCCAACCAACGCCAAAAACCGCCGCCGCCGTTGTTCTATTATGTTGGAGCAAACCGCCACCACAGGCACCACACGCGTGATCATCGACACATCGCCAGACATGCGCGAGCAAATGTTGAGCAACAATGTTAGCGCCATTGACGGCGTGTGGTACACCCATGAACACGCCGACCATACACACGGCATCGACGAGCTGCGTGTGTTCTATCTCCGCCAGCGTCAGCGCATTCCCATCTGGGCTGATACACCAACGGCTGAGATGTTGATTCATCGCTTTGCCTATTGCTTCATCGCGCCCCAAGGCAGCGATTATCCGCCCATCGTCGAGCACCAGCTGATCGAAGACGGCCGCGAAATCCAAACCCAAGGGCAGGGCGGCGCCCTATCCTCTTTGCCGTTCAAAGTTCATCACGGCAACATTGATGCGCTGGGCTTTCGTGTCGGCAATGTGGCCTATACGCCAGACGTGAACGGCGTTCCAGATTCCAGCTTGAATCATCTCAAAGGCCTCGACATCTGGATCATCGACGCGTTGCGCTATAAGCCGCATCCCAGCCATTTCTCATTGGCCGAGACGCTGGAATGGATTGCGCGCATGAAACCCAGACAAGCCATTATCACCAACATGCACATTGATCTGGACTACGAGACGTTGCGCAAAGAACTGCCGCCCAACGTCACACCAGCCTATGATGGCATGGTGTTCCGAAGCCTGATGTAAAGTATGACCAACGTCCCACAACACGTTGACGGGGCCAGTTTATCCCGCTCACATCGTTGACGCGGCCAGCGTATCCCGCTCACACCCTCATTCATATTATGGAATAAAATATTCCATAATATATATTATGCGAATGGAGGGGGTGCCTGAGTGTGTACCTGCTCTAACCTCCTCACCGCTCCTTCATGGCTTCCGAACCCGTCTCGGCCAGCGGTGAGAACACATATTCGAGAATACGGCGGTTACCGGTTTTGATTTCGGCACTGACTGTCATGCCGGGACTCATGGCAACGGGTTTGCCGTCGACGATAAGGACGGGGTTGTCGAGTGAGATGATAATAGGGAAGACCAGGTTCTGGGTGCGCTGCGCGCCAGCAAAAGTTGCTGTGCTGTTTGACTGGGCAGGATTGTCCTCAATCTGCGAGGCTTCTGGCAGCGGAATGGCATCATGGGCGAGATGGCTGTCATGGCCCGTCAGCATACCGTAACGCGTGAAGGCATAGGCATCCTCTAAACAATGCCCATTCGGATCGCTTCCATTGATCGGATCATTCCCCGCATAGGCATACCGATTGGTGCCCACCCCCGCCTCCCACGGATCATAGGTATCCGGCGTCAGGAACCCGCCTTTGAGCGGATCATAATAGCGGGCATGCAGATATTGCAGCCCCGTCTCTGGGTCGAAGCGCTCGCTGATGTAGGCTTTGGTTTGGGGCTGGCCGATTTGGGGCAGTGTTGCGCCGTTGGACGAGAGCGGCATGCCGTAAGGGCCGTAATCCATCTTGGTGGTGGCCCCGCCCATGCGCGCGGAAATGCGGTTGGAGGCGAGGTTGTCCTTGATCAAGAAATCCGTGGCTGTGCCTTCGCGCTTTACATCAGGGTGGAGATAGGAGGTGAGCAGGCCTGTGGTGTAGGAGGTGTTGACCAGAACCTCAGCTTCAGATCCCAGATAGAAATACTTAGCGCCGTTAAAGCTCTTGGAGGCGCGCTCACCGTCGGTGCCGTAAGCCATGGCGGTTGTGTTGCCGTTCTGGGTGACGGTC
>JAYWEV010000015.1:0-42920 GCA_043779145.1 Aestuariivirga sp. | reverse complement strand
CGCCACATCTGTCCCAATTAAAGTTACCGTCGCGAACGTTAACCCCTTCGAGGGAAGACGGAACATGACTAGAACAAATTAAAGTCCTCTGTCAAGTATAAAAGCTCAACAAAGGAAAAAAAGATTCAAATAGTGAGCGTCAAAGTTTGTGGCCAAGGGTCTAGCTTTGGCCGCAGAAACATTTGAGAAAAGCCGGACCCTTGCCTTCGTGAGGGTGACGGAGCTTAAGGGCGCATAGCTTAATTTACTACATCTCCTGCGCAGGTGCGGAGCAGGCCGGTGAAGTCGGCATCGATCAATGGGTAGGTGTTGGTGTGGCCGAGGATAGAGGTTTTGAGTGTTGAGCCGTTTTCGGCGGCTTTCAAGATCGGGTCAGCGCTGGCGATTTGGCCTTCTAGACTTTTGAGGCTGCCCAATTTTTCCACTGCGGCCTTGGCTTTGACTGAGAATTTTTTGTTGTCAATTTCAATGGCGATCGTTGCCGATTGGTCTTGCTTGAGTTGACCGCTGATGTTGTTGACGAAAATTGAAAGTTTATTGGTGCCAATTTCGCACCAGAAACTTAAGCCCACATCATCGGTATCGGGCACGCCAAAAACGAGGAAGGCTTCTTTTTCGGAGGCGTTTAACGTCCATTCCCGTTCTTGCGCAATGCTGACTGCAGCCGTTGATAAGAGGGCGAATAATACGAGGATGAAGCGCAAGGAGTTGGTTCCATATGACTGATTTCAGGCGAGCTTACACGAGCGACTTGCGACACGTAACTTAAAACGCGCAAGGTTTTGGTTACTTATTTTTTGTGAATGAAATCATGTAGTAAATCGATGTTCTTGAGGTTTGACTTAAAGAAAATATCAAATATGTCTCCCACCACAGGAATTGTGCCGAGACCTGTGTCGATGGCCACATTGGCCAGCATTTTTACAAGCAAGTGGTTAGGCGCACCGAGTTTGCGGGCTTCCAGAACGATGTAGAGCGAGATCATTGCCGTGCCGACATCGCCAAAGCCGGGAACGAGCCCCGCAACAGCATCGGCACCAAAGCGGACTTTGGTAAAAGGGATGCCCCAGCCGGAATCCATGAACTTGGCGATGACGCGCAAACGGTTTAGTTTTTTCAGTGTTTCAGCATCGACCATTTGACTGCCCCTCAAGCAAGCCTAGAGATGGTGCATGATTTGACCATTGCAAGCGGTTTTTATTGACCGCTTCGGTTTCTCGCCCTAAGCCCGCCAGACCAGTCGGCTGGATGGCCGCTCTCGCTAGGCCCGCAAGGGTGCGAGGGAGGAAAGTCCGGGCTCCACGGGAATAGGGTGCCGGTTAACGACCGGCGAAGGTGACTTTAGGGAAAGTGCCACAGAAAACAAACCGCCGCAGTTCGCTGCGGTCAGGGTGAAAAGGTGGGGTAAGAGCCCACCGCAGGCTTGGCAACAAGGCTGGCATGGCAAACCCCACTCGGAGCAAGACCTAATAGGGGTGGCATGAAACGCGAGTTTCAAAGCTTTTCCGGCTCGCCGCCCGGGTTGGTTGCGCGAAGCATTTGGCAACAAATGCTCCAGATGAATGGCCATACACTGTGAGGGTAACTTCATGGGGACAAAACCCGGCTTATAGGCCGACTGGTAATTTTTATGTTCGAGAACGAAAGTGTTGAAATGAATCGCATTTGAAACGATTTGTTAGGAATTGGCGAGGCATTGTCGCGGTTCGTTAACCTCTTATTCACTGTGTCCGCCGCCCTCATGATTGCAACCCCCGATACCACCCAACGCCATTACCCTGTGATGTTGCCCGAAGTGCTTGCCGCTTTGGCGCCTCAGGCAGGCGGCGTTTATGTGGATGGCACGTTTGGAGCGGGTGGTTATACGCGTGGGATTTTGAGCTCTGCTGGCACCAAGGTGATGGCGATTGACCGTGATCCGAATGCGATTGCTGATGGAGCTTCGTTGATGGCGCAATCGGAAGGGCGATTGCAATTGGTGCGCGGCACTTTTGGCGAGATGCAGAATATCATTTCTGATTTGGGCTTGAGCAAAGTGCAAGGCGTGGTTTTGGATATTGGGGTTTCTTCGATGCAGATTGATGAGGCCGAACGCGGCTTTTCGTTTATGCGCGAAGGGCCGCTGGATATGCGCATGGGGCGGCAAGGGAAAACTGCTGCTGATTATGTGAACAGTTTAGCCGCTGAAGAACTGGCGCAAATTATTTTTGTGTTTGGCGAAGAGCCGCGCTCGCGTTCGATTGCAAAAGCGATTGTGACAGCACGTGCTGAAGCGCCTCTGATGACGACGATGGATTTGGTGAAAGCAGTGGAGCGGGCCACGGGGCCGCAACGCGCGAAGGATCGGACGCATCCGGCCACGCGTACTTTTCAAGCGCTGCGCATTCATGTGAATGCTGAGCTTGATGAGTTGGCGATGGCTTTATGTGCGGCGGAAGAAATTTTAGATGAGGGTGGGCGTTTGGTTGTGGTGACTTTCCATTCTTTGGAAGACCGGATTGTGAAACGGTTTTTTGCGGCGCGTTCAGGAAAATTGCCAACGGGTTCGCGCTATATGCCGGAAGCACATGCGGGGCCGGCACCCAGCTTTGATTTGATTTACAAAGGCCATTTGGAAGCCAGCGAAGTGGAAAAGCTGGATAATCCGCGGTCGCGTTCAGCAAAATTACGCGCGGCGGTTCGCACATCTGCGGCGGCGTTTTCATTCGATGCGGCAGGCATGGCGGTTCCGCAATTGCGTGGGGGGAAGCACTGATGATTAAAGTGATCAACGCATTTTTGGCTTTAACAGTTTTGGTGGCAGCGTTTTTTATGTATTCGCTGGAACATTCAACGCGCGGGCTTGAGCGGCAGTTAACGAAGCTGAAGACAGGCATTAATGATGAGCGCGAGACGATCAAGTTGCTTGATGCGGAATGGGCCAGCTTAACGCGGCCTGACCGGTTGCAGAAAATGGCTGAGGGGCAACTCAAATTGCAACCTGTGAAAGCCACGCAAATTATTTCGGTGGCTGATGTGGCAACGAAAATTCCGGATACGCCAGTGATTAAATTAGACGACAATACGGCAGACCCCATTGGGGTAATCTTAGAGAAGATGCAATGATGGGTGATCAACCGCAATCAGGTTCGCAGAAATTAGCGGGTCAAAATCGCATACGGCTTGTAAGCATAATTTTTTGCGCGTTCTTTTTGATGATCGCGTTGCAGCTTGGCAAGTTGACTTTGATGCACAAGGCTGATGCTGTTGGCGATGTTGTTCTGCGCGAAAAATCTATGCCGCGACCTGATATTGTGGACCGCAATGGCGCAGTGATGGCGACCGATATTGAAGTATCTTCGTTGTTTGTTGATCCGCGCAAAATCACTGATGTGGATGAAGCTGTGGAATTGCTGACGGCTACTCTGCCAGAGTTGAATGCCAAAAGTTTGAAAGAAAGATTGCTGAAGCCGGGCAAAGCTTTCGTGTGGCTCAAACGCCAGACCAATTCGGAAGAGCGCGATGCGGTTTATAATTTGGGTATTCCGGGTGTCGCTTATGTGAATGAGCGCAAACGGGTTTATCCTATGGGGCGGCTTGCGGCACATACAGTTGGTTATGTGGATGTCGATACCAAGGGCATCGCGGGTATTGAAAAATATCTGGATGATCAGGGTGCGCTTTATACAGCATCGCTGAGCGAGCCTGAAAGCCACACCACTTATCCGGCTCAGCTTTCGATGGATGCGCGCGTTCAACATGCGGTGACTGACGAAGTTTCGAAAGCGGTTATCAAGTTTAAAGCCAAGTCGGGTGGTGGGATTATTCTTGATACGCAGACCGGCGAGATAGTGGCGCTTGCATCGCTGCCTGATTACAATCCAAATGCTGAAGACAAGCGCTTGACTTCTGATCAGCAAAACAAATTGACCAGTGGTGTTTACGAATTAGGCTCGGTGATCAAGGCTGTGACCTTTGCCATGGCGTTTGACTATGGCGTTATGAATATGAATTCGAGATATGACGCATCGCACCCGCTGGTGATTGGCACGGCGCGGATCAGCGATTTTCATGCGCAACGCAAAGTTTTGACGGTGCCTGAAGTGTTCACCAATTCCTCCAACATCGGCACGGCGAAGATGGCGCTGCAGGTGGGGCTTGAGGGACACCATGAATTTTTGACGCGGGTTGGTTTTATGGACCGGCTGGTAACGGAAGTTCCTGAAAGTGCCAAGCCATTGTTGCCGCGCCATTGGAGCAAATTATCTTCGGCCACAGCGGCATTTGGCCATGGTTTTGCCGTACAACCCTTGCAAGGCTTGGCCGTGGTTTCTGATTTGATCAACGGTGGGATGTCTATTCCGCCAACCTTTTTAAAGCGCACAAAGGAAGATGCGCAGGCTTTGGCGCACCGGATTGTGAAGCCTGAGACATCTGAGAAAATGCGTTATCTTTTCCGCTTGAATGTGACGGACGGTACGGCCAGCAAGGCTGATGTGATTGGCTACCGGGTTGGTGGAAAGACGGGCACGGCGGAAAAAGTTATTGGTGGGCGCTATTCAAAAACAAAAGTGCTGGCCACTTTCATTGGTGCATTTCCGATGGAGAAGCCGAGATATGCAATCTTTGTGATGTTGGACGAGCCGCAAGCTATCCCCGGCACATATGGATTTCAGACGGCGGGTTGGAATGCTGTGCCGACGGCTGCTGCTATCATCGAGCGCGTGGCACCAATGCTTGGTGTGACACCGGAATTTACACCGGAAGATCTGGTGAAGCTGGCCAAGCAAGCCAAGGCTGGCGCTGTGGCCGAAAAGAAACATTGATGTCGATTTTACTTAGCCGCCTTTTGCAACAGGACGCGCCACTGCCGAGCGGTGGTGATGTTTTGGTGCATGGCATTACGTCCGATAGCCGCAATGTGAAACCAGGGTTTGTGTTTGCTGCACTTTCTGGCACGAAGGTTGATGGCAGTGCTTATATTGCGAAGGCATTTGCCAGCGGCGCAGTGGTGGCGATTTGCCAGCGTGGGAGTTATCAAGGGGCTGGGCTGATTATCGAAACAGATAATCCGCGCAGGCTTTTGGCTTTGATGGCCGCAAGGTTTTATGACCGCCAACCCGATACGATTGTTGCGGTAACGGGAACCAATGGGAAAACTTCTGTATCCGTTTTTGTGCGGCAGATTTGGGCGACAATGGGTTTTCGCGCGGCAAGTCTTGGTACGATTGGTGTTGTAGGGCCTGATGGTTCTGAATATCTGGCGCATACAACGCCTGACCCTGTGCAGCTTGCGCAGCTTGTGGCAAAACTGCGTGATGATCATGTGCAGCATCTGGCGATTGAGGCTTCGAGCCATGGCTTGGCCCAATACCGATTGGATGGTTTGCGGTTGACGGCGGGGGCTTTTACTAATCTGACGCAAGATCATTTGGATTATCATCATAGTTTTGAAGCTTATTTCGAAGCGAAGATGAGGTTGTTTGATGCGTTGTTGCCGCGTGGTGCGGCGGCTGTGATCAACATGGATTCGCCGCAAGGGGTTGATGTATTGCAACATGCTCTGAAGGCTGGGTTGATGCCGTTTAAGGTTGGCCGCAAAGGCAATGATTTGAAGTTGATGCAATCAACCGCAAATGGTTTGGGGCAGGAGCTGGTGATCGAAAGCAAGGCTGGGCAGCACCGCGTGAGCTTGCCACTGGTTGGTGACTTTCAGGTTTCGAATGCGTTGGTTGCGGCGGGCTTGGTGATTGCATCGGGCGGCGAAATTGAATTGGTTCTGCATGCGCTGGAGTCTTTGAAAGGTGCGAGCGGGCGGTTAGAATTGGTGGGTGTGACTGGTGCAGGTGCCAGTGTGTTTGTGGATTATGCACACACGCCTGATGCACTGGAGAACGCGATTTCGGCTCTGCGCCCTTATGCCAAGGGTAAGCTTTATGTGGTGTTTGGATGTGGTGGTGACCGCGACAAAGGCAAGCGGCCTTTGATGGCGGCGGCTGTGGCCAAGCATGCTGACGTTGCATATTTGACAGATGATAATCCGCGCACCGAAGACCCCGCGCAAATTCGGCGCGAAGCTTTGGTTGGTGCGCCCCATGCGATTGAAATTGGCGATCGTGCCAAGGCGATTGCAACCGCTGTTGCTGCTTTAGAAACTGGCGATATTTTGCTGGTTGCGGGCAAAGGCCATGAAGAGGGGCAGACCATCGGCACGACGGTTTTGCCATTTAAAGATCACGATGCTGTTGCGGCAGCCATTGCAGGAAAAATCTATCATGGTTGACCGGCCTCTTTGGACGACACAAGAATTATTGGCGGCCACGGGTGGCACGCTGCATGGCAACGTGCGGGGCGCTATGAATGGGGTTTCGATTGACTCGCGCACTGTTTCAGCCGGCGATGTTTTTGTGGCCATCAGAGGCGATGCCATGGATGGCCATGATTTTGTGGTGAAGGCTTTGCAGAGTGGTGCCGGCGTTGCGATGGTTTCGCGCGTGACCGACGCGATGTGCGAAGCTGGTGCAGTTTTGCAAGTGGCTGAAGATCCATTGCGCGGCCTGGAAAATATGGGGCGAGCTGCGCGGGAATGGAGCAAAGGGCAGATCATTGCGGTTACAGGTAGCGTTGGCAAAACGTCTACAAAGGAAATGTTGCGCACTGCTCTTTCTGCTTCGGGCTATACGCATGCTTCTACTGCTTCATTCAACAATCATTGGGGTGTGCCGCTTACGCTTTCGCGCCTTCCGCGCACTGCGGCTTATGGCGTGTTTGAAATTGGCATGAACCATTCGGGCGAAATTACGCCACTGGTGAAAATGGTGCGGCCGCATATTGCTATTGTGACTATTATTGCGGCAAGCCATTTAGGAAATTTTAATTCGCTCGATGAAATTGCTTTAGCCAAAGCCGAGATTTTTTCTGGGATTGAAAAGGATGGCACGGCCATCATCAACCGGGACTCGGAGTATTTCGATTTGCTGAGTTCTGCGGCAAAGGCCGGTGGTGCCAAAATGATTATCGGTTTTGGAAAACATGCAGAAGCGAGTGTTCGTTTAGAGCGCGTTGCTTTGCATCCAACTTGTTGTTGCATCACTGCCGATGTGATGGGCGAGAAGGTTACTTATAAACTTGGCATGCCCGGTGAGCATATGGCGCTCAATAGTTTGGCGGTGCTTGCTGCTGTTAAAGCATCAGGGGCTGATTTGGCGCGCGCGATGTTGGCCCTTGCTGATGCGGCACCTGCAAAGGGGCGCGGTGTGCAAGAGGTTCTTTCAGCACCAGGCGGAGAGCTGCTTTTGATTGATGAAAGCTATAATGCCAACCCCACTTCGATGAGTGCTGCTTTGGCTTTGCTGGCGCAAGCCAAGCTTGGCAAGAATGGTCGGCGCATTGCTGTGCTTGGTGATATGTTGGAGCTTGGGCAATTTGGCGCGCAGCTTCATGCTGATCTGGCCAGACCAATAGACGCGCATGGTGTTGATGTTTTATACGCCGCTGGGCCTTTGATGCGGAATCTTTGGGATGTGCTTCCGGCCGTAAAGCAAGGTGCTTATGCAGCGACATCGGCGGAGTTGAAGGACCAATTGCTTTCGCACTTGCGGGCGGGCGATGCCGTTATGATTAAGGGGTCGCTTGGTAGCAAGATGGGGCTTGTTGTGGACGCACTACGCAAACAATTCACAGCTGTGAAGAAGGAAATTTGATCGATGCTGTATTATCTGTTGCTTAAACTTACGACCGAAGTTTCGGCACTTAATGCTTTTCGTTATTTGACGACGCGCACGGGCATGGCGATTTTGACAGCACTGCTGTTCGTTTTTGTTTTTGGTCCGAAAATTATTGCTCTGCTCAAAATTAAACAAGGCAGGGGCCAGCCCATTCGCACTGATGGCCCACAACGCCACATTGTTGAAAAGCAAGGCACACCAACCATGGGCGGTTTGATGATTTTGTCGGGTGTTTTTGTATCTACACTTCTCTGGGCTGACCTTAGCAATTTTTATGTGTGGGCGGTTTTGTTTGTGACTCTTGGTTTCGGGGCCATTGGTTTTTATGATGATTATTTAAAAGTGACGCGGGCGACTGTGCGCGGATTTTCTGGCAAGGCGCGGCTGCTTGCTGAATTTATTATCGCGGGGGCGGCGGTGCTGTGTTTTATGTGGCTTGGAAAAGAGCCGCTTTCAAGTTCTTTGGCATTGCCATTTGCCAAGGACATCTTGATTTATTTTGGACCGTTCTTTTTGGCTGTTGGTGCTTTGGTGATTGTGGGCGCTGGCAATGCTGTGAACATCACCGATGGCCTTGATGGTTTGGCGATTGTGCCTGTGATGATTGCGGCTGGCAGCTATGCTTTAATTGCTTACCTGGTGGGTAACTTTGTGTTTGCGGAATATTTGCAACTTCATTTTGTGAAGGGCACGGGCGAGCTTGCGATTATCTGTGGTGCGTTAGTTGGGGCAGGGCTTGGCTTCTTATGGTTTAATGCGCCGCCTGCTATGATTTTTATGGGTGACACAGGTTCGCTTTCGCTTGGTGGTTGCCTCGGTGCGATTGCTGTGGCCACGAAACACGAAATTGTTTTGATGATTATCGGCGGGTTGTTTGTGCTTGAAACTGTTTCGGTGATTGTACAGGTGGCCTCATTCAAAATGACCGGCAAGCGCGTGTTTGCGATGGCGCCGTTGCATCATCATTTTGAACAGAAGGGTTGGAAAGAGCCAACGATTGTTATTCGATTCTGGATTATCTCATTCGTGCTGGCCTTGATTGGCCTTTCGACTTTGAAGCTGAGGTAATTTTACGCAATGTTTCCAGCAGTTCAATTTAAAGGAAAATCGGTGGGGGTGTTTGGACTTGCCCGCTCGGGTATTTCTTGTGCCAAGGCTTTAATTGCAGGTGGAGCGCAGGTTTTTGCGTGGGATGACTCGGAGCCTGTCGTTGAGAAAGCGCGCGCTGAAGGTCTTTCGATTACGAATTTGCACACCGTAGATTTTAAAAATTTGAGCGCTTTGGTGCTGAGCCCCGGTGTGCCGCTGACGCATCCCGAACCGCATTGGACTGTGGTGAAGGCCAAGCAGGCTGGCATTGAAATTATTGGTGACACGGAAGTTTTTGCGCGTGAAGTGCAGAGCAGTGGGGCCAAGCTTGTGGCCATCACTGGTACGAATGGCAAGTCGACCACGACGGCGCTGATTGGGCATGTGTTGAGTTCAGCTGGGCTTGATGTGGATGTGGGCGGAAACATTGGCCTTGCGGTTTTTAATCTGCGCCCGCCTGAAAAGAACCGCATTTATGTTTTGGAGCTTTCATCTTTTCAGATTGATCTAATGCCAAGTTTGCATCCTGATATTGGCATTCTGACTAATCTGACCGCGGATCACTTAGACCGACATGGTGATATGCACCACTATGCTTTCGTGAAAGGCCGGATGTTTGCCAAGATGGGCGAGGGCGATACGGCGCTGGTTGGCATTGATGACCCTTGGTGTATGGCGATTGCCGATCAAGTTTCGACCGGCGCTGATGTGCGGCGGGTTTCGGTTTTACATCTGTTGGAAGATGGTGTGAGTGCGGCCAGTGGCATTTTGCATGATCGGCGTGACGGCAAGATTGTTGGTGAAATTGACCTGCGGGCCATGCCTGCACTGAAGGGCAAACATAATTGGCAGAATGCCTGCATGGCTTATGGCGCGGCGCGGGCTCTTGGTGTTTCGATTTCTGAGATTGAAGCTGCGATGAAAAGCTTCGGTGGGCTTGCGCACCGGATGCAACACGTCGGCACTGTTTCGGGCGTTCCGTTTATCAATGATTCAAAGGCCACCAATGCGGACGCCGCCGAAAAGGCTTTGGCTTCGTTTGATAATATTTATTGGATTGCGGGTGGCATTGCGAAATCTGGCGGCATTGAGCCTTTGGCTGCTTATTTCCCAAAGATCAGCAAGGCCTATTTGATTGGTGCCGCCACCGAAGATTTTGCCAGGACGCTGCACGGAAAAGTGAATGTGCTGCGGGCTGAGACTTTAGATAAGGCTGTGGCTTGTGCGGCGGCTGATGCGGCGTTGGACGGCCGCGGCAATGCCGTGGTTTTGCTTTCGCCTGCTTGTGCATCATTTGATCAGTATAAAAACTTTGAAATACGCGGCGATGCTTTTGTAGATCTGGTTTCGAAATTGCCGGGTGCTTTAATGACCGTTGGAGGGACGACCTAATGTTGATTTCACGCAGTGATCGCGGCTTGTTGGCGCGCTGGTGGTTTACCATTGACCTCGCTTTACTCTCATCGATCTTGTTGTTGATGGCGATTGGTGTTTTGATCAGTATGGCGGCCAGCCCGCCTGTGGCTGAGCGCATTGGTCTTGATGCGTTTCACTTTTTTCGCAGCCAATTGTTCTGGTTGTTTTTTGGTGTGATCGGCCTTGTGGCGGTTTCATTTTTTGATGCTGTGTGGGTGAGGCGTTTGGCTTTTGCGACGTTTTTTGGGGCATTGGTTTTGATGGCGCTGGCCTTGAAAATTGGCCCGGAAATTAAAGGCGCGCATCGTTGGATATTTGGGTTGCAGCCTTCAGAATTTGCCAAGCCTGCGTTTGTGGTTTTTGCAGCTTGGTTTTTGGCAGATCATATTCAGCGGCCTGACATGCCGGGGCATTTGATTACGTTTGGTGCGGCGGCTGTGTTTTTAGGGCTGCTGGTTTTGCAGCCTGACTTTGGGCAAACTGTTTTAGTGGTTTTAACCTTCGGTTTTATGCTTTTGGTTTGGGGCATTTCTTGGCGGTATATTTTTGGTCTTGCTGCACTTGGCGTTTTGGCGGGCGGGCTTGCTTATAAATTTGCCTCGCATGTGGCTTCGCGTATCGACCGATTTTTAAGCCCTGATAATGGCGATACGTTTCAGACTGATACGGCAACGGCGGCGTTTAACAATGGCGGCTTGATGGGCACGGGGCCTGGCGGTGGTGTGGCCAAGTTGGTGTTGCCGGATGCGCACACAGATTTTTCGTTTTCAGTTGTTGGCGAAGAATTTGGTTTTCTCGCTTGTATTGGGTTGATGCTGCTATTTTTCTTTGTCGTGGTGCGGGTTCTAAAACGCGCGAAGATTGAAGACGAGCCTTTTGCGGCTTTGTCTATGACTGGGCTTATCACCATGTTTGGTTTGCAAGCTTGCATCAACATGGGGGTGAATGTTGGGTTGCTTCCGGCCAAGGGCATGACGTTGCCGTTTATTTCTTATGGTGGTTCTTCATTGCTTGGAACGGCATTGGCGATGGGATTCATTCTGGCACTGGCACGTGGACGTCGGTCAAGCGAAATGCGGAATTATAATTCTGAGATGGCAATTGCATGAGTGGCAAGCTTGTTGTTTTGGCGGCGGGGGGAACGGGCGGGCACTTGTTTCCGGCCCAGGCGCTTGCTGAGACTTTGGTGAAACGTGGATACCGGATTCACTTGATGACGGATGAGCGGGTGCGCGATTATGGCAAATCTTTTCCAGCGGAGAAGACGCATGTGGTGCATTCGGCCAGCCCATCGTTTTCGGATATTGCGGGATTGCCCAAGCGGCTATGGAAATTGTTTTCGGGATATCGGGCTGCCAAAGCAATTTTGAAGATTGAGAAGCCGGTGGCTGTTGTGGGGTTTGGGGGATACCCATCATTCCCGCCGATTTATGCGGCGGCTTTGCTTGGCATTCCTTGTGCTGTACATGAGCAGAATGCGGTTTTGGGTCGTGCGAACAAGATGCTTTCCAGCAAAGTGAATGTAGTGGCGGCTTCGTTTGCTTCAATGATCGGTTTGCCTGATGCGGCGCGGGCGAAATTGGTATTGACCGGAAATCCGGTTCGGGCTGTGGCGCTGAGTGAGAAAGCTGCACCTTATCCTTCGGGGCCCATGTTTAATCTTGTGGTGTTTGGTGGAAGCCAGGGGGCCAAGTTTTTTTCTGATTTCATGCCGCAGGTTTTCGCCGAGATGCCTGAAGCTTTGCGTAAGAAGATCGTACTCACGCAGCAATGCCGCGATGAAGATTTGGCTCGGGTGAAGGCTGCTTATGCGGAGCTTGGTGTTATTGCTGAGTTGCAGGCATTTTTCAGTGATATGCCAAAGCGGATTGCTGGATCGCATTTGGTGGTTTCTCGCTCTGGCGCTTCGACGATAGCTGAGCTCGGCGTTATTGGCCGGCCCGCGATTATGGTGCCGCTGCCGCATGCGATTGATAATGATCAATTGCGCAATGCGCAAAGTTTTGCTGGCGTTGGGGCCGGCTGGGTTTGCCCACAGAAAGAATTAGAGCCAAAGGCGTTTGCCGAATTATTGGCGCGGTTGATTGGTGATGCCGCTGGCCTTAAGAAAGCTGCCGAATCGGCTTTGAGCCACGGAAAACCTGATGCGGCTGAGAGACTGGCTGATGTGGTTGAAAATATTTTCGCGCGCAAAAGCGCCGCTTAGTTGGAGAGACCGAATCTATGAAATTACCCCGCGACGTTGGCCCCATTCATTTTATCGGCATTGGTGGCATTGGCATGAGCGGCATTGCAGAGGTCATGTCAACTCTGAAGTATAGAGTTCAAGGTTCTGATATTTCTGACAATTATAACGTTGCGCGGTTGCGCAAGCATGGCATTGAAGTTTCGATCGGGCACACAGCAGACAATTTGGGTGATGCGCAGGTTGTCGTGATATCTTCAGCTGTAAAAAACGATAATCCCGAATTGATCGAAGCGCGCAAACGTTATTTACCAGTGGTGCGCCGCGCTGAAATGTTGGCGGAGTTGATGCGCTTTAAATCTTGCATCGCTGTGGGTGGTACGCATGGCAAGACGACGACGACATCGATTGTTGCGGCACTTCTGGACGCTGGAAATTTTGATCCGACGGTGATCAATGGTGGCATCATCAATGCTTATGGCACCAACGCGCGCTTGGGCAAAGGCGATTGGATGGTAGTTGAGTCTGACGAGTCTGATGGTACGTTTGTGAAGCTGCCTGCTGATGTGGTGATCGTCACCAATATCGATCCTGAGCATCTTGATCATTACGGCACATTCGACAAAGCCAAGGAAGCATTTTTGGCGTTTGTTGAGAATATTCCGTTCTATGGTTTTGCGGTGATGTGCATTGATCATCCTGTGGTGCAGGAGTTGATCGGCAAGATTCAGGATCGCCGTGTGATCACTTATGGTCGCAGCCCACAGGCGGATTTCAGATTACTGGATGTGACCTATAGTGACGGGGCAACGCGGTTTGGTGTGCGCGTTGCCAACCGACTGACTGGGGCGACGCATGATATTGAAAATTTGGCCCTCGCGATGCCTGGGGATCACAATGCGCTGAACTCAACTGCTGCCCTTGCTGTGTCGCGCGAACTTGGCATGAGCGATGAGCAAATTCGCAAAGGCCTTGCCAGTTTTGAGGGCGTAAAGCGGCGCTTTACGCGCACGGGCGAGTTTAATGGCGTCACGGTGTTTGATGATTATGGACATCATCCGGTTGAAATTGCTGCTGTGCTTTCAGCGGCGCGCAAGGTGACGAAGCAGAAAGTCATCACTGTGATGCAGCCACATCGCTATACGCGGTTGCAGAGTCTTTTCAATGACTTCTGTTCATGTTTTAATGATGCAGATGCGGTTATTTTAGCACCGGTTTATTCCGCTGGTGAATCGCCCATTGAAGGCATCTCGCATGATAGTTTGGCGCAAGGGCTGCATGACCGAGGGCATCGTGCAGTCTTTAAAATTGATTCACCTGAGCAATTAGCTCCACTGATCAAGGACATGATTTCGCCTGGTGATATTGTGGTGTGCTTAGGGGCAGGTACGATCAGCCAATGGGCTTATGCTCTGCCGGGCCAGCTTACCGAGTTGGCGAAGGCTTGATGATGAAGATTGATGGCGAGACGCTTTTAAAAAAACTGCCAAGTGTTCGTGGACGGTTGGAGGCCAATGCGCCGCTTGCGGATTTGACGTGGTTCAGGGCAGGTGGGGCGGCGGAAGTTTTATTCGCGCCAGCCGATGAAGAAGACCTGAGCGCGTTTCTGAAAGCGAAGCCTGCTGCTGTTCCATTTTATGTGATTGGCGTGGGTTCGAACTTGCTGGTGCGCGATGGTGGTGTGCCGGGTGTCGTGATCCGCTTGGGTCGGCCTTTTATGGATGTGGTTTTAGAAGGTGACAATCGTATTCGGGCGGGCGCAGCGGCGCTGGATGTGCGTGCTGCACGGTTTGCGGCGGAACACAGTATTGATTCGTTAACCTTTCTGAGAGGTATTCCCGGCAGCATAGGTGGGGCGCTTCGCATGAATGGCGGGGCCTATGGTGGCGAGACCAAGGACGTGCTGGTGGAGGCACGGGGTTTCGACGGTCAAGGGAATTTACACGTGTTGAGCAATGCCGACATGAAATATACTTATCGCCACAGTGGCGCTTCGGAAGATTTGATCTTCACCTCGGCGCTGTTTCAGGGGAAGCCCGGTGTGAAAGCTGACATTTTGGCGGCGATGGATAAGATAACCGAGAGCCGCGAGGCAACCCAACCCATAAAGAGCCGCACGGGCGGTTCGACATTTAAAAATCCTCCGGGTCATAAATCTTGGCAGTTGATTGATGAGGCTGGTATGCGCGGCTTCAGTGTGGGGCCCGCGAAGGTTTCGGAACTTCATTGCAATTTCTTGATCAACGAAGGTGGAGCAACGGGATCACAAATTGAAGAACTTGGCGAAACCGTGCGCGCGCGCGTGAAAGCCAAATCTGGTGTGTCGCTTGAATGGGAAATTAAACGCATTGGTATTGCAGCTGAAGGTGCGGCATGAGCGCGGAAAAGCTTAGACCAGATCAAATGACTGTTGCTGTTTTAATGGGCGGCTGGTCAGCCGAACGCGAAGTTTCGTTGTCAACAGGCGTGGGTTGTTTTGAAGCGCTGCGTGCTGCTGGATTCAACGCAATTTTGGTTGACGTGAAACAAGATTCAATTGCGCCAGTATTGATGGATATGAAGCCAAACGTGGCATTTAATGCTTTGCATGGCCATTGGGGCGAAGACGGCTGTGCTGCAGCACTTCTTGAAACGCTGCAAATTCCATATACGCATTCTGGCGTGTTGGCATCGGCCATGGCAATGCACAAAGAAAAATCCAAATTGGTTTTCAAAGATGCGGGCATTCCTGTTGCTGAAAGCAAACTCGTAAATATTGAGGACGCAGCGGCCAAGCACCCAATGTCGCTCCCCTATGTGATTAAGCCAGTGGCTGATGGCTCGAGTGTTGGTGTGCATATTGTTGATCGCACATCGCATGGGCCTGTGGCCTCGCTGTTAAATGAACGTCATATTTTTGGCGATCAAGTGATGGTCGAGCGTTTTATCCCAGGGAGGGAATTGACCTGTGCAGTGATGGGCGATGTGGCTTTGGGCGTAATTGATATTGTGCCAGCGGCCGGGTTCTATGATTATCAAGCCAAGTATGTGCCGGGTGGTTCAGTTCACATTTTGCCTGCTGATATTCCGAATGAAGTTTACCGGAAATGCCAGAAATATTCTTTGATGGCGCATCACGCTTTGGGATGTCGTGGCATTACGCGGTGTGATTTCCGTTATGATGATACGACTGAAAAATCCGAACTTATTCTCTTAGAGTTAAATACACAGCCGGGGATGACCCCAACTTCACTTGTTCCAGAAATGGCTAAACATGCGGGGCATTCGTTCCAAGAATTGGTGTCCTGGATGGTTTATGACGCGACATTGAACAGATGAATAATTTGATTGCAATTTTTGCAACGACAAGAACGCATTTGCTGGCGCGTTTCTTCTCGATTTTGTTTTTGCTCGCTGCAATTACCCACGGGACATTGCATGGTGGCATCTTGGACTATGAGGGTGGCCCGCTTCGTAATATATCTGGCAAGCTCGCCAGTTTGGTTGGAATGGCCGCAGAAGATATTCGTGTCAGTGGTCTTACGCATCATGATCCTGAATTGGTTTTCCATGCTTTGGGTGTTCGGCCAGGAGCTAGTCTTGTTGGATTTGATGCAGCTGAAGCGCGGCGTACACTTGAGGCGATGGACTGGGTGGCGGCGGCAACTGTACAGCGGCAATATCCAAATCGGCTTGATATCAATGTGGCTGAGCGTGTGCCGTTTGCTATTTGGCAGCATGAGGGCACTTATCGGTTGATTGATAAGGCTGGCGTTGCGATCGGCGGGTTGGAACTTATGGGGCAATCGCATTTGCCACTTGTGACTGGGCAGGGCGCAAATTTAGCGGCCTCTGAAATCATTAACCATCTGGAAGCCTATCCAGTGTTATTCAGACAAGTCAGTGCTGTGGCCATGGTGGGGAAACGGCGCTGGACGCTTTATTTGAGTAATGGGGTGAAAGTTGCATTGCCTTCCGAAAATGTGGCCGAAGCTTTGGCGCAGCTGAGCATGCTTGATGCTAATGCGGGCCTGCTGTCGAAGGCGGTGAGTTTGATTGATATGCGGGTTCAGGGGCAGATGACTGTTTCTGTTCTCGAGATTACGAATACAAAAGTAGCTGCGCCTATTGGAGAAAAATTGGCGCAGAAACAGTAAATTTAAAATTGTGTGTGGGTAAAAGTAATGAATACTGTGCAGGGCCGGGGCGGAGTTCGCCACTTGAATAACACAAAGACCAGCGTGTTTGCGGCTCTTGATATTGGCTCCACAAAAATCAGTTGTTTGATCGCGCGTGGGCCCAGTGCTGATCCAAAATCCACGGCTGATACAAGACAAGGTTTACGCATTATTGGTTTTGGCCAAACGCTTTCACGTGGTGTGAAGGCTGGAGCCATTATTAATATCGATGAAGCTGAATGCGCTATCAGGTTGGCCGTTGATGCTGCCGAGCGCATGGCTGAAGTTGCAATATCTGAAGTTTATGTTTCGGTTTCTGGTGGGCGCATTCAGACCTCGTGCTTCTCCAATCGCACGCAATCTCAAACGGGCGTGGTTTCGCCGCGCGATGTTGATCACGCTGTGACCGCTGCTCTGACGCAAGTTAATGTTGGCAAGAGATCCATCTTGCATGTGCAACCCGTGAATTTCATTTTGGATGGCACAAGCGAGGTGACATCTCCCTTGGGTATGCATGGCCATGATTTGCAGGCTGATATTGCTGTGACCAGTGTTGAACCGGCTTATCTGCGCAATGTGGCGCTGGCGGTTGAACGCTCGCATTTGCGGGTGGCTGGTTATGTGATTGCGCCATATGCAGCGGCG
Source organism: Aestuariivirga sp. (assembly GCA_043779145.1). Taxonomy (GTDB): domain Bacteria; phylum Pseudomonadota; class Alphaproteobacteria; order Rhizobiales; family Aestuariivirgaceae; genus Aestuariivirga. The sequence goes on along the minus strand of JAYWEV010000015.1, from coordinate 25,722 downwards.
AAAGCTTGTCTCACGCCCGATGAATTGCAGCTGGGAACGACGGTTATTGAGATGGGTGGTTCGATTACCTCGATTGGTCATTTTCGGAATGGGCAATTGTTGGCGGCTGATACTTTGCATGTGGGCGGCGGCCATGTGACCAATGATGTGGCGCAAGGCCTATCGACCACGATAGCCCATGCCGAGCGTATGAAGACGATGTGGGGCAATGTGCTGGCTGAAGGCCATGCGGCGCAAGAAATGCTGGCTGTGCCATTGCTTGGTGAGCGTGGCGTTGACACAGTTCAGAAAGTTCCAAAATCATATCTTTCCAATATCTTGCGGCCGCGTATTGAAGAAACACTTGAGCTGGTGCGCGACCGGATTTATGCCGTTCCAGCAGCTGTTCGCGCCACCACATCGCGGATTGTTTTGACGGGTGGTGCCAGCCAGTTAACGGGGCTTCGCGAACTGGCAACGGCGGTGTTTGGTGTGCCGGTTCGTTTGGGGCAACCCGTTGGATTTTCTAATCTGCCAGACCGTGCCAGCAATGCGGGGTTTGCCGCTGCGGCAGGGGCTTTGGCCTATGCAGCACGGCCTGATCGGCATTTTGCTGTTCCACAGGAAGCACTGGCACATTTCGAGCGCGCTCAGATGGGTTATGCAAGGCGTGTGGGGCAGTGGTTGGCGGATGCGTTTTAGTTGAACCTAGGGGTGCGTCCAAGGGTTGATAATCTCCAACCCACAGTGTTCAAAATCTGAGACATTACGAGTTGCAAGCCTGCAATCATTTGATTTGGCAATTGCCGCAATCATGCAGTCAAAAATCGAAATCGGCCGACCGACGTTCTTTCTGAGCGTGAAGATTTCAGCATAGAAATATGCTGCTTGGCTATCAAATGGTAAGATATAGCCAGCAAAAAGCTGACCGAGAATATCATTTAAAACTGCAGCCTTCATTGATTTTGTTTTGCCCCCAGGCATGTTGGCGATACCGCGCAACAGTTCTGCCTCAGTAATAGCAGAAAGATAAAGCGCAGTGCCGTCGACTGAGTTGAACCAATTTATCACAGCGTTGAGCGGCTGTTGTCGCATTTGTTCTGAGATCACATTTGTGTCCAGAAGTATCATCAATCGAGGTTCGGCAGTTCTGGCATTGATTCCCGTTGTGGAATTTCAAGTTCTATTCCGCCGACGCGCGCAACTCGATCTCTAATCAATTTTCCGATGTTCTTTTGTGAATTTGTAGCAAAGGCAGCATGCTGCAAAAGTGCGTGAGCTTCAGCTTCCATTGAACGATCATGGGTTGCGGCCAGTTTTTTAATCTGTCGCTTCAAGTCGGGGTCAATGTTTCTGATTGTAAGTGCTACCATAACAATAATTTAGGCTAATTAAGCAGATTATGCAAATTACTTTTTGCATAAAGTTGTATGTAAGCGATTGGAAATGCATTTTTAGGGCGCGCTCGAATGACAGTTTTGGCTTTCTTAACAAAATCCCCCGGGTTGATTCAAAATGACTCACATTAAATCGAATCGAAATGGGTTTGGTTAGCGATTGTTAACCAATTCTTATCTTTTGAGGGAGAATGTGGGGTCTGGATAACCCGCATTTCGGAATGATCATGACAATCAAGCTCACAGTCCCCAATCTCTCAGAACTGAAACCCCGCATTACTGTTTTTGGCGTGGGTGGCGCTGGCGGAAACGCTGTCAATAACATGATTGAGAGCAGGCTCGACGGAGTCGAGTTTGTGGTCGCAAACACTGATGCGCAAGCGCTTTTGCAAAATGCTGCGCAACGCCGCATTCAAATGGGCACGGCTTTAACCATGGGCCTTGGTGCCGGTTCGCAGCCGCAAATCGGCGCAGCAGCGGCTGAAGAAGCGTTGCAAGAAATTGTTGATCATCTTGCTGGTTCGCATATGGCATTTATTACCGCTGGCATGGGCGGTGGCACGGGGACTGGTGCTGCACCAGTCATTGCACGCGCTGCAAAAGAGCAGGGCATTTTGACGGTTGGTGTGGTTACCAAGCCATTCCATTTTGAAGGCGCGCGCCGCCAGGCAACTGCAGAACGCGGCATTGAAGAACTGGCGCGTTACGTTGATACGTTGATTGTTATTCCAAACCAAAATCTATTCCGCGTGGCCAATGAGAAAACAACATTTGCTGCGGCTTTCGCGATGGCTGACCAAGTGCTTTATTCTGGTGTTGCCTCCATCACTGAATTGATGACCAAGGAAGGTTTGATCAATTTGGATTTTGCTGACGTTCGCGCCATTATGAGCGAGATGGGCAAGGCGATGATGGGCACAGGTGAAGCTTCTGGCGAGAAACGTGCAATTGAAGCGGCTGAAGCTGCGATTTCTAATCCGTTGCTCGATGATGTTTCCATGCGCGGTGCTCGTGGACTTTTGATTTCGATCTGCGGTGGCCCAGATTTAACCCTTTACGAAGTTGATGAAGCGGCAACTCGCATTCGTGAAGAAGTTGACCCTGAGGCCAATATTATTCTGGGTGCTACATTTGATGATGCACTTGAAGGCACGATGCGCGTTTCAGTGGTTGCCACTGGCCTTTCCAAGGAAGCGTTCTCTGGCGAATCGCGAGGGTACGATGAAGTGGAGGTGCAGGTCGCTTCCGGTAATGTGCATGGTTACAAACCAATTCCACAGCCTACCAAAGTTGTTGTAAAGCCTGCGCCAATGGTCGCGCGTGCGACTGTGGCTTCGGTTGAAGAGCCGTATGTCGAGGAAGAGCATTACGAAGAAACTGTGGCAAAAGTTGAAATGCCGCAACCCGTTGCCCAGCGCCCAGCTGCGCAACAGCGTATCCCAGCAATTGAGCAGTTTCCGATGATTGCGCAAAAGCAAGTGGCAGCGCAACAGAGCCGTATTGAAAATATTGCTGAACATGCACAACGCAAAAAGAAGGGCTTGTTTGAACGTTTGGCTGATGTTGGATTAGGCCGCCGCGAAGAACCCGCTGCTGCACGTGAGCAAGCGCCATTAAGACGTGCGGAGCCAAAAATGCAACCGCGTGCCGTAGCGCCCGAACCACAACCCGTGGCCGAACAAACTTATGACGATGATCAATTGGCTATCCCGGCTTTCTTGCGCCGCCAAGCCAACTAGAGCGTTTTGACTTTCATGGAAAAGTCAAATACGTCCTAGATTTATATTTGTGATCAACTTTTCTGAACTTTGACGATTCCGTCAAAGTTCAGGTTGATCGAACAGTTTACCCGTGCAGAAAAGCGAAACCCGGTGGACATATTTCCGCCGGGTTTCGTGCTTCTATAGCCCACTTCCATCGTGGGTGGAGTGGGGCTAGAAGGGCCGCAGTTTTTTGATTTGGAACCGTGATTTTGCCAAACCGTTTTTCTTTGATGTCGCTTAAATTGAAGCCTCTGAGCTTGAGCGTGTTTTGCGTTGGCCTTGCCTTAAGTCTAGGCGGTTGCAGCGGTGGCTTGGGCAGTTTGCTGGGAGGAGATTCGAAGCCTTCGGGTTCAGCACTTTCGCCTGATCTTACTAAATCTGATGATCAAGCCGTTGCCAGCTTGTATAATGATGGGCTTTCCAATTTAAACAATGGCCAGTATCGCACAGCAGTTAAAAAATTCGCGGAATTAGAACGCCTGCATCCTTATTCAAAATGGGCCACGAAGGCGCTGTTAATGCAGGGCTTTGCGCATTATCAGAACAATGAATATGTTGATGCAATTAATTCATGCCAACGTTTCATCAGCTTGCATCCTGGCCACCAAGACATTCCTTACGCTTATTACATCTCTGCCATTTCGCAATATGAGCAGATCCAGGATATTACCCGCGATCAATCGCAAACCCAAACCGCGCTTGATTCGCTGGATGAAGTGGTCAGGCGTTTTCCGGATTCTAAATATGCGGGCGATGCCAAGCAAAAAGCTTTGCTGGCACGGGACCATTTGGCAGGCAAGGAAATGGAAATTGGCCGCTATTACATGAACCGCAAATCTTATCTTGCGGGCATCAATCGGTTTAAAAAAGTTGTAACTGACTATCAAACGTCGTCGCAAACACCGGAAGCACTTTACCGTCTTGCAGAAGGCTATATGGCTTTGGGCATAGTATCGGAAGCGCAAACAGCGGCTGCCGTTTTGGGCCATAATTTTCCGCGCAGCCAGTGGTATAAGGATGCTTACACTTTGGTGTCTTCCGATGGCCGAGCACCTGTTGCAAGCAAGACAAGCTGGATCACCCAAGCCTTTAATTTTTTGTAGGCAGGTAGATCTAAACCCCTCGCATGTTGCTGCAATGTTCTGCTATAGAGTCGCCATGCTGACTGCTCTTTCCATTCGCGATATCGTTTTGATTGAAAAGCTTGATCTGGTTTTGGATCAAGGTTTAACAGTGCTGACGGGCGAGACGGGCGCTGGCAAATCGATCTTGCTTGATAGTTTAGGTTTGGCGCTGGGGGCTCGTGGCGATTCATCTTTGGTACGCACGGGGCAGGCGAAGGGCAGTGTGTCAGCCTCGTTCAGTCTGCCTGATACGCATGCTGCTTTTAAATTATTGGCTGAGCAAGGTGTGGATGCGGAAGGCGAGATTGTTATTCGCCGTATTCAGAATGCTGATGGGCCGAGCCGGGCCACGATTAATGATCAACCGGTGAGTTTGAATTTGTTGCGCCAAGTGTCGAGCATGCTTGTGGAACTTCATGGGCAACATGCTGACCGTGCGCTTGTTGATGTAGCTGAGCATCGGCGTTTGCTGGATGCATTTGGCGGGCTTGAGCCACATGTTGTGAAGTTGAATGCTTTGTGGCTTGAGCTGACAACGGCACGCGACGCGCTGGCCGAACATAAGGCGTTGATGGCGCGGGCTGAGGCAGAGCGTGAATATTTGGAACATGCGGCGCAGGAACTTAGTGAACTCAATCCTGAGCCGGAAGAAGAAAAAAATTTGGCTGATAGACGCCAACTCATGATGCAATCTGAGCAATATATTTCAGCTTTGGATGATGCCGAGAATGCGCTGGCGGGTGACAGCAATGGCGAAGCGCGGCTGCATGCGGCGCTGCGTAAGCTTGAACGACGCAAGGAAGGGGCGGGCGGGCGACTTGATGCTGTGACCTCGGCTCTTGACCGAGTGATCCTCGAATTTAATGAAGCGCAACGTGCGATGTTTGAAGCGCGGAAAACTTTTGCTTTTGATCCTCGTGATTTAGAAAAATCGGAAGAGCGTTTGTTTGCGCTGCGCGCAGCGGCGCGGAAATTTAAATGTACAGTCGATCAGTTGGCGGGTGTTCGCGAGAAGTTTGAAAGCGATTTACAGGCGCTGACTGATGGCGGGGCAAAATTATCGGTGCTGGAAAAGACCAATGCTGAGGCGAAGGGTGCTTATGAAAAAGCAGCGGATGCTTTGAGTGCGCTTCGCCGGAAAACAGCGAAGTTGTTAGACAAGGCTGTGGCCGCTGAACTTCCTGCGTTGAAGCTGGAAAAAGCTCGGTTTGAAACTGATGTGCAAGCTGATGCGGCAAAGCCTTCTTCCACGGGCATCGACCGCGTTGAGTTTGTGGTTGCGGCCAATCCAGGCACGCCGCTGCAACCCTTGATGAAGGTTGCATCGGGTGGTGAGTTGGCGCGGTTTATGCTGGCGCTGAAAGTTATTTTGGCGGCCAAGGGTTCTGCCCCGGTGTTGATCTTCGATGAAATTGATACAGGCGTTGGTGGTGCCGTGGCGGATGCGATTGGCAATCGTCTGCGACGCTTGGCTGAAGGGTTACAGGTTCTGGCCGTTACGCATTCCCCACAAGTGGCAGCGCGGGCTTCACAGCATATGTTGATTTCAAAAGCGGAAGATAAGAAGGCCAAGCGCATGTTCACGCGGGTTGAAGCTCTGGTTGATCGAAGCCGACGTGAGGAATTGGCCCGGATGTTATCGGGGGCCACAGTGACGGATTCAGCGCGGGCGCAGGCTGATGAATTATTGGCGGGTGCAAATTGAACCGCAAACAGGCGACAACTGAACACGCTGCTTTGGCTGGTGAAATTGCGGCCCATGATATTTCATATCATCAAGCTGATGCGCCAATGATTAGCGATGCGGATTATGATGGCTTGCGCAGAAGATTGCTTGCTTTGGAAGCGGAATTTCCAGAATTCGCCCAGAGTTCTGTTTCGAACAAAGTCGGTTCAGCGCCATCGTCAAAATTCACCAAGGTGCAGCATGTGGTTCCGATGCTGTCTCTTTCCAACGCATTCGCTGACGAAGATGTGTATGAGTTTTTAGGGCGGGTGCGGCGGTTTTTAAATCTTAGTACCGATGTTCCTGTGGGTGTTACAGCGGAACCCAAGATCGACGGGCTTTCGATGTCGTTGCGCTATGAAAATCGTAAGCTGGTGCAGGCTGCCACGCGTGGCGATGGGGCAGAGGGGGAAAATGTTACGGCGAATATTTTGACCGTCAAAAACATTCCTCAAACCCTGCCGAAAGAAGCGCCGGATGTGATTGAAGTGCGTGGCGAAATTTATATGTCAAACAATGACTTCGCGGCGCTTAATGAGAAACAGATTCAAGATGGTGAGAAGGTTTTCGCCAATCCGCGTAACGCTGCGGCTGGTTCGCTTCGCCAATTGGACTCGAATATCACGGCTTCACGACCTCTTAAGTTTTTTGCCTATGCTTGGGGTGATGCGCCAGAGCTTCCGGCAGATACGCAATATGGTGTGGTTCAAGCTTTCAAAGCTTGGGGACTGCCCGTTAATCCGCTGATGGTGCTGTGCCATTCGGCGGATGAATTATTGGCGCATTATCGCAAGATCGAGGCGCAGCGTTCGACTTTAGGCTATGACATTGACGGCGTGGTTTACAAGGTCAATGACTTGGCGTTGCAACAGCGCCTTGGCTTTGTATCGCGCAGCCCGCGCTGGGCCATTGCGCATAAGTTTTCGGCCGAGCAGGCAACGACCATTCTTGAAGCAATCGACATTCAAGTGGGACGCACGGGGGCATTAACACCCGTGGCGCGGTTGAAGCCTGTTACGGTTGGCGGTGTGGTTGTTTCAAACGCCACGCTGCACAATGAAGATGAAATCACCCGCAAGGATGTCCGGATCGGCGATACGGTGATTGTGCAACGCGCAGGCGATGTGATCCCGCAGATTGTGGGTGTGGCAACGCGTGGTGTGGCAACAGTGCCATATGAATTTCCCAAGGTCTGCCCCTTCTGCGGAAGCCATGCGGAGCGCGAAGAAAAGGCGTCAGGAAAAGCCGATGCAATACGGCGCTGCACGGGTGGCCTCATCTGTCCGGCGCAACGCGTCGAACGGCTGAAACACTTCGCCTCGCGCAATGCGTTTGATATTGAAGGCTTAGGCGACAAGATTGTTGAAGAATTTTATGCTGATGGTTTGATTGCCGCTCCGCAAGATATTTTTACGTTGGAAAAACGTGATGGGCTTTCGCTCAAAAAATTCAAAGATCGTGAAGGCTGGGGCGAGTCTTCGGTTGCCAATCTTTTTACGGCGATTGAAGCGCGGCGGAAAATTTTATTGGATCGTTTTATTTTCGCATTGGGCATTCGGCATGTGGGCGAAACCACGGCGCGGGTGTTGGCGCGGACTTATGGTTCTGCAGAACATTTGCGTGAGCAAATGAAAATTGCAGCGGCAAGCGAGGTCAATGATGCGCGAGGTGACCTGAATGCGATTGATGGCATCGGTGAAGTGGTGGCCGAAGCCGTAATCCAGTTTTTCGACGAGCCGCATAATGTGGATATTTTTGACGCGCTACTCAAAGAAGTGTCGCCCCAAGCCTTAGCCGCTGTGGCTTCATCATCACCTGTTTCGGGAAAGACGGTGGTGTTTACCGGTGCTCTCGAACGCATGACGCGCGAAGAAGCCAAAGCGATGGCTGAGCGTCTGGGTGCGAAGGTTGCGGGATCGGTTTCGAAGAAAACTGATTTGCTGGTGGCGGGGCCGGGGGCAGGGTCGAAACTGAAAGATGCCGAGAAATACGGCGTTGAGGTGATTGATGAGAATGCGTGGGTTGTGTTGGTGGGAGCGCAATGAATTCATTTTCGAAAGATTTCAAATCCGGCATCGCCGATGCATTGCCAATGTTCCTCGCTTATGTGCCCATCGCTGCACTGTGGGGCACGTTGGCAGCAGCAAAAGGTTTTTCGCCCCTTGAGGCGATGTTGATGAGCGCGTTGGTTTATGCCGGCGCGTCACAATTTGTGGCCATCGAAATGTGGGGTGCTGCCCAGTCAATTCTAGTTCTCATCTTCACAATTTTTGTCATCAATGTGCGCCATGTGCTTTATGCGGCATCGATCTCGCGACATATGGGTGGCATTCCACATCGCTGGCATCCAGCCCTAATGTATATCCTTACTGATGAAGCTTGGGCTTTGCTCGAGCGCAAGGCCCTCACTCAGCCGCTTACGCTTGGATATTATTTGGGCGTGGCCTTTCCTCTTTGGCCCACTTGGTTCATGAGTTCGGCTATTGGCGCATTCATAGGCAAGCAATTGCCTGACCCCGCTTTGATCGGATTAGACTTCGCTTTTGCTGCCATGTTCATTGCGATTTTAGCAGGCTTCTGGAAAGGCCCGCGCACTGGTGCTGTGATCATCGCCAGTGCCGTTGTTGCAGTTCTGGCGAAAACATATCTGTCGGGTGCTTGGTATATTGTTTTGGGCGGCCTCGCTGGCGTTGCCGTTGCTGCCCTTCTTCATAGTGAGAAGGAAGCATGAGCAACCTTTTCACCGTTCATTTTACAACTTTGCTGGCCATCATCGGCATGGGGCTTGCTACATATTCCACGCGCCTTTCCGGTTTGTTGCTGATGCGCGGCGTGGCGGTGCAGGGCCGCTTGAAAGCCGCCCTCGACGCCGTTCCGCCTGCCGTATTGATGGCGGTGATAACGCCAACGGTCTTCATGACGGGGACGGCCGAGACGTTGGCGGCTGGGGCTACTGCCGCTGCGGCATATTACAGGCTGCCATTGCTGGTGGTAATTTTGGTGGGCGTAGCGAGCGTGGTTTTATTTCGGCACCTATTCTAATTTTGCGCACGCCTGTTTGATCCATTCTGCTGCCGCTCCATTCATCTTGCTTCCGATGTTCTTCAGTACATTGGAATGATAGACATCAAGCCACTGCAGTTCCTCGCGTGTCAGCAATTTTGTGTCGATCAAGTTGCGATCAATGGGGGCAAAGGTTAGTGTTTCAAAACTCATCATCGGGCGTTCGCCGCCTTTAATGTCAGTTGGCTCTTTGACGATCAGCAGGTTTTCAATACGAATGCCAAAATGGCCAGCTTTGTAATATCCTGGTTCATTCGACAAAATCATGCCGGGTTGCAGCGCCACGTTACCAGCCTTGCTGATGCGGGCAGGGCCTTCGTGGACTGAGAGATAGGAACCCACGCCATGGCCTGTGCCGTGGTCAAAATCTAAACCGGCTTTCCATAAAGCTGCACGCGCCAGCACGTCGATATGGCCGCCCGTTGTGCCTTTGGGAAAGCAGATGGTGGAAATCGCGATCATGCCTTTCAGTACGCGGGTGAAGCGATTTTTCATTTCGTCTGTAGGCTGTCCAATGATGATGGTGCGCGTCACATCGGTTGTGCCGTCTTGGTATTGGCCGCCAGAGTCGATCAGATAGATTTCATTGTTGTTGATGGCACGGCAGTTATCTGGATCAACGTGGTAATGCGGGATTGCAGCGTTGGGGCCAGATGCGGAGATAGTGCTGAAGGAAAGATCAAGCAGAACACCTGTGTCTTTCCTAAATGCTGTAAGGCGGTCGGCAGCTGTGGCTTCGGTGAGATGGCCCTTTTGGGCTTCAATTGAGAGCCAATGCAAATAGCGCGAGAGAGCAACTCCGTCACGTAATTGGGCGGCACGGGCGCCGTTGAGTTCACTCGCGTTTTTACAAGCCTTCGGCATGGTGCAGGGGTCCATTGCCTCTTTGATCTCGGCACCCTTTAATGCGGTGCGCACGCGTTCTGGCGCAGAGCCAGCGTCGATTAATACTTTTGATTTTTTGCGGGCGAGAGATTTTAGCGCCGTATCAAACTCGTTGGGATTTCTGATTGTTGTTGTGGCTTTCAAATGTGCCTGCACATCTTCTGGCAGTTTGTTCTTGTCGATGAAGAGTTCGGCTTTGCCTTTTTTATGGATGATCGCATAGGCCAGCACCACAGGTGTGAAGGGCACTTCGCCACCACGAATGTTCAGAACCCAAGACACTGACGATGGCTCTGCCAATACTGCTGCATCTGCGCCAGCCTTGGTTAAAGCCTGAGACATATCCGCCAACTTATCTTTCACGCTGCGGCCTGCAAATTGAAGCGGCTGAACTGAAAGCGGGTTTGCAGGGCGGGCAGGTTGATCTTGCCAAATTTGATCTATGAGGTTTTTGGAAACAGGAACGAGCTTGGCGCCAACTTTTTCGCACGCTGTGGCAAAGCGCTTGGCCTCTCCGGTTGTTATCAGCCAAGGATCGAAACCCAAACGATCACCCTTCTTCAGGTTCTCCGCGATCCAATTGGTTGGCGGCTCATCGACCAGATGTTGGGGCATGATGAGTTTTGTGTCGACTTGCTCACGGACTTGAACGGTGTAGCGGCCATCTACAAAAATAGCTGCCTTTTTGAGGGTGATTATCGCCATCCCCCAAGAACCGGCAAAACCGGTTAGCCAGTTCAGGCGCTCGGCATAGCTTGCCACATATTCACCCTGAAACTCATCTTGCCTCGGGACGATGAAGCCGGTGAGCTTTTGCTTTTTCATCAGGGCTCGAAGTTCTGTAAGGCGAGCGGCGGTATTTTTCATGGCGTTGCATAATCCCATTCTAGAGCATTGTTCCGATTAGCATTTGTGGGCTGTAAAACCAAATGAGGGGATTCAAAATCATATCCATTGTGCGATGCAATATTTTATTCATTACAAATTTGCATAACTCTTGGCAAATTAACGAAGAATTTACTTATTTTTGTCAGTTGTCGAGACAGGACACGGGGCCAGTATTTTTCAAAAAGAAGTGCTTTTTTTGTAAAAATATTGACACAATTCATAAGTATAGACGTGATTATTGATTTTTTCTGAACGCTAAATGTCATCAAATCGTTGCATGTGTATTTTGCATGTCGTTATTTGAAATTTGGTCGTAAAGGCAGCTAAATCGTATAAAATTGTGCGGCGCACAATAGTTTTATCTTGAAGGCGATGCTTTTGAGGAGGAGAATGGGAATGACTATGATTTTGACAGACCGCGAAACAATGCATGTTTCAGGCACACATAACGGCCTTATGGGCAAGGTTAAGGGTTTTTTATCCCGCAGCCGTGCTGAACGTCAGTTGCATCAGCTTGATGATCGGCTTTTGGCCGATATCGGCGTGACACGCGGTGATATCAACGCGCGTGTTTGGGGCCACTAGGGCGATATACCTAATCGAGCTCTCAACCGGGGCCGAAGAGATTTGTGATGTTGCGCTCTAAGTTGAAAAGCTTGGAGCGCTTTTTGTTTGGCGTAGATTAACCTGAACTTTGATGGAATCGTCAAAGTTCAGAAAAGTTGATCGACAATAATAACCTAGGGCGCTTTTGACTTTTCTATGAAAAGTCAAAACGCTCTAGTCATGACGATGGCCAGCCAATTTTCCTTGCGGATGATTTTGCCTTGGATCAATCCGCGATTCCTATAGCAAGCGGTTATCCAGCGTTTTTGATCGGTGGTTAAGCCTGACAAGATCAAGCTGCCACCGGGGGCCAAAATTGTGCAAAGTCCTGATGCCAAGCTGGCGAGCGGGCGCGCCAAGATATTTGCGAAAATCAAATCATAGGGCGCTGATTGTTTGATGCTAGCATGGTGAAGGCCCGGGGCGGTTTGGCTACGAAGCAGGGGCCTTACGCCATTGAGTGTAGCGTTTTTTAATGTTACCCGCACGGCTTCAGGATCAATGTCTGTGGCCAAGGCTTTGGTTTTTAGAGCCTTCGCGGCGGCAATGGCCAGAACACCAGTGCCACAGCCTAAATCGAGAATTCGGCGCGGGCGGCTGCGTTTTAGAATATCATTGAGTGCTTCAAGGCAACCCGCCGTTGTGCCGTGATGACCAGTGCCAAAGGCTGTGCCTGCATCGATTTCTAGCGAAATGCCACCAGACCGGCGCACGTGGCGATCATGCGAACCGTGAAGATAGAAGCGCCCTGCGGCAACGGGGGCGAGGCCTTCGAGCGACCGCTTCACCCAATCTAAATCCGGCACTTCGGCGATGATGGCTTGTTGCTGCCCTAGATGGGCGCGGGCTTCATTGGCCAGCTCTGTGGATTCGAACCAAGCTACTGTTTCCCATAATGCCTTGGCCTCGTCGGTCTCGTTTATCGTGACGGCCAGCGGCTCAAGCCGAAAATCATTTTCAATCTGCTCGGCTAGATCATGCGATGCTTCGTGGCTTAGATTGCCGATGGTAACGGTGACGCGGGCGATGGACATTTGGCCCGTTTAGTCAGAGTGTAAAGCTAAGTCCAGCGTGTGGCATTAGCCTGTGAAAATTGATTTCAGCAAGGCACTTTCATCAACAATAAAATCAAACAGGGCTGCGACACGGGGGGTGCGGCGGAGATCAGGGTGGGCCAACATTCGCCAATTTCTGGTCAATGCAGGAATTGGGCCTATCAGGCGCATGAGTTCACTTTCGGCATCTCTCAGCGCTGTTGGCAATGGACCAATTCCAATGCCTGACTTTATAGCAGAAACCAGACCAAGCACGCTGTTGTGCCGCGATACAACTTTGGCTTGCGGCACTACATCTTTCAACCACGTAAGCGCCCGGTGGGTGCTGAGTGTTTCGTCGAAGGCAACGATCGGGTGGTTGGTCAATTCATCCAACTGGCTGGGCCGACCGTTTCGCGCGATTCAATCTTTGCTGGCATAAACTGCCCAGAACGATTCCGCGATCTTTCGGCCGATCAACTCATCTTCGGTATCTCCGGAACGGAAAGCTACGTCAGCTTCACCTTTGGACAGGTCGAGATAACGATCACTCGAAACAAATTCGATTTTTAAATTTGGATGGCGTGCATTGAATCGATGCAACAGTGGAGACTTCATGATTCTTGCCACAAGCGGTTCGGGGCAGGTGACACGAATACTACCCGTCAAATCGCGGGTTTTATCTTGAACATGGCGTTGCAATTCCAGCACCGCCGCTTCACAGCGCTCAGCGAAGGGCAGGAGTTCCACGCCATATTCGGTCAACCGATAACCGCTGGTTTCGCGTGTTACCAGCTTGAGTTGGATGCGTTTTTCCAACTCAATCGAGCATTTTTTGACTATGCACGAATGCGGCCCCTGTGTGCAACATTGCTGCTGCCGCCATTTGGTTTCTTGAACTAAGTGTTTCTAAGTTCGAAAAGGAGAATGACAAATGCGTCTTATTTCAATGATGTCTTTCTTGTTTTTGGCAACGACAATCAATGGTTTTGCTCTCGCTGATAATGCACCGCCCGTAAAGCCCAATCTGGTTTTGAAAGAGGAGGTTGTAGGATTGCCGCGTGATGAAAAAGCGAAGTGCGTGTCTTAACCGCGTCGTTCAAGCCTGGTGATCATACTCCTGCACACACGCATGATTTTCCTGTCACCGTGTACGCGCTTGAGGGGGCGTTCACACTTGAATTGAAAGGCATGCCACCTCGGGTGGTGAAGGCCGGTGAAGCTATGGTGGAGCCGCCCAACAGCGAGATGACGGGTTATAATCGCAGCACAACAGAAATGACCTAGATTGTTATTTTCTATATCAGCAAAGCTGGTGCCCCGATTTTAAATCCGCTGCACTGATAACACTAGGTCAGCGGCAAAATCGTTATTTCAACGCGGCGGTTTTGGGCTTTGCCAGATTTTGTGGCGTTGGAGGCTATCGGGTCTTTTTCTCCGTGGCCTTCAACTGAAAAGCGGTTTGGGTCTAGTTGTTGTGACGAAAGATATTGCGCAACGGCGGCGGCGCGGCGGCGTGACAGGTCATAGTTATAATCGGGGGTGCCCGAAGCGTCCGTGTGACCTACAACATTGATCAAGGTTTGATTGTACTTCTGGAAAACTGCTGCAACGGAATTAAGCGTATCATAAAATTGGGATTTCAATTCGGCTCGGTCGGAATCGAAGGTAATATTCGATGGCATATTCAGAACGATGCTATCGCCTTCGCGGCTGACTGAAACGCCAGTTCCTTCAAGTTGATCGCGCAATTGAGCTTCTTGGTTATCCATGTAAGCACCAATGCCACCACCCGCAAGCGCACCAATGCCAGCACCAATCAAAGCGGCTTTACGATCACCTGCTGCTACAGCGCCGACGATGCCGCCCAATATAGCCCCGGTGCCCGCACCCAAGGCGGTTTTAGAAGGTTGTAACTCGCCTGTATATGGATTGGTGGTGCAGGCAGACAAAAACAGCGCGACAGCTGTGGTGAAAATTAAGCCAGATTTCATGTGTGATCCCCTCGAAGAATGCGGTTTGATTGCAAGTTGTGGCGGAATTTTGATGGCTTTATTCCGCCGCTTCCACTGCTTCATCCTCCACCAAGAAGCCACCGGATTGCCGTTTCCAGAGGTTGGCATAGAGGCCGTTCTTTTTCTTTAACAAATCCTGGTGGCTGCCTTCTTCGACAATCTTGCCCTTATCCATCACCACAAGGCGGTCCATTGCTGCGATGGTGGAGAGGCGATGTGCGACTGCGATTACGGTTTTGCCTTCCATCAAGGTGTAGAGATTTTCTTGGATGGCGGCTTCGACTTCAGAGTCTAGTGCTGATGTGGCCTCATCCAAAATCAGGATTGGTGCGTTCTTCAGCAACACACGGGCGATGGCTATGCGTTGGCGTTGGCCGCCTGACAGTTTCACGCCGCGTTCACCCACATGGGCTTCCAAACCTTTGCGGCCATTGGGATCAACGAGGTTATCGATGAACTCTTCGGCATGGGCTTTTTCAGCAGCTGCCATGACTTGCTCGATTGTTGCATCGGGTTTGCCGTATGCAATGTTGTCTCGCACTGAACGATGGAGCAGGGACGTATCTTGTGTCACCACGCCAATTGCAGCGCGCAACGTTTCCTGCTGAACGTCCGCAATGTTTTGGCCGTCGATGGTGATGGAGCCGGAGCCCACATCATAAAAACGCAGCAGCAGATTTGCGAGTGTGGATTTACCAGCACCTGATCTTCCGACGAGGCCTACTTTTTCACCGCGCTTGATTGTGAGGTTGAAGTTATCAATCACATCATGGCCGCGTTTGGAAATGGATTGACCGTAGTTAAAGCGCAGGTGATCGAACACCACTTCGCCTTTGGTAACGAGAAGTGGTTTTGCGTTTGACGCATCTTTTACAGCGTGTTGGCGCGAGATAACCTCAACGCCATCTTTGACTACGCCGAAATCTTCAAAGAGGCCTGCGGTTTCCCAAATCATCCAATGCGCCATGCCGAGCATGCGGTAGACAAGACCAACGGAGAAGGCGATGGCACCCACAGAGATGGCGTTCTGATACCAGAGCCACGTGGCCATGGCGGCGGTGGAGGTGAGAAGCAAGCCGTTGATCGCGTTCAGCGATATGTTCATGCCTGTGGAGGTGCGCATAGAGTTATAAACTGTCCCCAACATCCACTGCATGCTTTGCTTAGCATAGCCATCTTCACGCGAGGTGTGAGCGAAGAGTTTTACGGTTTGCATGTTGGTGTAAGTATCGACAATGCGACCCGTAACCACTGAGCGAGCATCGGCTTGCACTTCGGCCATTTTACCAAGGCGGGGTACGAAATATGAAAGCGTGATCAGATAAAGCACAAGCCATACGAGCAGGGGAATGGTCAAACGCAAATCGTTGCCTGCGAAGGACACCAGTGCTGTGAGAAAGAAGACCACGACCCAGGCAATCACTTGTGTTAGTTTCATCACAACATCGCGCACACCAAGGGCTGCTTGCATCACTTTTGTGGCAACGCGACCTGCGAACTCATTGTGAAAGAACTCCATCGACTGGCGCAGCATATAACGATGCGCCATCCAGCGGATACGCATAGCGTAATTTCCACGCAGGCCCTGGTTTTCAATTGAGTCTGCTGTGAAGGTGAGGAACGGCATAACCAGCAGGGCGATGCTGCCATAAATCAAAAGCTGCCATTTATTGTCTTGCCAGAATGTCTCGCGGTTGGCGGTTCCAAGTGTGTCAACCAAAGTTCCGAGATAGGCAAACACACGTACCTCCATTACTGCGATGATCACAGACAACAGGAAGCCAACAAAAAGTAGCGGTAAAAACGGTTTCGAGTAATGGCGGATGAACCCCCATGTCGAAGGCTCCGGCATCTGCGGATCATCCAAAGGAAAACTATCGACGCGGCGTTCGAGCCAGCTATAAAACCAGTTGATCATGAGTTTCACGTGTTGACGCACAAAACCCGGTGCATCAGAATCGGTGCAGGCGCAAAATAGCAGCGCTGCCCGTCCTTATATTTCAAAGCGTCATTGCATGGGAAGCATGACAAATGTTAAAAAATGAGGTGCGGCTTTTGTGCCACATGCTAAAACTGCAAACCAATGAATCCAAATCGTATATTGCCGCTGGTTTTCGCTTCAGCATTGTTCATGGAAAATATGGACTCGACTGTGATCGCAACGTCGCTTCCAGCCATTGCCGCTGACTTAAGGACCAACCCGGTTGCATTGAAACTTGCTTTTACGACGTATCTTCTGAGCCTCACGGTATTTCTTCCAATCTCATCATGGCTGGCAGATAAATTTGGGGCGCAAACGATTTTTCGGTTGGCTGTGGCGATTTTTACGCTCGCTTCGATTTCATGCGGCTTTGCAGATTCGCTCGAATATTTAGTCGTGGCGCGGGCGGTGCAAGGCTTTGGCGGTGCTTTGATGGTTCCAGTGGGGCGCATCGTTATGCTGCGCACAGTGCCCAAAAATGAATATGTAAATGCAATGGCCTGGCTGACTGTGCCGGCGTTAATTGGCCCGCTTCTGGGCCCCCCAATTGGTGGATTCATCACCACATATTTTCACTGGCGTTGGATTTTCTGGATGAATTTGCCATTCGGAATTCTGGGAATGGCGCTGGCCACTTGGTTGATGCCGAATATGAAAGATGAAAATGTGCCTCCGTTAGATGTAAAAGGTTTTGTACTTTCTGGATTGGGATTATCTCTGGCGGTGTTTGGCATGACTGAATTGGGGCAGGGGATTTTTCCACCGCTTGTTATTTTTGTGATGATTGCAGTGGGTGCAATATTGATTTGGATTTATGTGGGCCATGCCAGAAGCATTCCGAATCCTATTCTTGATATTTCAATGCTCCGTGTACAGACTTTGCGGGTCAGCATTCTGGGCGGCATGTTCTACCGGGTTGCTGCAGGCGCGGTACCTTTTCTGTTACCACTGATGTTACAACTTGGCTTTGGTTTTACGCCATTTCAGTCTGGCAGCATAACATGTGCTTCGGCGCTTGGTGCAGTGATGATGAAATTTTTGGCGGCGCAATCTTTGAAGCGTTGGGGGTACCGACAATTGTTGGTGTTCAACGGTGTACTTTCAAGCGTTATGATGGCGGCCAGCGGTTTGTTTAAGCCAGATACGCCGTTTATTATTATGATCATGGTTCTGCTATTAGGTGGTTTGTTGCGATCGTTGCAGTTTACAAGTTTGAATTCGATTGCTTACGCTGATGTGACAACACAAGAAGTTGGCAGGGCCAATGGGCTATATACTGTTGCGCAACAACTCTCGCTGGCGTTAGGTGTGGCTGTGGCTGCATTGACGTTGGAGGCTGCGCAGTATTCGCGTGGTGCTGAGATACTTGGTCGAACTGACTTTGCGGTCGCTTTTTTTGTGGTTGCATTTGTGGGGTTAATATCGACAATATTTTTTGCGCGACTACCTCGTGATGCTGGCACCAATCTTTCCGGTCACGTCGTACCTTGAGCTGCTCACATTTCTTTGATCAGTTGCCTGTTGCTTGTGAGTGGCCGATTTGGCGGAATGAGCGTATCTAAAGACTATTACAGGAGAATAGATATGAATCGTCGTTCGATTAGTTTTGCCGGAATTTCGCTAGCTGCGCTTGGCTTAGGAGCGCGGCTGGCTGAGGCTTCGAATTATGAAATTACCAAGACGGAAGATGAATGGAAGAAATTTCTTTCACCAGAGGCGTTTGCAGTTCTACGCCAAGAGTCAACTGAGCGCCCTTGGACCTCAAAACTTTTAGATGAGCACCGTAAGGGAACTTTTGCCTGCGCTGGTTGTGATCTTCCAGCGTTTGCTTCTGAAACGAAGTTTGACAGTGGCACCGGTTGGCCCAGCTTTTTTGATGTTATGCCGAACACTGTAATCAAGAAAGAAGATAACACATTATTTGCCACTCGGACGGAAGTGCATTGCCGCCGTTGCGGCGGGCATTTCGGTCATGTATTCGATGATGGGCCAAAACCAACTGGCCTGCGCTATTGCATGAATGGCGTTTCGTTGAAGTTTGTTCCAGCGTAATTTATTTCAAAGGTCTGAGGATGGCCCGCACAGGCGAGCCATCCAAATTTTCAAATTTTAGCGGCAAAGCGATTAATTCATAATCACCGGGCTTTACGTGGCTCAACATCAGATTTTCTAAAATCCGCATATCGAACTGTTTTACAGCCATGTGGGCTGGCAAGTCTTTTGACGTCTCGTGATCAATAGACGGCGTATCAACGCCAATTAGTCCAACGCCGTGATCGTTTAAAAGGCTAATGACGCCAGCGCTGAGAGCGCGAAATTTTGGGTTCCATTCAGTCGGATCGATGTTGTCATGAAGGCGCAGCAAAACGCGGGACGGTGTGCCCTGCAGTTGGGATTTAATGTGTTCTGGCAGAACAATCGGGGAGTCCGCTCGCGCGTCGATTAAACGAGCAGGACCTATAAAAGGTTCCAATGACATCTCGGCAATTCGTTGCCCGGTGTTACTATAATGAAAAGGTGCATCAGCATGGGTGCCACAATGCGCAGAAAACGTTATTTTAGATACGTTTGCAGGTACTCCGACGCCAATCCGAGCTACAAATGCTTCGGAATATGGCGTGTCAATTGGGAAGCCCTTGATTGAATTGCTGAGCGGCTGAGAGATATCGATAATCATATTGGGAATTTCTCTGGTTAGATATAGGTTTTTATTTTTCGAATATGGAACCTTTTGGGTGCGATAAAGCTTACTATCCTGTTAATATGCCTTTTTAAGCCACAATTTGATTCCTAAGTAGGGCAGCTGGCGCTATATAGCGTCAGTTAGATGCGGTTTGAAAAAAATGTCAAACATAGGAGAGTGATGATGAAATCTTTAATGAATATTTCTTTGGCGGCAGCCCTCGTGGCGAGCAGCATTGTTGTAGCAGCACCAGACGCCATGGCACGTTCCCGCCACCATCAATCGCAAGATATCTGCCTTGATGATCGCGATATCGGCGGCGTTATAGTGCTTGGTCTTTTGCTTGGTGCAGTGACGGGCGGCGTTGGCAGCGCTATTGCTTATGGCGGCGCTTATGCTGTCGGCGGCGCTGCTCTCGGTGGCGCTGGCGGTGCATTGTTTGGCGCGGCAGTTCATGGCCATGGCCATCGCGACTGCGCTTAAATCGTGGTGTGACTGATCGACATCGCCCTTCCTCCGAAAGGAGGGGGGGCTTTTTTTGTGCGTCTATTTGCTTGCAGACGCCTGAGTTTTCAAAATTTCTATTAATCTGCTAGAGTGGTCAAATGGCAAAACTTGATCCTAACTTTTTTTTGGAATTGACACCACATGCTGATCTAACGCCGCCGCTGCAAGCGCTTTGGTGGTTGAAGAAGGGCGGATTGGTCGTGGGGCTAGAATGGGAAAAAGCCCATGCGATTTGCCAGCAGGATGAAGGCAATCCTTCATACGACATTGTTCACGCACTTGCGCATTGGATTGAAGGTGATGAAGCTAATGCGGGCTATTGGTATCGCCGCGCTGGTGGCAATCGCGCAGCGACGATTGCAGAAGAATGGGAGCGGGTTGTCGGTGAGTTGGGCTGAACAATCTTGCCGATTATTAGCACAACATAGGTTATTGTTTAACCGACGTGGGATGGGCCACCAACGTTGACGTGGCTTCCACAGAAATTAAGAGGCATCGCGTTTTTCAATAACCAGAATTTTTTCTGGGGGCAGGCTCAAACATATACCGTCTGAGTAGCCTTATCACCCGCGCTCGACAAAGCTATCAATCACGCGCTTTTCGCCCGCTTTTTCAAAATCCACCGTCAGCTTATTGCCTTCTACGTTCATAATTTCACCATAGCCAAACTTCTGGTGGAAGACGCGGTCTCCGGTCACATAGTCCGATGGTTTGGCGCTGCTGGCGGTTAGTTCGCCTTCGATGAAGCGTTGCGAGGCGCGTGGGGAATCGCTGGCGTCTTTGCGTTGTTGGGCGCGTTTCCAGCCGGGAGTTGAGTAGTTGCCTTGGCCGAAAGTGGAGGCTTGGTCAAAGCGGCTGGTGCCGAAGGTGCCCAAATCATGTCCGCCGTAGGAGTTGCTCATGGCGGCGACTTCGACATGTTTTTCGGGCAGTTCGTCAATAAAACGGCTAGGCAATCCGGTTTGCCATAGCCCGTGGGTTTGGCGGTTTTGGGCGAAAGTGATGGTGGCGCGGTTTTTAGCTCGGGTAATGCCCACGTAAGCCAACCGCCGTTCTTCTTCTAAGCCTTCGCGGCCTTTTTCGTCGAGTGAGCGTTTGGAGGGGAACAGACCTTCTTCCCAACCGGGCAGGAACACAGATTGGAATTCAAGGCCTTTAGCTGAGTGCAGTGTCATGATGTTGACGCGGTCTTCGTCGTTGCCTTGGTCGCGGTCCATCACCAATGCCACGTGTTCCAAGAATCCGTTTAAGTTTTCGAATTCGCTCATGGAGCGCACAAGTTCTTTTAAGTTTTCCAAACGGCCATCGGCTTCAGGACTTTTGTCGAGTTGCCACATTTCAGTGTAACCTGATTCATCGAGAACGATTTCGGCCAGTTCGTGATGGGCGATGACATCGACTTGCTTGCGCCATCTTGAGAAATTTTCGAGCAGCAGTCGCAGCGCTGTGCGGGCTTTGGCGGGTAGTTCATCGGTCATCAACATATCGTTGGCGGCAACATAGAGTGATGACCGGCGCGCACGTGCGGTTTGATAGATTTTCTTGACTGATGCATCGCCTATGGCGCGTTTGGGTGTGTTGACGATGCGCTCGAAAGCCAGATCATTATCAGGAGACGCAACCACTTTGAGGTATGCCATGGCATCGCGGATTTCAGCGCGCTCATAAAAGCGCGGGCCGCCTATGACGCGATAGGGAATACCCGCCATGATGAAGCGATCTTCAAAACTGCGCATTTGCGCTGATGTGCGCACGAGGATGGCTATCTCATTCAAGTGATGTTTTTGGCGGTGCAGGGCTTCGATATCATCGCTGATGGTGCGGGCTTCTTCAACGCTGTCCCAATGGCCACGCACTGTAACTGGGCTGGATTCGGTTTTATCGGTGCGTAAGGTTTTGCCGAGCCGCGTTTCGTTTTTCGCGATGAGGCCTGAGGCGGCACCCAGAATATCGGGTGTAGAACGATAATTGCGTTCCAGCCTGATTACGCCCGCGCCGGGGAAATCTTTTTCGAAACGCAGAATGTTATCGACTTCAGCGCCACGCCAACCATAAATCGATTGATCATCGTCACCCACGCAGCAGATATTTTTGTGGCCTTGGGCGAGGAGACGCAGCCAGAGATATTGCGCTACGTTGGTGTCTTGATATTCATCGACCAGCATATATTTGAATTTGGTTTGGTATGATTTCAAAACATCGGGATGATTTTGGAAGATGCGCAGCACTTCAAGCAGCAGATCGCCAAAATCTGTGGCGTTGACGGTTTTGAGGCGTGCTTGATAATCGGCATAGAGCTTTGCGCCCATGCCATTGGCAAAAGAATAAGCCTCGCCTTGCGGCACTTTATCTGGCGTGAGGCCACGGTTTTTCCAGCCATCAATGGCATTGGCGAGGGCGCGGGCAGGCCAGCGTTTTTCGTCAATGCCTTCGGCTTGCAGCAGTTGCTTGAGTAGGCGTACTTGATCGTCATCATCCAGAATTGTGAAGCTGGATTTGAGGCCAGCGAGTTCTGCATGGTTGCGCAGAATTTTAACGCCGATGGCATGGAAAGTCCCAAGCCAGGTCATGCCTTCAACTACACCACCGATCAAATGGCCGATGCGCTCTTTCATTTCGCGCGCGGCTTTGTTGGTGAACGTCACCGCGAGGATTTGGTTTGGCCAGGCTTTTTGCGTGGTGAGGATGTGGGACAGCCTAGTTGTGAGCACGCGGGTTTTGCCGGTGCCTGCACCTGCGAGAACCAGCAGCGGGCCATCGACGCGCAACACAGCATCGCGCTGTTCGGGGTTTAGGCCTTTGAGGTAAGCGGGCTCTTGGCCAGCCATGGCGCGCGCCGAAATGCTGCCCGGTTTTTGGGCGGGTGCTGGCTCGTCGTCAAAGTCGCTCAAGTCAATTGGGTTGTTGGACATCAGGGATCACGATTCTCATGATCCCTATATAGAGCTTTACGCGGCAAATATCAGGCACAAGGACGCAATTGTTCGTAACTTGGGTTGGCGAATTGCAGTTTCACTTCGTTTTGAATTTTGCGCCAAGTGTCAGCGGTTTCAGTGTCGCCGGAGCGTTCGCATAAAAGTGCGTGGCGGGCCGCTTCACCGAGAGCTTGCTTGCCATGGGCGAAAACCAGAGCTTCAGCGAAATGTGCGTAACCAGTGTTGACCATTTTAAACTCCCTTTTTTTCCTTGTTGAAACCATTGATGACCGATAACTAAGCCGGAAGTTTTACGGGAGTATGACGGTTATGGGGCAGGGGGGATTAAACGATCATGATGTTAGCGCGGTGCAACGGTGCACTCGCCATTTTGGCGTCGCGAGACAGCAACGAAACATCTAAGCTTTCGGCAAGTGCAATGTAGGAAGCATCATAAGGCGTTAGATTATTGCACAGTTCCCAAATGCGAGTGTTCAAATGGGTTGTGCTGAGTCGTTCGATAGGGATAGACATGAAGTCATCGAATGCCAGCTCGACGCGTTCTTTGCCAATCTTGTTATGCTGTCGTTTTCTCCGCAGCACATTTAAAACTTCAAGATCGACTAAATGTGGTGCTACAAGTTTTTCAGCGCCCCGAACGATTTCAACGATATTTGGATCAACTGCTGCGTCGGCGATCAGATGAACTATTATGGATGCGTCGACAACAATCACCGACTATCCCGATCTTGCCGGATCATTTCAGCGGCAGTGGGATTGAGATGCATCGGTTCACGTGTCTTTAGACGATTTAAAACCTCATCCAATGAGGGACGAGAGGCAAGTTGAGTAAGTTCTTTCCGTAAGTATTGTGAAAGAGACATATCTTTGGATTGTGCGCGTTGGACGAGCTTTTCATGCAAATCTGCGTCAAAGTCCCGAATATGGATGTGTTTATTCATGCATGCAGTGTGCATGCAGAGTTAAGCGAAGTCAAGTTAAGCTTTCCTCTGAATGCCGATCCTGTGGCCCACTTGTGGTGGCAAAGTTAGAGCTTTGTGGGCTTGCAACATCGCATCAATTTTCGCTTGAATTTCCGGCGGAAAGGCGGCGGTTTTTTTTAAGTTCAAATCCACATGTGCTATGATGACTTCTAGCACACATGAAAGGAAATTTTTTTCGAGGTGATACATCTGTTGTACATAGTGCACGCGCTTATGATCGGCGTCGATGATGTGGTTTTCGATGCGGACAATATCGCCTGCGTGGATTTCGTGGGTGTAGGTGGTGTGCGTTTCGAGGGTGAAGAATGAGCAGTTGGTTTGCTTCACGTAATCAGGGCCAAGGCCAAAGCCCCAAAAGAGATGTTCGGCGGCCTTATCAAACATCACGGCGTAGTAGGCCATATTGAGGTGGCCGTTATAGTCGGTCCATTGGTTTTCGACTGTTTGCAATTCGCCTATGAAGGGTTTGGGCATTTACGTTTCCTTAGCCTGTGTTAGTGTTTTGGGCGATTTGACAGCGTCAAATCGCTCGACGTAACTTGATGATACAAAGCATATTTCAATCAGGTGATTACACCTGATCGAAATATGCTCTAGTGTTTGAACATGAATAACGTAAATCAAGCCATATTGGAAATTCGCCAGATTTTAGGGGAGCGCTTGTCCACTGCCGCCTCTGTGCGCGATCACCATGGTAAAGATCAGACATGGAATCCAGGGCAGCCGCCTGATGCTGTGGCATTTGTGCAGAATACTGAGGAAGTGCAGAGTGTTGTTCGGGTTTGTGCAAGGCTAGAAGTGCCAATTATTCCATTTGGAACGGGCACATCGCTCGAAGGGCACTTCACAGCTCCTCGTGGCGGAATATGCATTGATATCAGCCAGATGAATCAGATATTGGAAGTGAATTCTGAGGATTTAGATTGCCGCGTGCAGGCGGGCGTGACGCGTAAGCAGTTGAACACATATTTGCGTGATAAAGGGCTGTTTTTTCCAATCGATCCTGGTGCTGATGCCAGCCTTGGTGGCATGACGGCCACACGGGCTTCGGGCACCAATGCCGTGCGTTATGGCACGATGCGCGAGAATGTAATGGGCGTGACGGCTGTGATGGCCAATGGCGAGATTGTGCGAATGGGCACACGCGCGCGCAAATCTTCGGCGGGGTATGATCTCACACGGCTAATGGTAGGTTCTGAAGGGACGTTAGGGGTTATCACCGAAGTGGGACTTAAGCTTTACGGTATTCCTGAATCAATTGCGGCCGGTGTGTCGGCGTTTCCAAGTGTGGGAGCGTGTTGTAACACGGCCATTCAAGTGATCCAAATGGGCATTCCAATTGCGCGAATTGAATTGGTTGATGCTGAGCACATCAAGGCGATTAATGCATATTCTAAATTATCTTTGGCGGTTTCCCCGACATTGTTTGTCGAGTTTCATGGAACGGCTTCTGGCACGCGCGAACAATCAGAGATGTATGCTGAGATCGCCGCTGAGCATGGTGGAGGTATGTTTGAATGGGCGACGCAAGAGGAAGACCGCGCTAAGCTTTGGCAGGCGCGACATGATGCGTTCTGGGCCACGAAAGCTATGAAACCGGGCAAGGAGGAATCCATTGCCACTGACGTGTGCGTGCCGATTTCGCGTTTGGCTGAATGCGTTGTTGAGACGCAAAAGGATCTTGCTGAAAGTGATATTTACGGCCCGATTATCGGCCATGTGGGGGATGGCAATTTTCACGTCGTGCTGTTTTGTGATCGGAGCGATGTTAGTGAAGTGAAGCGCGTGAAAGCGGTTTATGAACGATTGATCAAGCGGGCGCTCGCGATGGGTGGAACCTGCACGGGTGAGCATGGTATTGGTTCGGGCAAGCGAGAATATCTTGCTTTGGAGCATGGCAATGGTTTGGATGTGATGCGGGCGATTAAGGCTGCACTTGATCCCTTGAACATCATGAATCCAGGCAAGAATGCGGCGCCTTAGAGCGTTTTGACTTTTCACTGAAAAGTCAAAAGCGCCCAAAGTTTATATTGTCGATCAACTTTTCCGAACTTTGACGATTCCGTCAAAGTTCGGGTTGATCTATAATCTCTGGCTTGCGACTCCCAAGCTAACGTCTATTCTGCCAATTATGAGTGTTTGGAAGTCTCCT
>JAYWEV010000014.1:0-19424 GCA_043779145.1 Aestuariivirga sp. | reverse complement strand
TGTTTTGAATTTTTCTGCTCATACGATCCAACCATCGGCATAAATTTGCGTGTGGGCCTTGTCAAAGGCAAGATTCACTCTGCCTGTGGGCACCTGTTGATCTTCAGGCACAAGAAGTTTGATCGAACTACCTGCAGCGCGGGTTTCAACAATGCGGAAACGTCCAGCGTCAGCGACTTTCACAATGTCGGCGGGGATTCCGGTTTTAGCGAAGCTTACAAATTCAGGGCGCACACCGATTTCGAGTTTTTGGTTTTGGCCTTTATAACTTGACACGTTTTCGGCATTAACGGCTTGGCCCGCAAAACTGGCTTTGCCACCTTTTATTTCAGCGGGCAAAACATTCATGCCGGGTGAACCAATGAAATGGCCTACAAATGTGTGCTTGGGCTTTTCAAATAGTTCAATCGGCGTGCCGATTTGCACGATTTCCCCATTGTTCATCACCACGACTTGATCTGCAAAGGTCAACGCTTCTGTTTGATCATGTGTTACATAAATCATGGTGCGCTTTGTGCGTTGGTGCAGTTCTTTAAGTTTGGAACGAAGCTGCCACTTGAGATGTGGGTCGATCACCGTGAGCGGTTCATCAAACATAATTGCCGCCACGTCTGAGCGCACAAGACCGCGACCCAGTGAGATTTTCTGCTTGCCATCGGCAGTCAAACCGGATGCACGTTTATGCAGCGTGGATGAAAGATCAAGCATCGCCGCAATTTCTTTGACGCGTGGATCAATGACGGATTCTGAAACGCCACGATTGCGCAATGGGAAAGCTAGATTATCATAGACCGTCATAGTGTCGTAGATGACGGGAAACTGGAATACTTGAGCAATGTTGCGCTGTTCTGGGCTGGCGCGAGAAACATCGCGTGTATCAAAAAGAATTTTACCTTCGGTAGGCACCAATAATCCCGAGATCAAATTCAGCAAAGTGGTTTTGCCGCAGCCTGAAGGACCGAGCAAAGCGTATGCCCCACCGTCAGCCCAATCGATTGAAAGCTTCTTCAACACATAATCTTCATCGTGATCCGGATGCGGAAACGGCAAATAGGAATGGCGCAGATTTTCGATTGAGATTTTAGCCATTATGACACCAGCCTGTTATTGGCATCAAAGAACATGGCTCGATCAATATCGACGTAGAGTTTTGCCGTTGAACCAATGGGCATAGCGTGGATGCCATGCGACTGTGAAATCCAAGTGCTGTTGTCAATGCGGGTGTGAATGACGCTTTCTGAGCCAGAAATTTCAGTCACAAGAACTACAGCATCAAAACTGCCAAGCGACTTTCCATCCTTGTTCGGTGAAACATTATAGGGGCGCACGCCAATCATGTAATTTCCATCTGGTAGTTTAGAACCAGCCTGCCCTATTGGCCATTTTTGATCTCCGAAAATGGTCAAATGACTGCCGCGCTTTTCGATCTTGGCCGTATTCATCGGCGGTTCGGAGAAGACTTGCGCAGTCGATAAATCATGCGGCTTACGATAGGTTGATGATGTTGGGCCAAATTGGGTGATACGGCCTTCATGCATGGTGGCCGTGTTGCCGCCGAACAGAAGTGCTTCATTGGGCTCTGTCGTGGCGTAAACCACAATCGCATCACGATCCGCGAATAACTTAGGCAACTCATCTCGCAATTCTTCGCGCAGTTTGTAATCGAGATTGGCAAGCGGCTCATCCAGCAGAATAATATCACTATCTTTCACCAATGCACGGGCAATGGCTGTGCGCTGCTGTTGGCCACCGGAGAGTTCGGACGGCTTACGCTTTAACATGGGGCCCAGACGCAGAAGCTCAGCGGCCTTACCAACGCGGCGCTCAATTTCGGTCGCATCCATTCCAGCTACACGCAGCGGCGAGGCGATGTTGTCATAAACATTGAAATTCGGATAATTGATAAATTGTTGATAGACCATGGACACATTGCGCTTTTGAACGGCAGCGCCTGTTACATCTTGGCCTTTGAAAAAAATCTTGCCGCTGGTTGGCTTTTGAATGCCGGCGATGAGCTGCATCAACGTGGTCTTGCCTGCCAGCGTGGTACCAAGCAAAATATTGAAGCTGCGTGGTTCAAGCTTCAGCGACGTTGCATAAATATGCGTGTCAGAACCGACCCGTTTCACAATATTTTGTAGTTCGAGCGACATGGCGCTTAGTTTTACCTTAGTAAATTTAGAAATATGAAGTTCTGTCTCACAGCATCACCGAGGTGTGCTTATTGCACACCTCGGCTGCGTCTCGGGAGGAGACGTTCGATGTTGTTATTGGGCTGTTGTCCAACGCTTGATCAGCTCATCATAGGCAATCGTTTCGCCTGGTGGTTTTTCATTGTCGAGCTTGGCCCATGGAGCATGGTCCTTGCTCAGCATTGTTGCTGGATCTTTCTTTTCAGCCAAACGTGGGCCGCAATCATGGTAGGTGTGGTTGGCTTTATCAGCCGCTTCCATACGTCCCATCAATGTGTCCATTTGATCGGCCAAACGGTCCATAGCTTGCTGTGCAGTAAAGGCACCTGAGTTTACGTCACCGATATTTTCCCAGAAGAGCTGAGCCAATTTTGGATAATCAGGAACGTTCACGCCTGTTGGCGTCCACGACACACGGTCTGGTGAGCGATAGAACTCAATCAAACCACCAAGATTTGGTGCGCGTTCAGTGAATGACTTGTGACGCACTGTGGAGTCACGCACGAAGGTCAAACCAACATGGCTCTTCTTCGTATCCACTGTTTTCGATGTGATGAATTGCAGATATAGCCATGCTGCCTTTGTGTGGGCGGGATCAACCGCTTTCATCAAAGTAGCTGAACCTACGTCTTGGTAACCGCGTTGCGAACCTTCCTTCCAATATGGGCCATGTGGTGATGGAGCCATGCGCCATAAAGGCTTTCCGGCATCATCTACAACATTGTTGCCTTCACTTTTTGGAACCACGAGCGATGCGGTGAACGCTGAGTACCAGAAGATTTGCTGAGCAACGTTACCCGTAGCCAATGATGGCAGCGATTGGTAGAAGTCCAAGTCAGCTGCACCTGGAGGGGCATATTTGCGCAGCCATTCATCCCATTTTGTTACAGCATAAACGGCTGCTGGGCTATTTGCTCCACCGCCGCGTGACACCGATGCGCCAACGGGATTGCACGAACCTTTTTCCATGCGAATGCCCCATTCATCAACAGGGCGGCCGTTTGGAAGGCCTGGATCTGCTTCGCCTGCCATTGAAAGCCAAGCATCCGTCATGCGCCAGCCTAGATCGGGCGCACGCTTGCCATAATCCATGTGACCATAGATTTTCTTGCCGTCGATTTCTTTAATGTCTTCAGTGAAGAATTTGGCGATGTCTTCATATGCAGACCAGTTCACTGGAACGCCAAGTTCATAGCCATATTTGGCTTTGAATTTTTCCTTGATGTCTGGACGCGCAAACCAATCTGCGCGGAACCAATAGAGGTTTGCAAATTGTTGGTCAGGCAGTTGCCACAACTTACCGTCCGGGCCTGTTGTGAAAGCTGTGCCCATATAGTCTTTCAGATCAATACCTGGGTTAGTCACATCTTTGCCGTCACCAGCCATATAATCTGTCAAATTGACAGCGGCTTGCAAGCGGGCGTGAGTGCCGATTAAATCTGAGTCGTTGATGTAGGCATCGTAAATTGTGCGATTTGTCTGCATCTGAGTTTGGATAGCCTGCACCACGTCGCCTTCACCCATATATTGGTGATTGATCTTGATGCCGGTGATTTCAGAGAACGCCTTGGCGAGAACTTTGCTTTCATATTCATGGGTTGGAATATCTTCGGAAACGATATTGATTTCCATGCCCTTGAATGGCTCAGCGGCCTTGGCAAACCATTGCATTTCTTTCATCTGGTCATCCTTCGACAGAACCGAAGGTTGGAATTCCGCGTCAATCCATTTCTTTGCTGCGGCATCGTCTGCATAGCTCGGGCTGGCAAGCATAAATAATGCCGCGGCTGCCGTTGCCATAAGTTTCAGTTTCATAGGGAGATCCTCCATTAAATATTTCTGCGCCCTTGTTTCCAGCGCTGACTTGCTTCATAAACGAAAGAAAACGAACGTCAATAGATAAAATAACGAAAGCATGATGCATTGCAACGAAGATTTTTGCACTGTAATGTTGCATAAAACGAAAAAACGTGAATATATATGAATCTGTCGCTATTTTCACTTGCGATTGTGACGGAAGGGTTCAAAGCCCTTTGGAAACCGAAAACTGAATGATTTGAGATGCTTGTTTTAACACCCCGCCAATCGCAAATTCTGAGCTTCGCTCGCCAATCCGGCAATGTTTTGGTGGATGATTTGGCGCTTCGATTTGAAGTTACTCCTCAAACAATCCGCAAAGATCTGAACGAGCTTTGCAATAACCGTTTGCTGGCGCGCACCCATGGTGGCGCAATGCTTTCATCGGGCGTGCAGAACATGGCATATGACTCGCGGCGGCAGATTGCGGCCGGCGAGAAGCAATCCATTGGCCAACATGCCGCAAAACTTATTCCGAATAACTGTTCGCTGTTCATCAATATCGGAACGACCACTGAAGAAGTGGCGCGCGCGTTGATCCATCATGAAGGGTTGTTGGTGATCACCAATAATATTCATGTAGCTACTATTTTGATGCCCTACCCTAATATCGAAGTCATGATTGTGGGTGGCATGGTGCGGCGGACTGATGGTGGCGTCATTGGCGAACAGGCGATTGATATGATCGGTCAGTTCAAAGTCGATCATGCTGTAATGGGTGTTTCGGCGATCGATGACGATGGAGCTTTGCTGGATTTTGATTACCGTGAGGTGCGCGCTGCACAGGCTATTATGCAAAATTCACGCAATGTCATTTTGGTGTCCGATAACATGAAATTTTCGCGCTCTGCACCTGTGCGCATTGGCCATATCTCCCAAGTGGACATATTTGTGACCGATACGCAGCCACCTGATTCAATTATTGAATTGTGCAAACACAAAGGCGTGCAAGTTGATGTGGTCGGCGTGCAATCCGAAATCAATATCGAAGCGTTAGCATCATGATGTATGATCTTTTCATTATTGGTGGCGGCATAAACGGTTGCAGCATTGCGCGCGATGCGGCAGGCCGCGGCATTAAAGTGTTTCTGGCAGAGATGAATGATTTGGCCTCTGGCACATCATCAGCCTCCACAAAACTTATTCACGGCGGACTTCGCTATCTCGAACATTATGAGTTTAGACTGGTGCGTGAAGCGCTGATTGAACGCGAGGTGTTGTTAAAATCCGCACCGCACATTATTTGGCCGTTGCGCTTTATCTTGCCGCATCACCAGGGCTTGCGTCCGCGCTGGCTGATCCGCTTGGGTCTATTTATGTATGATCATTTGGGTGGTCGCAAAATATTGCCGCCGACGCGCAGTGTTGATTTGACGACGGATGTTACGGGTAAGCCGCTGAGAGAGGAGTTCACGAAGGCATTTGAATATTCCGATTGCTGGGTGGAGGATTCACGGTTTGTGGTTTTGAATGCACGCGATGCTGCAAACAAAGGTGCCGTAATCCGGACACGGACGAAGGTGCAGTCGGCGCGCCGGATTGATGGTGGCTGGAGCATTGATATTGTTGGCGGCGACGGAAAGTCCGAAACGATTGAGGCCAAAGTTTTATTGAACTCTGCTGGGCCTTGGGTGAGCGAAGTATTAAGCACAGCCATTGGTCGCAACGACCCTGATAAAATCCGCATGGTGAAGGGCAGCCATTTGGTGGTCGACAAACTTTATGACCATGACCGCTGTTACATTTTTCAGAATTCGGATGGGCGCATCTGCTTTGCCATTCCTTATGAAAATAATTTCACCTTGCTTGGCACGACGGATGAAGACCACAAGGGCGATCCGGGCAAGCCTGAAATCTCCGAAGCTGAAACTGATTATATGTTGGCCGCTGTGAGTGAGTATTTCAAAAAGCCAGTGACGCGCCAAATGGTTCGGTGGGCTTATTCCGGCATTCGCCCGCTCTATGATGATGGGGCCAGCAAAGCGCAGGAAGCCACGCGCGATTATGTTTTGAAGATTGACCAACCCGAAGGTCAGGCGCCCTTGTTATCTGTTTTTGGCGGCAAAATCACCACCTCGCGTAAATTGGCGGAGCACGCGCTTGAAAAGTTGGCGGCATTTTTTCCAAATGCCAAAGCGCCATGGAACCGCGATGCGAAATTGCCCGGCGGGGATTTGGCTGTGGCTGATGTTGAGACATTTATTGCCGAAAAACAGAAGGCTTATTCATTCTTGAAGCCCGCCAATGTGGTGCGTCTTTTCAAGGCTTATGGAACTGATATTGATAAGATTTTGGATGGAGCGCGCTTTGCGCGTGACCTAGGCACATTTTTTGGCCCTGTCAGCGAACGCGAAATCAAGCATCTTCGCGACAATGAATGGGCTGTGACTGCTGACGATGTTCTATGGCGGCGCTCAAAGCTTGGGCTGCATATGAAGCCCGAAGAGCAAAAAGCGCTTAAAGCCTATATGGATAAGAAATAGAATTGCGCGGACTAAGCGGTTTGGGTTAACAGTATCTATGGATAAAATCTGGATTGGTACAAGTTGGAAGATGAATAAGCTGCGGGCGGATGCGCAGGCTTTTTGCAAAGCGCTTTCTGCATCTGCCTTTGCGAAATCGCAGCACGTACAACCCTTCGTTATTCCGCCGTTTCCATATATTGCAGAAGCTGCTTTGCTTTTGAGCAACACTGATGTTTTAGTGGGCGCGCAAAATATGCATTGGCAAGATAAGGGTGCGTGGACTGGTGAGATTTCGCCGCCGATGCTGCTCGATTGCGGCGCTACGATTGTGGAGATTGGTCATAGCGAGCGGCGCGCCAATTTTGGCGAAACTGATGAGACAGTGGCGTTGAAGACTGCTGCTGCTGTAAAGCATGGTCTGATTGCTCTGGTCTGCATTGGTGATACGAAAGCGGAATATGATGCGGGGCGGACAGGGCAAGTGCTGGAACATCAGACACGCATGCTGCTGCGCGATGTTCCGCTCAATATGGCTGATAAAGTTGTGATTGCGTATGAACCTGTGTGGTCAATTGGCGAAGGCGGAACTCCGGCCACGCCGGAGTTTGCACAAGAGCAACATCAGAAGATTAAGCAGGTAACAAAACAAGTTCTTGGCCGGCCTCTTAAGGTGCTTTACGGCGGCAGTGTTAATCCTGCAAACTGCGTGGCACTTGCCGGTCAATCTGATATTGACGGATTATTTATCGGGCGTTCGGCTTGGGATGTGCAAGGCTATCTCGGTATTATTCAATCGGTTCTGGAATCAAAGGGAGTTCATTGATGAAAATTGCATTGGGTGGCGATAGCGCTGGCAAGCCTTTGATTGATGTGATCGAAGCGCATCTCAAAGCCAAGGGCCAACATGACGTTACCAATATGAGCCAGAGCGGATTTTATGCTGATTTATCCGCAAAAGTTGCAGGCGCTGTGATAGATGGTTCGGCTGACCGTGCTATTTTATGCTGCGGCACAGGCATTGGCGTTTGCATTTCGGCCAATAAAGTTCCGGGCATTCGCGCGGCTTTGACACATGATACTTACTCCGCCGAGCGGGCTGCGAAATCAAACAATGCGCAGATCATTACAATGGGTGCGCGGGTGATTGGGCCAGAATTGGCCAAGGCGATTGTCGATATGTGGTTGGCCAGTGAGTTCGACCCGAAAAGCACATCGGCAGATAATGTGGCGGCTATTGATCGGTTGGACCACGTTAAAGCTTAGGCGATTAATCCGTGTCTTAAGGTCTGGTCAACACTTCAAGCCCTTAACGCCCACATCGCTCACTTCAACAGGGCGCACTCTTTAGGCAGAATTTTTCAGATTGCGGCCAAGCAAGCAACCCATTTTGGCGCCCGCACCAAAGAATGCGATATTGGTCATACTATTGTTCTTCAGTCCAAACGCCGTAGCCATCTTTCATGCGCACGCGTACACGTTCGATTTCTTCGTCAGACAGGATAACAGGTTCGCCCAATTGCAACGCTAAATAATATTGCTTGGCCAGTGTTTCGAGTTCGACGGCAAGCCACATGGCTTTATCCAAATTTGCACCAACCGCAATCATCCCATGCGTGCCCATGATGCAGCCTGAGCGGCCATCTAATGCTTTCACCACATGATCCGACAATTCTTTTGATCCGAAGACTGCATAATCCGAACAGCGAACATTTGGCCCACCAAAAGCTGCGATCATGTAATGGCATGCAGGGATTTCTTTGCGCAGCATCGAGAGAACGGTGGCGTAGGTTGAATGCACATGCACAATAGCGTTCACATCTGGACGCGCTGCGTAAATATCAAAATGAAAACGCCATTCGCTTGAAGGCTTATAGGGGCCAGAATATTCGCCATATTGGCCGCCGAATGGCAACAACGCCAAATCTTCCGGCTTCATTGTTTCATAGGGGCGCGACGTTGGCGTTATCACCACGCCTTCATCAGTCCGAACGCTAATGTTGCCGGAGGTGCCTTGGTTGAGGCCACTACGGTTGGATTCTTGGCAAGCGTCAATAATGGCTTGACGAGTTTCGACAGTATTTTTTGTTGACAATATATGCCCCCTCAATTGTGCTGATAAACTTGTTTTAGCCCCCAATGAGTGCTTACATGTTTGTCATAACAAGAAACAGCAACAATTCAAACAGTGGAGAAACACATGACTAAAACAAATCTCAAATCACTTTTGGCGGGGGCCGCTGTTTTTGCTTTAATGACCAGCGCAGCGTTTGCAGCAGGCACATGGAACCGCGGTGCGAATGGTGATGTGCAATCGCTCGACCCACATAAAACCTCCACCATTGAAGAGGGAAACATCACAGGTGATTTGTTTACAGGATTGGTTGCCGTTGACTCCTCGGGCAATACCATTCCAGGTGCCGCTGAAAGCTGGACAGTTTCTGCCGATGGCAAAGTTTACACTTTCAAAATGCGCAAAGATGGAATGTGGTCTGACGGAACACCCGTGACTGCAAAGGATTTCGTATTCTCAATCCGCCGCGTGCTGGACCCTGCAACAGCTTCTGAATACGCATCAATGGCATTTCCGCTTTTGAACGCTGAACAAGCCAATGGCGGCAAAGCCAAGCTTGAAGACGTTGGCGCTAAAGCAATCGATGATATGACGCTTGAAATCACTTTGAAGGGGCCAACCCCTTACTTCCTCGAAATGCTTACACATCAAGCCATGTATGGTGTGTCTGAAGCGAATGTTAAAAAATTCGGCAATGATTTTGTGAAGGCTGGCAATCTGGTTTCCAATGGTGCTTTTATGCTGGCCGAAAATATTCCCGGCGATCATATCAAGCTGGTTAAAAATCCAAAATTCTTTGATGCCGCGAGTGTTACGCTCGACACCGTCAACTACATCCCCACCGAAGATCGCGCCGCTGGGATCAAACGTTTTCAGGCTGGTGAAGTGGACTCAATGAATGATTTACCAACCGAGCAGTTGGCCGATTTAAAAACAAAATTCGGCGATCAAATTCACATCACACCTCAGCTGGGGACCTATTACTACGTATTCAAAACCAAGAAAGCGCCTTGGGATAATCCGAAATTGCGCAATGCGATTTCGATGGTGATTGATCGCGATCAATTGGCGACGAAGACCTGGACAAACTCTGTCCTGCCTGGCTATTCAATGGTTCCTCCTGGTGTCAAAGGCTATACAATCCGCCCAATGGAATATGGTGCGATGACACAGTTAGACCGTGAAGACGCGGCTAAGAAGATTTTTGATGAACTGGGAATTTCACCAGCTAAGCCGCAAAAACTTGAGATTCGATACAACACATCGGAAAATCACAAAAACACCGCAGTGGCCATTCAAGAAATGTTGAAGCCTTGGGGCTTTGACGTTTCGTTGATCAATACCGATGGCAAAACTCACTATAGCTATCTCGAACAAAAAGGCGATTTCGATCTGGCGCGTGCAGGTTGGATTGCAGACTTTAAAGATCCGGTGACTTTCTTAAACCTAGGACACACTGGCGACGGCAACAACTGGGGCGAATACAGCAACAAAGAATTTGACGCGTTGCTCGATAAAGCGGCTATCGAAGCCGATCCTGCTATTCGCATGAAAGATCTCTCTGATGCAGAAAATATCTGGATGAAAGACGCTCCTGTTCTGCCACTACTTTACTATAGTAGTCACAATATCGTTTCGACGAAAATCCATGGTTTCGTCGATAACGCCATGGATAAGCATCCATCACGTTTCGTTAGCAAAGACTAATCACTGAACTTGAGGCCCGTTTGCAATTGATGCGAGCGGGCCTTTTTACAGGTGCAAGCCTATGCTGCGATATGTGTTTCGGCGGTTGCTGACTGCGATCCCCACGCTGTTTCTAATCATCACCATTTCGTTTTTCCTGATGCATGTGGCACCGGGCGGCCCGTTCAATATGGAACGTGGCATTCCGCCTGAGATTAAGGCCAACATTGAGCGCGTATTTCATTTAGATGAACCCGTGTGGATGCAATATTTCCGCTATCTCGGAAATCTGGCGCATGGTGATTTGGGACCGAGTTACATTCTCACAAATTTCACGGTTGCTGAATTATTTGCGCAGAGCCTTCCTGTCTCTATTCGCATCGGTTCTTGGGCCATATTGCTGTCACTCGTTGTCGGTTCTGCAATGGGCGTTCTTGCTGCTTTGCGGCACAATAAGTTTATTGATTTTTTCATTGTCACCTTGGCCACGGGTGGGTCAACCTTGCCAACGTTTGTGACAGCACCTCTTATTCAGTTGATCTTTGGCTTGACATTGAAATGGATTTGGATTGGTGGCTGGCATGATGGAGAGTTTGCTGCGGCTATCGGGCCGATCGTAACATTGGCTCTGCCACAGCTCGCAACTGTGGCGCGGTTGATGCGTGGCTCAATGATTGAAGCCTTGAACGCTCATCACATTCGCACCGCGCGGGCCATGGGGCTTTCAGATTTTTCCGTTGTGGTAAAGCACGCCATGCGCGGCGCATTGTTGCCCATCGTATCATATGCAGGGCCTGCTGCGGCAGGCTTGGTGACAGGCTCAATTATTGTTGAAACCATATTCCAAATCCCCGGCGTGGGCCGCGCTTTCATCAATGGCGCACTAAACCGCGATTACACTTTGGTGATGGGCACCGTGATTTTGATTGCGGTTTTTACGATTCTTTTCAATTTCTTATCTGATCTTCTTTATGCTTTGGTTGACCCTCGGGTGCGCTATGACTGATGTTGTTGCGATGAAGGGTCGCTCACTTTGGATCGATGCCTGGAACCGCTTGAAGGCCAACCGCGCCGCCACCTTCAGCGCCTTCTATTTGGGGTTCATTGTTCTGCTCACAATCATCGGCCCCAATCTCACAGGCCATGAATTTACCACGCAATATCCAAGCTATGTGCGCGTGCCACCCAGCATCGAGCCATATCCCAAGGCCGATAAGCTTGATCAAGAGATCAAAGAAATTATCACACGTGCACATCTTACTTTGAAAGAGTGGAAGCAGGAAGGTGGGCGCTTCTTCGTCACCGTCACATCGACCAAGCCGATTGATGACCGCGTGACACGTTATCTTGACCGATCAGACTCATTCAAAGAGGGAAAGGTTGAAAGCAAATCCGCCGACGGGTTGGAGATGACGTTGAGCGCTTCGGTGCAGCATCTTTATTTCTTCTTCGGCACAGATATTAGCGGTCGCGATCTTCTCACCCGCACTTTGATGGCGGGGCGCGTGTCACTCATGGTCGGACTGCTTGCAGGATTGGTCGCAGTGTTTATCGGCGTTCTTTATGGTTCAGTGTCGGGCTTCCTTGGTGGCAAGATTGATGAACTCATGATGCGTATTGTTGATATTCTTTATGCCCTGCCATTCACCTTCTTTGTCATCATGCTCGTGGTATTTTTCGGGCGCAATTTCATGCTGATGTTTTTAGCAATTGGCGCAGTGTTGTGGCTCGACATGGCGCGCATTGTGCGCGGGCAAACACTTTCATTGAAACGCCAAGAATATGTGCAGGCCGCCGAGGCGATGGGTGTTAACAGCTGGGGCATTCTCACGCGCCACATCATTCCCAACATGTTGGGGCCAATCATCATTTATGTCACGCTGCTCGTGCCGCAAGTGATCATTCTTGAAAGCTTCCTTTCTTATCTGGGCCTTGGCGTTCAAGAACCAACCTCAAGCTGGGGCGTGCAGATATCCCAAGGCTCGCGCAAT
Organism: Aestuariivirga sp.; assembly: GCA_043779145.1. Lineage (GTDB taxonomy): Bacteria > Pseudomonadota > Alphaproteobacteria > Rhizobiales > Aestuariivirgaceae > Aestuariivirga. Next base: position 7,162 of record JAYWEV010000014.1, on the reverse strand, counting down.
ATGGAAGGGGCAAGCTATCTGCTCATCTTACCCGCCTTCTTCCTCACCAGCACATTGTTCGCACTCAACTTCATTGGCGATGGTCTGCGCGATGCGCTGGACCCTAAAGACCGCTGACATGAAAAACGTGCTCGAACTTAAAAATGTCAAAGTGAATTTCAACACAACGGACGGCGATGTGGCCGCTGTTAGAGGCGCAAACATAACTGTAAAAGCAGGTGAGACGATTGCTATTGTCGGCGAGTCCGGTTCCGGCAAAAGCCAGCTGATGATGGGTGCTATGGGGTTGCTTGCGGCCAACGGCATAGCGGAAGGCGAAGCGCTGTTTGGCAATCAGAACCTCATCGGCATGAGCAAAGATCAGCTCAACAGCATTCGTGGTTCAAAGATCACCATGATTTTTCAAGAGCCTATGACTTCGCTTGATCCGCTTTATACCATTGGCAATCAGTTGATTGAGCCAATCAAACGCCACTCCAATCTTGATCATATCGCCGCCCGAAATCGTGCACTCGAAATGCTGGAACTCGTGAAGATCAAGGAGCCTGAGCGGCGCATGAGGTCATATCCGCATGAAATGTCCGGCGGGCAACGCCAACGTGTGATGATTGCCATGGCACTCGCCAACAGTCCAGAATTGCTCATTGCTGATGAACCAACCACTGCACTCGATGTGACAGTTCAAGCCGAAATTCTCGAACTCATGGCCGGTTTGCAAAAGAAACTTGGCATGGCGATGATATTTATTACTCATGATTTGGGTATCGTGAAACGCATTGCAAACCGCGTTTATGTAATGCGCAAGGGTGAGGTGGTTGAAGAGGGTGAAACCAAAACTGTATTTGCAAAGCCAAAACATGAATACACTAAGGCGCTACTCGATGCCGAGCCATCGGGGCGCAAATTGCCGCCATCTCCCAAAGCGCCAATGGTTTTAAGCGGCACCAATATACGGGTCACTTTCAATATCGGTGGAGGCTTTCTTGGCACGCCGGCCATTCAATTAAAGGCCGTCGATGGTGTTTCCTTGGTTTTGAAACAAGGTCAGACCATTGGCATCGTTGGTGAATCTGGTTCGGGCAAATCAACATTGGCGCGTGCATTGCTACGCTTATTGCCGAGCCAAGGGGCTATCAATTTCGACGGACAGTCGATCACTGGTTTTGATAAAACGCAAATGCGTCCGTTGCGCAAAGAGGCACAAATTGTTTTTCAGGATCCATTTGGGTCTTTGTCGCCGCGCATGACTGTTGGCCAAATTATAACCGAAGGCCTTATCGTGCATGAACCTGCGATGACCAAGGCCGCACGAGACCTGCGGGCCATCCAAGCTTTGGAAGAAGTGCAGATCGATCCAGCGCTACGCAATCGTTACCCCCATGAATTTTCTGGAGGCCAACGCCAACGTGTCGCGATTGCACGCGCAATTATCTTGAAACCAAAACTGATCGTGTTGGATGAACCAACATCTGCTCTAGACCGGCAAGTGCAAAAACAAATCGTCGACCTGTTGCGCAATCTGCAAAAGTCTTATGATTTATCCTATCTCTTCATCAGCCACGATCTCGCCGTGGTTCGAGCCATGGCGGATTTTGTGATTGTGTTGAAAGATGGCGCGATGGTCGAGCAGGGCACTGTTGAAGATATTATGGATCACCCGCGCGAACAATATACGCGCAATTTAATGGCGGCGGCTTTTAGCAGTTAAAGCAAATTTGTGATCACTCTTCCTCTGCTACAGGCGGGGATATCGCATGTGGCAGGCTCCCCCTCAGTCCTTCGGACAGCTCCCCCAACAAGTTGGGGGAGCGTGATGTTTCATCTTGGACAAAATCACCTTTCATTCACCCTCCTCCCAGCTCTGTTGGGGGAGCTGTCCGAAGGACTGAGGGGGAGCCTACGTGAGCGACAGTACGCCTGCGCCGGACTATCTCAGACTTGGCGGCCTTGCGTCCAACCATTTGCTGCCTTGCCCAGCAGAATTAACCGCTGCCTTAATCGCCGCAATGGAACGCAGCCCATCAACGGCTGATGGATAATGACAGGCCAGTGGATTGGGCGAACGGCCTTCTTTCTTGGCGTTAATCGCTTCGGCTAAATCGGAATAGATGTTCGCAAATGCTAAAGGCATACCTTCGGCGTGGCCAATGGTGACTCTAGATGCGCGGTCGGCTTCGGGCGATAAGTCTGGCCCGCCGCGTTCCAAAGTCTGGGTGCGGCCATTGAGTGGTGTCCAATAAAGCTGGTTTGGCCATTCTTGCGCCCAGCGCAGACCGCCCTTTTCTCCGAACACTTGAATGTTCAACCCGTGCATCCGGCCCACGGCCACCGAGCTTGTCCAAAGACGCAAGCGCGTTCCGCCGCTCATTTTAAAGCTTACCATTGCGTCATCTTCTAATGTGCGTACATCAAGGCACGAGGCGAAATCAGCCGTGAGGGTTTCCGCTTCTTGGCCAGAAACGAAACTCGCCATATGCAGCGCGTGGATACCGCAATCGGCGAATTGGGCCGAGATGCCAGCCATAGCCGGGTCGTAACGCCAGCGCACGCGAGGGTTATCGGCGTCTGCCGCATCGGCATGAAAACCATGGGCGAACTCGGCTTTGATCAAGCGGACTTTGCCCAAATCGCCCCGCGCCACCATGGCCCGCATGTGGCGCACGAGGGCATAACCCGAATAGCCATAGTTCACGGCGCAAATGCTGCCAGTGCGTTTGGCGGTGGCCACAATGTCTTCGGCTTCTTCCACTGTGATCGTCATTGGCTTTTCGCACAGCACGTTAAATCCCGCTTCGAGGAAAGCTTTGGTGATTTCATAATGTGTAGAGTTTGGCGTGGCCACCGTGACGAGATCAACGCAGTCAGTGCGGCTGCTTTCGCCCTCCAGCATTTCGCGCCAGTTTCCGTAAGCGCGGTCTTCGTGAATACCCAATTCCTGCGCATAGCTGCGGCCGCTTTCGGCGTTGGCATCAAGAGCACTTGCCTTAAAATCATAAAGTCCGTCGAGTGCGGCGCTAATTCTGTGGGCTGGCCCGATCTGACTGCTCCTGCCACCGCCGATCATGCCCCAAGATAATTTTTTCATTCTCGTATTCCTCTTAAAAACTCGTCACATCAACCCAGCGGCGCAATTCATGAGAGGCCCATGCGGCTTCAATCACTTGGTTCACCAGCATGCCATCGCGGAAGGTGGGCCAGCGAGATTTACCCTCGGCAATTGATTCAAGAAAATCTTTCGCTTCAATTATGATCTGATCTTGATAGCCTGTGCCATGGCCTGGCCCTAAGCAGAAGCGTTCATAATCTTTGTGCAGAGGCCCGGTTAGAATTTTGGTGAAACCCTGGCGGTTTGCCGCTGCATCGCCCTTATAGAGCCACAGCGCATTTTGATCTTCCTGATCAAAACGAATGGCCCCCTTGGTGCCAAAGATTTCGTAGATGTATCCCATCTTGCGACCCGTGGCCACGCGGCTGATGAATAACGATCCCATCGCACCCGAAGCAAAACGACACATGATTTGCGCTTGGTCGTCATTGGTTACGGGCTTTGGGCCTTCCGGCGACGGGCGCATTTTATGGACAGTTTCGATGTCGGCAATAAGCGATATGATCGGCCCGGCAAGCGCAAAAGCGGCATTGATGATGTGGGGTGAAAGATCACCCATATTGCCGTTTGATCTGCCGCTAGCGCGCCAGTTGGCGGGTAAATCCGGGTCGGCATAAAAATCTTCTGTATGTTCGCCTCGGAAAGATGTCATCTCGCCAATCTCGCCTGATGCAATAATCTCTCGCGCCATTTGTGATGCGGGTGTGCGAATGTAGTTAAAGCCCGTCATGTTGATGAGGCCCGATTGTTCGGCAGCGGCCACCATCATGCGACTGTCTTCGAGCCCTAAGCCCAAAGGCTTTTCGCACAGAACATGTTGGCCTTTTCCAAAAGCAGCAATGGCAATTTCGCGGTGGGTTTCTTGCGGGCTGGCGATGACGATGGCTTCGACCATCGGGTCATCGACCAATTTGCGCCAATCTGATGTGGAACGCTCAAAGCCGAATTGTCGGGCTTTGTCAGCGGCACCATTCTCCGTCGTTGTGCAAATCATTTCAAGATTAGGGCGCAGTTTGGTGTCGAATAGAGCCCCTACAGCAGCCATCGCCACAGAGTGCGCCTTGCCCATATAGCCGCCGCCAACAATGCCAATACCAATTTCATTCAATTCATGAACCTCTGATTTGCAATCGATTGCAAACATCACACACCGCATTTAAGCTGCGTGGTCAAGAACGGCACGATAGAAAATGTAAACGTAGGTGAATAATATCAAAAACAATCATTTTCTCGTTCTGGGCCGCGCTGGTCTTGACCTTTATGCAGATCCGCCGGGAACGCGGGTTGAAGAGGCGTTGGCGTTTTCGTCGGCACTTGGCGGTTCAGCGGCTAATATTGCCGTGGCGATTTCAAAACTGGGTGGGCGGGTTTCGCTGATCAGCTGTGTTTCAGATGATGCGGTGGGGCGCTATATTTTAAATCAACTTAAAACCTACGACGTTGGGTGCGGTCACATGCATATCGTTGCAGGTGACGCGCGGAGCAGTCTGGCCGTGGTGGAAACCCGCGCTGAAAATTGCCAGTCGGTAATCTATCGCAATGGTGCTTCGGATTTTCAGTTGAATGAAAATCATGTGCGCGAGATTGCATTTAAAGACTACGGCGCATTGATTGTGACCGGAACCAGTTTGGCGGTAGAGCCCTCTCGCAGTGCAACTCTATTGGCAATGAAAATTGCGCGTGATGCTGGCTTACCTGTGATCATAGACATTGATTATCGCCCTTACTCTTGGGCCAACGCTGATGAAGCCTCACAAATATATTTGAGCGCCGTCGCGATGTGCAATATCGTGATCGGCAATGATGTAGAATTTGGTGTGATGGGCGAAGGTTTGACGTTGGCGCGAAAACTTTCGCGATCAGCTGAAGTTGTGATTTACAAAATGGGCGAAAAAGGCTCCATTACTTTTGCTGGGCCACGAGAATTTAAAACCGTCATCTTTCCCGTCACTGCCTTGAAACCCACCGGTGCTGGCGATGCATTTATGGGAGCTTTCATCACGAGCTTGGCGAATGGGATAGACGTTGAAACTTGCGTGAAACGTGGCTCTGCGGCGGCAGCCATCGTAGTTACCAAAGTTGGTTGCGCGCCTGCTATGCCAAGCACAAGTGAACTTGACAAATTTATGAGAGACAATTCCTGATGCACATTCCTCCATACGACAACAAAAACAGAGCCATCGTCGATGTGGATGATGTGCGCGTGCCGCTTAATTATTTCAATATTGTGAAACTGAAACGTGATCAGGTTTTTGAATATCACGTGCCGGGTTATGAGACGGCGATTGTTCCGGCGACTGGGACAGTTGATGTTTCTGTTGAAGGCGATCATTTTGCGAATATCGGCAATCGTGGTTTGGATGTGTGGGATGGTGAGCCAGAGGGTGTTTACGCGCCTACCGCTTCAAAAGTCCGCATGGTGTGTAAGTCAGACAATGCGGAAGTGTTTGTGGCAGGCGCAAAATTTGACGATGAGCTTTCGCCCTTTGCGGTTCGCGTCGCCGATATTGATAAGATTCAATATGGCAGTGATGACACCAAAACCCACCGCAAGATCAAACATATTTTTGGCACTAAATACAAAGACCGTGTTGGTCGCTTGTTGGTTTCAGAGTTGTTCACAGTCGGCCACGGCGGCTGGTCAGGGTTTCCGCCGCATAAGCATGACACGGATCGTCTTCCACTCGAAACCCGCCATGATGAAACCTACAATTTTCGCTTCCGCCCCAATCACGGCTTCGGGATGCAATTGGTGCAGCGCGAGGATGGCAAAGTTGGCGATGCCTATCACATCGTTGATGGCTCAACCATTGTGCTCGATAAGGGCTATCACCCCTGCGTGGTGGGGCCGGGATATGAGATGTATTATTTTACCATTCTTGGCGGCTTGAGCCAGCGCTCGCTGGTGCAATTTTTCCAACCCGTCCATGCCTATCAGATAGAAACCATTCCCGGCATTAAAGATATGATTGCGAAATTTAAATGACGGTTGCCAATCTCGGGGATGTCTTAAAGTCTGCCATTACTGGTCGATATGGCGTTGCTGGATTGGTGGTGCTCGGTTGGGAAGATGCCAGGGCTTATGTGGAGGCTGCGGAAGAACTGGGCGTAGCAATCATTCTTCAGGCAGGTCCTGGTTGCCGCAAGCATATGCCGGTTCCAATATTGGGAAAAATGTTTCGGTATTTGGCAGAGCAAGCAAAGGTGCCTGTGGTGTGTCACATCGATCACGCGCTGACGGTTGAAGAATGTGCATTAGGAATCGACAACGGATTTACTTCTGTGATGATTGACGGTTCGGCCCTGCCGATTTCTCAAAACATTGAACTCACCGCCCGCGTCGTCGAGATTGCTCATCGTGCAGGCGTATCCGTGGAAGGTGAAGTTGGTTTTGTGGGTTATGTGAGTGGTGCAGCTTCCGCTCATACTTCACCAGATGAGGCGCAGCGCTTTGATCTCGAAAGTGGTGCCGATGCTTTGGCCATCTCGATCGGCAATGTGCATCTCAACACGATGAAAACATCCGGCATTGATTTTGAATCGCTGCGAGCCATTGAGGCCGTCACAAGCTTGCCACTGGTGCTGCATGGTGGCAGCGGCATTCCACTCGATGTTCGCGCGAAGTTGGCATATAACTCCCGCGTGAAAAAATTCAACATTGGCACTGAGCTGCGCATGGCGTTTGGTGAATCGCTCAGAAAATACTTGAACGAAAACCCGCAAAGCTTTGATCGGAATGTGATTTTGGGTGCGACGATCGAAGATGTAAAGGCGGAAACGAAGAAGGTTATGCTTGGTCTGAAGTAGGCCGCAACCCTTCCTCCCCGGTAGTTGGGGGCTATCGCATTTGGCAGGCTCCCCCTCCGTCCTTCGGACAGCTCCCCTAACAAGTTGGTGGAGCGTGATATCTAGTTTAACGCAAAATTAAAATTATTTCGCCCTCCTCCCAGCTCTGCTGCTATCTGATGCACACATCTTTTGTGGCTTGAGGATTGCGGGTTTTACTGATTCAATCTGGAGAGATTGAATCGGGAGGCCCTGATGAGCTTGTGCTGC
>JAYWEV010000013.1:0-19428 GCA_043779145.1 Aestuariivirga sp. | reverse complement strand
GGATACGATCTTCGAGACCAAGCTGTTTATATTTGTTTCCCATGGCGACACCATAAACCGATTATGGTGTTGCACTTCGTTTGTGAACTCAGGGGATCCAGCTTCTTGACCCATCAAAGTGAAGAAAGCTGGGCCCCTGCCTTCGCAGGGGTGACGGATCAAGTTGAGAATACAGCGCTGTTATTTCAATAACTTATATGTAAGCCTTGATAATCCCGATGAAGTCTACGGCCTTCAAGCTTGCGCCACCCACGAGCGCGCCGTTCACATTGGCGATGCCCATCAATTCAACAGCGTTGGTTGGTTTTACTGAACCGCCATACAAAATACGGGTTTTAGCACCCTCCTCTGCCATCACACCGGAAAGTTCCTTGCGGATATGGGCATGAGCTTCGGCAATTTCGGCCACAGTTGGGGTGAGGCCGGTGCCGATGGCCCAGACGGGCTCATAGGCGATCACAGTGTTGGAAGCCGTGCAGCCTGCTGGAACCGAGGCTTTGATTTGCGTTGTGAGAACTTCAAGGGTTTTGCCGCCTTTGCGTTCATCCAAAGTTTCTCCAATGCAGATAATGGCATTGATGCCTGATTTATGGGCGGCCTGCGCTTTAGCGGCGACCATGGCGTCGGTTTCTTTATGGTTGGTGCGGCGTTCGCTATGGCCCACGATAACGGCGGTGGCGCCAGCATCTTTCAACATATCAGCTGAAATATCGCCGGTGTGAGCGCCTGAAACTGCAGCATGGCAATCCTGCCCTCCCGCTTTGATCATGCTCCCCTTCATCACAGCTTTCACGCGGCGAATGAGAGTAGCTGGTGGGCAGACCATGACATCGCATTTCAACTTCACGCCGCGCAACATGCCAGCCAATAAGCGTGGCTCTTTCAAATTGGCTGTCGTGCCATTCATTTTCCAGTTGCCAGCAACCATTGGCTTAATTGTTTGCGGTGCCATATTTTCCTCTTGTTCTTCGGTTCGGTGGGCTTCATAGCAAACACATGCCGCACTTGCGAGAAGAAACGCGGTTATCTATGATGATTTCGGGCGATTTGTTTGTTGCCCATACCCTAACAGTTGAAAGGAATAATTATGCTCGAAACGATGCGCAAAGCGGCTAAAGGTTGGGTCGCTAAAGTTTTGATGGCGCTTTTGGTTTTGAGCTTCAGTGTGTGGGGCGTCAAGGATGTGTCTACGAATTTCTCGGATAATATTCTGGGATGGTTTGGCTGGGGTTCGAAAGATTTGGTGAAAGTTGCTGGTAAAACGATTTTGGCAACTGATTATACAAATGCACTGCAACGGCAACTGAAACAGATTTCTCAACAATCAGGGCAAAATGTTACAATTGATGATGCGCATAAGCTTGGGCTTGATAAACAAGTTTTGGATAATCTGATCGCCAATGCGGCCATTGATGCGCAGCGCACAAAATTGAAGCTGGCGATTTCTGATAATACTATTCGAGACGGTATTTTTTATAATAAGGCGTTTCAAGACAGCGCGGGCAAATTTGACCCTGCCACTTACCGCCGCGTGTTGCAGGCCAATGGTTTGAGTGAAGAAGGATTTGTCGGTCGTGAGCGCCAAGGCCAACTATTTGCTGCCGTGACCAGTGTTGCCGCAACGGAACTTAAACTGCCGAAGACTTTTAATCTGGCTGTTGCCCAGTTTGGTGGGCAGTCGCGCGATGCTAAATATTTTGTGGTAACCGCAACAGAAGCAGATGTAGCGGCTCCGACAGACGGCGAATTGAAGCAGGCCTACGGTGATGCTCCGGCGGCTTATACCGCACCTGAATACCGGTCGATTGCTGTCATGAAAGTTGACCCTGCTGATATTGCTTCGAAGATTTCAATTACGCCTGAAGAGATTAAAGCTGGCTATGAGAAATTTCAGGGTAATTATTTTACTGCCGAACACCGTGATATTCTGCAGCTTGTTTTCAAAACGCTTGATGATGCCAAGAAAGCGAAAACCCGAATTGCTGATGGCGAAGATATTATGAAGATCGCCACGGAGATGGGCGCTAAGGAAGCAGATATTCTATTGAAGGATCAGACGAAGGGTGATTTTCTTGATTCTAAAATTGCCAATGCTGCATTTGCTTTGAAGGAAGGCGCAGTGAGCGACCCCGTTGAAGGTAGCTTGGCGATTGCGCTTCTAAAAGCAGTTAAAGTTGTGCCAGAAAAACAATCGACACTTGATGACGTGAAACCTGAACTCACCAAACGCTTGCAGCTTGAAAAGGCGCACGATGAAATTCAGACGACTTATAATGATGTTGAAGATGCACGTGGCAAACAACAGAAGTTCGAAGAGATTGCCAAGACTGTCGGCCTTCCGCTCTTGGTTGTTCCAGCGGTGAGTGCTGGCGGACTTGACCAAGCTGGCAAAGATGTTGTTCTTCCCTCCAAGCCAGAAGTATTGAAAGCTGCTTATGCCAGCGACGTTGGTTTGGATAATGATGCACTTTCTATTGGCGATGGGTTTGTTTGGTATGAAGTACGCCAAGTTATTCCGTCTGCATTAAAGCCGCTTGATGCTGTGAAAGACGAAGTGAAGAAGAATATCATTGCTGAGAAGATGCGTGGGACTGCTGGTGAAAAAGCCAAAAAGCTTGTTGAGCAACTTAAAGCCGGCGCTAATTTTGAAAGCTTGGCCACGGAGGCCAAGGCAACGGTTAGTACGGCAACAGGCATTAAGCGCAATGAGGCTTCGGCAGAATTTGACGGGCCTGCAGTGACGGCATTGTTTGCAGCGCCTGACAAAGGCTTTGCATGGACACTTGAAGGTGATGGGAAATCTGCCCGTGTGATGCAGGTGACGAAGGATACACTTCCGTCCATGATGGCAACGTCCGATGCGATTAAGAAATTGCAGGCTGATTCAGCTGCAAGCTTTGGCCAGGATATTGGTCAGACTTATATTCAAGCGCTCAGGGCCAATGCCAATGTTACAATTAATGACGCGCTTTGGCGGCAGAACACCGGCACGGAACAGGCGCAGTAAGGCTATCTGATCATGGTTGTGTCCCCTGAGTATGAAGTGTTTGCCAAGGCTTACGATGAAGGCCGGCCTCAAGTTGTTCTGACGCGGTTGGTTGCTGATTTGGAAACGCCAGTTTCCGCGATGCTGAAACTTTCTCGCAATGCGCGTTATTCGTTTCTGCTTGAGTCGGTTGAAGGCGGTGCAGTGCGCGGGCGTTATTCTATTATCGGCATGAACCCGGATATAATTTGGAAGACGGCTTCAAAGCGCGCCAGTGTGAACCGCAAGGCGCTTATTGATCCTGATGTGCATTTTGTTGAGGTTGGCGAAGAGCCACTTATGAGTTTGCGTTCGCTTCTGAAAGAAAGCCGTATTGATTTGCCAGAGGGTTCGCCGCCGATGGCTGCGGGTGTGTTTGGATACCTCGGATATGATATGGTGCGGCTGATGGAAGATTTGCCGGAACCAAACCCTGACACGTTGGGACTGCCCGATGGCATGATGATCCGGCCGACAGTGATGGCGATATTTGATTCTGTGCGTGATGAAGTGACGGTGACTTCGCCGGTTTATCTCGATGCCGCTGTTAGCGCGCGCGCTGCTTATGCGCGGGCGGTGGAGCGAATTTCGGAAGTGGTTGATGCTTTGGACCGCCCGATTGATATGGCGCTGAGAGAGCTTGATGCGCCGATGATTGAAGCGGCAAAGTCAAACACTTCGCCTGATCAATACCGCGCTATGGTGCTTGAAGCTAAGGAGCATATTGCGGCTGGCGATATTTTTCAGGTGGTGTTATCGCAACGCTTTGAGACTGAGTTCGCGCTGCCGCCCTTCTCGCTATACCGCGCTTTGCGCCGTGTGAACCCTTCGCCGTTTTTGTACTATTTGAACTTCGACACATTTGCAGTCGTCGGCTCTTCGCCTGAGATTTTGGTGCGGGTGCGTGATGGCAAGGTTTCAATTCGCCCGATTGCGGGCACGCGTCGGCGTGGTGCAACACCAACCGAAGATAAGGCGTTGGCAGAAGAATTGCTTGCTGATCCGAAAGAACGCGCTGAGCATTTGATGCTGCTTGATCTGGGCCGCAATGATGTGGGGCGCGTTGCTGAGATTGGTTCAATTAAAGTCACTGATAAATTCATTCTCGAATATTATTCCCAGGTCATGCACATTGTTTCGAACGTTGAAGGCAAATTGGCTTCGAAGTATGATGTGATTGACGCGATGGTGGCGGGATTTCCAGCGGGCACCGTTTCTGGTGCGCCTAAAGTTCGCGCGATGGAAATCATTGATGATCTGGAAGTGAACAAGCGCGGTATTTATGGCGGGTGCGTTGGCTATTTTGGTGCTGACGGCGAAATGGACACTTGTATTGTGCTGCGCACCGCTATTGTGAAAGATGGCAAGATGTATGTTCAAGCGGGCGCTGGCGTGGTGGCCGATAGTGTTCCTGCAAATGAACACCAAGAATGCATCAACAAAGCCAAGGCTTTGTTCCGCGCCGCTGAGGAAGCCGTGCGCTTTGCGGGTCGCGCGGGGAGAGCGCAATGATTATTCTGATTGATAATTATGATAGCTTTACATGGAACCTGTTTCACTTTTTGGGCGATTTGGGCGCAGATACAGTTGTGCACCGAAATGATAAAATTAGCGTTGGCCAAGTGATTTCATCGCGGCCTTCGGCGATTGTGATTTCGCCTGGCCCTGGCATGCCAGGCGATGCAGGGATCATCGTTGATTTGGTGAAACAAGCAGCGGGCAAGATTCCGATTTTTGGCGTGTGTTTGGGACAACAAGCCATTGGTGAGGCATTTGGTGGCAAGGTGGTGCGCGCGCCAACGCAGATGCACGGCAAGACCTCTGGTGTTGAACACAAGGCGCAGGGTGTTTTCAAGGATGTGCCGAACCACTTTACGGCAACGCGTTATCATTCACTGGTCGTTGACCGGGCCACCCTGCCCGATTGTTTAGAAGTTACTGCCGAGACAAGTGGTTTGATTATGGGCCTGCAGCACAAGACCATGAATGTGCATGGCGTGCAGTTTCATCCTGAGAGCATTGCTTCGGAGCATGGGCACCAGATTTTGAAAAACTTCCTTGATCAAGCGGGGGCGAAGTAATGGCTGATATGAAGCCGTTGATCGCCAAGGCTGCCACTGGCGCACCGCTTTCACGCGCAGAAGCACGCGACGCGTTTAATATTATGATGTCGGGCGATGCCACGCCTTCGCAGATTGCGGGTTTCTTGATGGCGCTTCGCGTGCGCGGCGAAACAGTGGATGAGATTTCATCTGCTGTGGAAGTGATGCGTGAGAAGATGTTGCGGGTGGTTGCCCCTGATGATGCGATTGATATCGTAGGCACGGGAGGTGATGCTTCGGGGTCTTACAATATTTCCACTTGTGCAGCGATTGTTGCCGCAGCAGCGGGATTGACAGTGGCCAAGCATGGCAATCGTGCGCTTTCGTCTAGGTCTGGAGCTGCCGATGTTTTGATGGCCTTGGGTGTGAAGATTGATTTGACTCCGGATAAGATTTCCGAATGCATAAAAGATGCAAGTGTCGGGTTTATGTTTGCGCCGGCGCATCATTCATCCATGAAATTTGTGGGGCCAACGCGCGTGGAATTGGGAACGCGCACCATATTTAATCTGTTAGGCCCGCTGTCCAATCCCGCTGGTGTGAAACAGCAGATTACGGGCGTATTTTCAAAGGCTTGGGTTGAACCTCTCGCCCAAGTTCTTAAGAACTTGGGATCTGAAGCGTGTTGGATCTGCCATGGCGAGGGCGGTATGGACGAGATTGTACCGACCGGAATAACATGGATTTCGGAATTGAAGAATGGCGAAATTCGGAGTTTTGAATTGACGCCCGAAGAAGCAGGCCTAAAGCGATCCAAGTTTGATGACTTAAAGGGTGGCGAGGCTGTGCATAATGCGGAGGCGTTGCGTGCTGTTCTGAGCGGGCAGCCTTCTGCTTTCAGTGATGCTGCTGCGATGACTGCGGGTGCTGCTTTATTGGTTGCGGGTAAGGCAAATGATATTAAATCTGGCGTGAAGCAGGCACAGGAGGCTGTCAAGTCTGGCGCAGCAAGCAAAACTCTAGCGCGGCTTGTTGAGGTTTCAAACAGCTGATGGTGACGATCCTCGAAAAAATTGCTGAATATAAACGCGATGAAGTGACCGTTGCCAAGAAGCGGTTTCCATTGAGCGCTGTTGAAGAAGCTGCAAAGGACGCTTCGCCAGCACGCGGATTTGCGCATGCTTTGCTGAAAAAGGCGCAGAGCGGAAAATATGCTTTGATTGCTGAGATTAAAAAGGCCAGCCCTTCAAAGGGTTTGATCCGTGAAGACTTTGATCCGCCTGCTTTGGCTAAAGCATATGAGGCTGGCGGGGCCGCTTGTCTTTCAGTATTGACTGATACCCCTTCGTTTATGGGGGCACCTGAATTTTTGACAGCGGCGCGGGATGCTTGCGCCCTGCCCGCTTTGCGCAAAGATTTTATGCTGGATACTTATCAAGTGGCCGAAGCCCGTGCTTGGGGTGGCGACTGTATTTTGATCATCATGGCGATGGTGAGCGATGGCTTGGCCGCTGAACTTGAAGATGCGGCGATGCATTACCGTATGGATGTTTTGATAGAAGTGCATGATGAAGCAGAACTGGCGCGGGCGCTGCTTTTGAAATCGCCGATGATTGGCATTAATAATCGTAATCTGCATAGTTTTGAAACGTCACTCAAGACGACGGAAACTTTAGCGCCGATGGTGCCGAAGGATCACATGGTGGTTTGCGAGAGCGGGTTGTTTACGGCCCATGATTTGGCTCGCATGGCGCGGAGTGGTGTGAACAGTTTTCTGATTGGTGAAAGCTTGATGCGCCAAGATGATGTGGCGCTAGCCACCAAACAGATTTTAGCAAAGCCATGAGCAAGCTCTCACATCTCGACAATCAAGGCCAAGCACATATGGTGGATGTGTCGGGCAAAGATGTAACCACACGCAGTGCAACGGCGCGCGCGCAGGTTTTGATGTTAGCGGAAACCGTTGTTTTGCTGCGTGATGGATTGGCCAAAAAGGGCGATGTTTTGGCGACTGCGCGGATTGCTGGCATTATGGCGGCTAAGAAAACATCTGATCTCATTCCGCTTTGTCATCCATTGATGATTTCCAAAGTGAGTGTAAATTTTCAAATTGGTGATGGTTTTGTTGAAGTTGAAGCCACGGTGAAAGTTGAAGGCAAGACGGGCGTTGAGATGGAGGCGCTTACTGCCTGTTCATTGGCGTGTCTTACGATCTATGACATGTTGAAAGCCGTGGATCGCCGCATGAAGATTACGGATTTGCATGTGGTTGAAAAATCAGGCGGCAAGTCTGGCCATTTTCAGGCGGATTGACGGCCATGGCTTTGATGCCAGTTGATGAAGCTCTGGCGCGGGTTTTGAGTGCTGGCAAAACTTTAGGCGTTGATATCGTTAAACTTGATGATGTGATCGGCCGCGTGCTGGCCAAGGATTTGAAAGCCAAGCGCGATCAGCCGCCATTTCCATCTTCTGCCATGGATGGTTATGCGGTGCGCTACGAAGATTTGAGTGATCGACTGACACTGGTTGGTGTCTCGGCAGCGGGACATGCGTTCAAAGGCGTTGTTAAAAAGGGTCAGGCCGTTCGGATTTTGACGGGTGCGCCTTTGCCCAGAGGTGCCGATACAATTGTTATTCAAGAAAATGTTTCAGTGAATGGCAAAGAACTTACCATTCGCGATGTCCCCACTCTTGGCCGCAATATTCGTGCCCGTGGATTGGATTTTAAAAAAGGCGTCGTATTGATTTCGGCCGGAACGCGTATTTCGGCACGCGACATTGGACTGATGGCGGCGGCCAATGCTGCGCTGGTTTCTGTTCGAAGGCGTCCCCGCGTGGTTTTGTTTACGACGGGAGACGAGCTTGTATTGCCTGGTGATAATCCGCGTACGGATCAAATTTTCTCGTCGAATAGCCAAGCCCTTGCAGCAATGCTCAAAGCTTGGGGTGCAGAAGTCATCAATCTTGGTATTGTGCGCGATGATATGAGGGCCACCGTTGCTGCAATCAAGAGGGCCGCCAAGGCCGATATTTTGGTGACGACGGGTGGCGCATCGGTCGGTGATCATGATTATGTGCAAGAGGCTTTAAAACGCACTGGCATCAAGATTGGGTTTTGGAAGATCGCTTTGCGCCCCGGCAAGCCCCTTATGTTCGGCACCAAGGGCAAGCTTTCGGTGCTCGGCCTTCCGGGCAACCCGGTTTCCGCGTTGGTCTGCGCCAGGATATTTTTGAAGCCTTTGATTGGTCGTATGCTGGGTGCCCAAGAGCTTGACGTGCCGGTTATGGCGCGCGTTGCGGAGGCCCTGCCTGCCAATGACGAGCGCCAGGATTATTTGCGCGCCACGCTCCGATTTCAAGAAGACGGCGCGCGCGTGGTTCAGGTTTTTTCCAAACAAGATTCGTCAATGCAACGAAATCTTCGTGATGCCGATTGCTTGATTGTGCGGCCGCCACGCGCGCCGGAAGTGGCAAAAGACGCGTTTGTTCCTGTAATTCTGCTCGATTTTTGAAGTCCATAGCGAATACACTTGCAGAACGAGAACGGAACATGTATGTTTGTTTTGTATTTGTTCTGATTCATTGTTCAAGTCTAAGGAAAACGCAACATGCTGACTCGCAAACAACTCGAACTCTTGTTGTTCATCAATGAACGCTTGAAGGAAGAAGGTGTGCCGCCTTCATTTGAGGAAATGAAAGAGGCTTTGAACCTGCAGTCAAAGTCTGGTGTGCACCGCTTGATCGTGGCTTTGGAAGAGCGTGGGTTTTTGAAGCGTATGCCGAACCGGGCGCGCGCACTCGAGGTTATCAAACTACCGGATTCTCACACACCGAGTTTGACTATTAAAAAATCCGGCTTCTCGCCGAATGTGATTGAAGGGTCTTTGGGCAAGGCTGCGAAGTCTGCACCTGCGGCCAACAATGATGGTGGGTTCCGAGCGTCAACTATTCCAATGATGGGGCGGATTGCGGCGGGTGTTCCGATTTCAGCGATTCAAGACCATTCCGCCAATGTGATGGTGCCGCCAGAGATGCTGGGCGGCGGTGAACATTTCGCTTTGGAAGTCAAAGGCGACTCGATGATCGATGCAGGCATCTTTGATGGCGACACAGTTGTTATCCGCAAAGGTGATACTGCAAATAATGGTGATATCATTGTAGCGCTGGTTGATGATGAAGAAGCGACATTGAAGCGTTTGCGCAGGAAGGGTGTTTCAATTGCACTTGAAGCTGCAAACCCAGCTTACGAAACGCGAATTTTTGGGCCAGACCGTGTGCGTGTTCAGGGCAAATTGGTTGGGCTTTTGCGCAGGTATCAATAAGCCAAGAAACCCGAGCAGTTACGCCCGGGCTACCCTTGCAGGGGATCGGTAAAGCGTTTTGACTTTTCTTAGAAAAGTCAAAATCGCCTTGTTGGGTCTATTCGATCAACTTTTCTAAACTTTGACGATCTCGTCAAAGTTCAGGTTGATTTGGTTTAGTTTGACGCGGTCGATGATGTCAGGAATTTGTTTGGATCGAGTGCTGTGGCACCTTTGCGCACTTCAAAGTGCAATTGTGGGCTTTGAACAGCGCCGGTCTGACCAGCTTTTGCAATTACGTCACCGCGCTTGACGGTATCACCGCGTTTGACGAGAAGTTGCGATGCGTGAGCGTAGGCAGTCACATAACCGCCAGCATGGCGCACGAGAACGAGATTGCCATAGCCTTTGAGTTCGTTGCCAGCATATGCAACCACGCCGCCTTCGGCGGCTTGGATGTTGGTGCCTTCCGGCACTGCGATATTGATGCCTTCATTTTTTAAACCGTTTGGTTTTGCGCCAAAGCCCGAAATCACTTTACCTCTGAGTGGCCAACGCAGTGCCAAATTTGAGCCTGCATCGGTTGCTGCAGGAGCTTGTGCAACTGTGTCAGCCGAAGCGTCTTTTGGCAGCGCTAAAGCTGCTGGCCTTTTTGCTGGCGTATCTGCTGTAGCGATTTGTTCTGCAGGCGCATCCGCTCCATTTTGTTGTGGCGCGTCAGTTTGAGCAGCGGCGACATTTGCACCTTTTGGGATCTTGATTGTTTGTCCCAAAGATAGCGCTTTGTTGTGGGGCAGTTTGTTCAGATCAGCGATTGTGAAGGGTGCAACGCCATATTTACGACCAATCGAATACAGTGTATCGCCGCTAGCCACTGTATATTTTCCGCCCGCTCTAGTTGGCTTTACCGTTGGCGCAGATGTTTGCTCTTCTTCAGCAAGCGAAACGGATTTTGGCTTCACAGTTTCTGGCATGGCTGCAACATGCGCACCCGGAATGCGCAGCTGTTGGCCTTGTGAGACTGTGTAAGGCGCTTTCAGATGATTGGCCTCAGCCAATTGCTGAACAGTCATGTGGTTGGCTTTAGCAACGCCGTAGAGAGTCATGCCGGGGCCTACTGTAACGAGCGCGCCCGATGCAACTGTGGTTGGCTGCTTGTAGGTGAATTTCGGTTTAGCAACGACGGTTGCAGCTTGTTTGTAAGTTGGCGCTTGCACTTCGGGTGTTGAATCAGCGATTGTTTCTTCAGCTGGCGCAGAGAAGTTTGGCTGTTTGTAAACGGGTGCTTTGTAAGCAGGTGCTGCATAGTTTGGTTGGGTCGGCACATTATTGTAGGCCAGCTTTGGTGCTTTGTAAGCCTTGCTGTAATCATAGACTGGGGCTTTTGGCTTTGCCAAAGGCGTAGAAGTGATTGGGCTTTGGACAATGACTTCTTCGTTCTGGGCCATATATTTTGGCGCAGAATATTTCTGACTGATCGGACGTGCCGCCATTTTTTTTATCTTGGGAACCGATGCGGTGTAAACTGGATCGGCATCTGACGGATTTGAATAATCCGATGCAAAGCGTTCGATGGAACTTGAACAGCCTGCCAACATGAAGGCGGCAAAACCCATAACGATGAACTTGGCCTTGGAAACTTCCAAGGCGCCAACTGGCACGCTGATACGCATACTCAAACTCCGATACAAACTAACTGAGTTTAGAAATACGTTGTTTAGGTTAAGGGAGAGTTTATGCCGCCAAATTTTATAATATTTGTGAAAAATTATTCGACGACGATTTTCGCGCCAATTTTGACGCGGTCATAGAGGTCAATCACCTGTTCATTTAACATGCGGATGCAGCCGGATGATACGGCATGACCAATGCTCCAAGGTTGGGTGGTGCCGTGGATGCGGAAATCCGTGCCACCTATATAGAGTGCACGAGCGCCCAACGGATTGTTGGAGCCGCCTTCCATAAAGTCTGGGATGATATGACCGCGTGCTGCTTCACGCTTGATCATAATTTTTGGCGGTGTCCACGTTGGCCAAACAGCTTTCCTGCTAATTTGATTTTGGCCAGACCATGAAAAACCTTCGCGGCCGACGCCGACGCGGTACATGATGGCCTGACCTTCGGGAAGGATAAAATAAAGCTTGCGTTCAGCGGTGCGCACCAAGATTGAGCCTGGAGCCAATGCAGTCTCAAAATATATGACGGCGCGATTAGGGCCCGATACATCATCATTCAGGTTTTGGTTTGGTTGCGCATTCGGCATTGTTGCACTTGCAACTTGCGAGTCAGACATTGCACCTAAAATCACGAATGTGTCGGGTGCAAATGTGATTTGTTTAGCATGCGCCTGAGCAAGCATGAGTGCCGCCAAAGAAGCGCGCAAAAGATAATTATGCATTTGTAGTCCACCTGACGGATCATCCGTCCCCTCGCCTCACGATGAAGCAACTCGCTTAAGTGTGGCTTAAATCTTATAGTTTCTGAATCATTGATGCAGCGGTTTTATGGTTTACAGGATGTTTCCAATGTGGTGCTATCTCAGCAATTGGTTCCAATACAAACAAGCGATCCGCAATGCCGGGATGTGGCAGTATCAACGCTTTTTGAACATGGCCTTTTTGTTTTATCTTTTGGCCGTTGTAATCAATGAGATCTAAATCAAGCGTGCGTGGCCCCCAGCGCCTGCCCCGTTTGCGGCCAGCTTGGCGTTCAATCATGTGAAGACAGCGGAGCAATGTGTGGGGCGATAATGCTGTTTCAATGAGCGCAACGCCGTTCACGAAATTTGGCTGATTGATCATACCGAATGGGGCAGTTTGAATGAGAGAAGATGCGCGTTTGAGTTTAACAGGGCCACTGTTCAGCTCGACTAATGCGCGCTTTACTGTCTGTTCCGGATTTCCCCATGGGCCGCTTTGATTGCTGCCGAGTGCGACGAGGATCATTTTATCCGCGGTCGCGCAGCACGCGCGATTTTTCACGGTTCCAATCGCGAATTTTTATGGTCTCGCGTTTATCGACAGTCTTTTTGCCACGTGCCAATGCGATATCCACTTTTACACGGCCGCGAGGATTGAAAAACATTTTCAGCGGAATAATGGTTAGGCCTTCGCGCAACACACCCACTGATAAGCGATCAATCTCTTTGCGGTGAAGCAGAAGTTTGCGCGGGCGTTTTTGTTCGTGATTGAAGCGATTGGCTTCGCGGTATTCAGGCACGTTTGCATTCAGCAGAAACAGTTCGGTGCCTTTCATTGCCGCATAAGATTCACCCAGATTGATGTGGCCAACCCGCAAAGATTTCACCTCTGAACCTTTCAGTTCAATGGCGGCTTCGAAGGTTTGCAAGATTTCGTAATCATAACGACCGCGGCGGTTTTCTGCCACGACCTTAATGCCATCTTGTTTTCGCGAAGCTTTTGCGCCGCCGGCTTTTGAGGACATATCAGTTCAAAAGACCCGCGTGGATCAATGCTTCACGCACAGATTCTTTGGTGCTTTCCATTACTGGTATAAGCGGCAGGCGCGTATCTGGCTCGCAGAGGCCTAGTAGGCTTGCAGCATATTTAACCGGGCCGGGACTGGCTTCAACAAACAGGGCATGATGCAGTGGCATCAAACGATCTTGAAGTTTGAGAGCGGCGGCGTAATCACCTTTGTGTGTTGCTTCTTGCAAATCGGCGCAGAGACGTGGAGCAACGTTTGCAGTGACTGAAATGCAGCCCACACCGCCATGCGCGTTAAAGCCCAATGCTGTTCCATCTTCACCAGAAAGTTGGATAAAGCTTTCGCCCGACATTAAGCGTTGACGCGAGGGGCGTGTAAGATCAGCTGATGCATCCTTGGTGCCGACGATGTTTTTGAAGTCGTGCGACAAGCGCGCCAGTGTTTCAACTGAAATGCTGGCAACTGTGCGGCCGGGCACATTGTAAACAATAATTGGAATATCGACGGCTTCGGCGATTGCTTTATAATGTGCATAGATGCCGTCTTGGGTTGGCTTATTGTAATAAGGTACGACGACAAGGGCTGCATCAGCGCCAGCTGCTTTTGCATGCTTGGTGTATTCTACAGCTTCAGCTGTGTTGTTTGAACCTGCACCAGCGATAACAGGCACCCTGCCCGCTGCTTCGGCCACACAAATTTTCACTACGGCTTTATGTTCTTCGGGTGTTAATGTCGGGCTTTCGCCTGTTGTTCCAACTGGAACGAGGCCATGACTGCCCTGTTTAATCTGCCATCCCACAAATTTGCGGAATGCTGCTTCATCAAAAGCACCATTCTTCATAGGAGTGATCAAAGCTGGGATAGAGCCCTTAAACTGCACGTGAGACCTCATAAAAGTAAGAAGTTAGAAACTATGTTTACCTATGTTGCTGGTTTGGCCGAGCCTCACCAGGAGCGGCACCATAGTCTGCCAGCTGTTGAACAGCAAGACAGGAGCCTGACTGTTTTTAGTCAAAAATCCGTCTAAATTGGTCTTTAGCTGGCTGGCCCCATTGAATATTTTGTAGTAAGTTGGTCTGCACATAATGATGAATTTGGTTTCACGGCGTAAGTTTTTGAGTGGTGTAGTGAGTGGTGCGGCCTTGCTTGCAGTTCCCATGTCTATGCCCGCATTATCAATGCCATCAGGCTTGGCGGTTCAGGCCATTCGTGTTGCTTTGACTGGGGATTTTTTGGGTGCAGGTACAATGGCGACCCAATCTGGTGATCAAGCGGCTGTCAAGTTGGTTGAACTTTTATTTTTACGCGATCACGGCGCACAAGCTGGTTATGAGCGCATTCATGATTTTTTGATTGCTGCGCCGAATTGGCCTTTGACCGAAACATTGTTAAAGCGCGCGGAACAGGCGCTTTACGAGAACACAACAAATGCACCAATCGTTGTTGATTATTTCAAGGACCGTGTTCCGGCGACGCCTTACGGAATGCTGGCCTTGGCGCGGGCGCATTTTGCTTCGGGGGATGCTGCAAAAGGCAAGGTTTGGCTGCGTAAAGCGTGGGGCAACACCGATGTTGATGCGCAGCTTGAGCAAAAAATTCTAAGCGAATTTGGTTCGCAGCTCACAAATTCAGATCATCGCTTGCGCTTTTCGAGACTTGTTCTGGCACAAGAGCCCAATGCGGCCATTCGCAATGCGCAGCGTCTCGGTGGGGATTTTGTGAATGCCGGTAAGGTTGCCGCGAGTTTGATCAGTTTTCAGAACGGTGCTGATAAAAAATTTGATGGACTTTCCGCTACTGCACGAGGCGACATGGGCCTGAAATATGCTTTGACGCGTTACTACCGGAAGAAAGAACAATATGGCAAAGCGCGCGCGATTTTAACCAGTATTTCAAGTGATGCGGCAACCATGGTCGATGCTGAAGCTTGGTGGATGGAACGCAAGATTGTGACCTTGCATTCAGTTGGCCCTAATCATTCCGACAGTTGGAATGCAGCTTATCAAATTGCGCATAATCATGGCCAAGCGAGTGGTGATGGTGCGCTTGAAGCAGAATTTATGTCAGGTTGGGTGGCGCTGCGCTATTTGAAGAAGCCTGATGTTGGCATGAAGCACTTTGTAAAACTTCAAGACCTCGCTGAAAGTCGCACTGATAAAGCCCGTGCCGCATATTGGATTGGGCGAAGCTATTTGGCGATGGGTGATAAGGCCACTGCGCAATTGGCATTTAAAGATGCTGCGCAATATTCGACGGTTTATTATGGTCAACTGGCGCGTGAGCAGATTGGGCTTGGCAATAAACCAGAATTCGTCAACGGTGGTGCAGCTTCTGCTGGTGCGCAGGCGCGTGTTGATCAGGATGAAGTGGTTCGCGCGTTTCGCATGATGGCGCAGGTTGGAACCAAGAACCAACTTAATATTTTCCTGTGGTCTTTGGCGAGCCGGTTTAAAAATTCGGATGAAATGAACGCTGTTGCTGCTGTTGTGCAAAATACGGCTGGTACGTCTTGGGCGCTCAGACTTGCCAAGGCTGCAGGGCAACGCGGCATTGATATTGACTCGTGGTCATATCCACTGCGTGGGCTTCCGAATTGGGCGCAGATTGGAAAACCAATTGAGAAGTCTCTGGTGTTTGCGTTGTCGCGTCAAGAAAGTGAATTTGATCCAAATGCCGGAAGCTCGGTTGGTGCGCAGGGTTTGATGCAGTTGATGCCGGGAACGGCGCGGTTGGTGGCGCGGCAATACCGCGTTGCGTTTAATCCCGGAAGCTTGAAATCTGATCCGGCTTACAATGTTAAGCTTGGTGCTGCGCATCTGGCAGATTTGGTTTCAGATTTTAGTGGCTCATATGTTCTCACTCTCGTTGCATATAACGCAGGCCCTCGCCGCTCGCGCGAATGGGTTGAAGAATATGGCGATCCACGTGGCGGCCAGGTTGATCCCATTGATTGGGTTGAATGCATTCCGTTTAATGAAACGCGCCAGTATGTTCAGAAAGTGATGCAAAATGTGCATGTTTATCGCTCGCGCCTTGCTCCGCAAACTGTGCGACCGATGACGGCTGATTTGAAACGGGGCACACCAGACGAAATTGCAGTCGCGAGCATGAGCTCAGCGCCGCGCACTCCGACGTGCGAAGGTGGCTCGATTGGTGCTTTGCTTACGTCTTGCAATTAATTGTCGAATAAAAAAGGCCGGTAAAAACCGACCTTTTTCAATATTCATTTTGTAATTATTATTTATGAGTGCGCGTGCCTGATAGGGTTTGTCCCTTATTATTGCGCAATCCACTTGTGCCATATTGTTTGGTGAACTCTTCTTCTTTGCCTGCGGCGAGAAGGCCTGCTTGTTTGATCCACTCTTCACGCTTAATGCGGCCGCCAAAGCGGAGGTGGTCGTCAACCCATGCGACTTGTGTTGCAGTCCATTCGGCGATCTGATCGAAATGAAAGAAACCAAGGTTGTGCAGAATGGCTTCGTTTTTAGGGCCAATGCCGCTGATGCGTTGCAGATCATCGGCTTTGCCACCGCGCGCGGCAGATAGGCCCTTTGGACGTTCCATTTTACCGGTGGCCATTGGTGCAGCAACAGGTGCTGGCGCTGCCACGGGCACTGGCGCAGGCCTGAGAGCTGGAGCAACGACAACAGGCGCTAGAACAGGCGCTGGTTTAGCCACTGGTGCCGGTGGCGGAACATAAGCAGGCACTGGGGCTGCTACCACTTTTTCAGGTGTGGCAACGGGTTGTTCAGCACGGCCAAATAAGTTTCGTAGAGCCCAACCAAACAAACAACCAAGGAAATAAAATGCCAAGACCCAAAGGGCCAACTCAATAAGATAATGCGTCATGTTTTTGGCCCTTTACTTCGAAGATTTAGAGGGGATGCAATAGGTGAAACCAACCCATGCACCAACCAGAAACGCTGCGAGCAACCACAGCCAATTATGTTCGAAAATAAACGGCGTATTGTGGAAATTAAAAAATTCATTCATCTGAGGTCCCCTTATTTCACGACGGTAAATTCAGCACGGCGGTTTTTGCGGTGCGCGTCTGCAGTGTGTGATGGATCAATTGGCTTATCCTTGCTGAAACCAACAGAGCTTAACCTTGCGCCATCAATCCCGGCTTTTAACAAAGCATCTACAACGGTCTGCGCGCGGCGTTCGCTTAAGCTCTGATTGTAACTTTCAGAGCCGCGTTCATCGGCGTGACCTGCGAGTTGCATTTTCAAAGTTGCACAGCGCGGGTCTTTCAGAAGTGCAGCGTATTGATTGACCGAGAGGTCAAACGGCGCATGCAAATCAGCGTTATCCGTGTCAAAGCGAACAGCGAAGACTGCTGCAATCTGGGCCAGTGTGGCTTCACAATCATAGGGTTGTGCGGGTGGTGGTGGCGGCGGTGGAGGTGCAACAGCAACGGTCAACTCGCCCTTCGTTTCATCGGATACAGATTGCTTATCGCCATCTGTAACAGTTGCCACAACATCATAAGTGCCGTTCACCACAGGGGCTTTTGGTACAAGCGTCCAATGACCATTCGAATCTGTCAGCAAGTCAAAGTCTGTTCCCAACTTGTGTTTCACGCCATCAAGATCAACCGTCAGTGTTTTTGCTGCGCCAGCGGGCCAAGTTCCTTTGACTGTAGGATGGTCGGAATTAGAGGTTCCGGTTTCCACAGTTGGCGCGGCTAATTTGGCCGGAGCCGCTGGCGGCGGCGGCGGAGGTGGCGGAGGTGGTGGTGGAGCTACGTTTACGGTCAATTCGTTTTTGGTCGCGTCCGATACAGAATTGCCGTCCGCGCCGACCACAGTGGCTATCACATCATAGGTGCCATTGGGTATTTCGGCCTTGGGTGTAAGCGTCCATTTTCCGTCTGCATCTGTCAGCAAATCATAATCTTTGCCTAAGGTATGCGTTACACCGCCCACAGCCACTGTCAGACCTTTTGCAACGCCTGCTGCCCATGTGCCCGTGATGGTCGGTGTGGCTTTATCAACAGTAACTGTATCAATTGTTGGCGCTGTCAAAACCGGTGCTGGTGGCGGAGGTGGAGGCGGCGGCAAAACGATGATCGCATCTTTTTGCGTCAGTTTAGTTTCATTGCCAACAGAATCGGTTTCGACCAAATTCAAGTCATATTTACCGGGTGCCAATTGCTCCGTTGGAACAAATGTAAACGCGCCGTGCCCATCTGAAATCAACTCCTTATCTTTGCCGAGTGCATAAGACTTGTTGTTGAGATCAATGGCCAAACTGTTGCCTGGCATTTCATCCCATTTACCCGTGATGGCATAGGGCCAAACCGCTTCTGCCGCAGCAGGCATACTGAGCGTTGGGGCGGTTGGTGGCTTTGTGTCAATCACGATTGGTGCGGGTGCTGATGCTGATGAAACGGCACCTGTGGCATCTTCAACTTTGGCCGTCACTTTGGTTTCGCCGTCTGGCAATGCTGCCGCAGGCTTTAAAGTCCAATTGCCAGCCTTGTCAGCTGTCAGTTCAGGCGATTTGCCCAAAACATAAGACGTGGCCCCTAAGTCAACCATCAACTTTGCGGCTTCGGTTGGATAAGTGCCTTTGATTTCGGGTTGCGCATTATTAGTGGTTATTGATGTGACTGTTGGTTCTTTCAATGGCGCTGGCTTTGGCGCTTCTACTGGCTTTACAGCCTCAACAACTTTGGGCGGTTCGATCACCACTTTTGCTGGTGCAGCGGTTGAAGCCATGGCTTTGCCGCCATCGGAAATCATCGCTGTCACAGCATATGCACCTGCAGGCAGAGGCGCTGATGGCTTTAACATCCAGTTGCCTGCACTAGATGTAAGCTCAGGGTCTTTGCCCAATGCATAGGTTTTGCCAGCGGCGGTCACTTCCAGCGTTTTGGCAGCGCCTTCCGGCCATGTGCCTTTGATCACAGGCTGGGCTTCAGCTGTGGTGATCGGTTCAACTGTTGGCGCGGCTAAAGTGACTGGTTCAGGTGCAGGCGCTGGAGGTGGTGCTGGTGGAACGATCTTTACGTTCGACACATCCACAAGGCGCACACCATATGTTGCTGCGACACTGTTCTTTGCAGCATCAAGCGCTTCCAGGCTTGGCACTTCGCCTGCAAGTTTTGCATCGCGGCCGTCAAACGTGACGGTTGGCCCAGCAGCGGCCACGGTTGCGCGGTCGGTTAAATCTTTAATGACAGTGTTGGATTGAATTGCGGCGGCAGCTAAAAACGGCAGCAATGCCCCCACTGATGTTAGTTGAATCCACTTGGATGGTTGCCATTGATACATTCTATGAAGGTCCCCGTTTTACTTCAGAATCTTAAAATTTTTGTTTTAAGACATGTTGTTAATGCCCCGTTATCACATCTTAAGATTGCTTGGCTAGTTGATTCTTGCAAGCTTTTGGGGCTTGGCTGTTAAGCATTAGGTAAGGAACGGAACTATTTGCAAACAGAACTGTGGCCTCGCTGCCACAGATACCTAAAAACTTAATTGTTCGTCGGCTTAAGCGTTGACCTAGCCATTGGAAGCGACGAGAAAGCATTTGTGTGCACGGCGACTCGTGCATTGCCCGCCACTCATTTGCAGGGGACCGGGGGGCCAATTTAAACTCCAATAACTTG
>JAYWEV010000012.1:0-2809 GCA_043779145.1 Aestuariivirga sp. | reverse complement strand
CCCGCGAGGGGCCCGCTTTTTTTGTATCTGGATAGGCCTATGACTGATCAACGCTTAGAACGAGAGACTGGCCCTGCCGCGCGGGTGGCGGCGCTTGCTGTGCCGGTGCTGGAATCGATGGGTTTTCGCCTGGTGCGTGTGAAGATGTTTGGCACCACAGTGCAGATTATGGCCGAGCGGCCGGACGGCACATTCACGATTGATGATTGCGCCAATTTCAGCCGCGATTTTTCGCCGCTGATGGATGTGGCTGATATTATCTCGACCAAATTTCATCTTGAAATTTCATCGCCGGGTATTGATCGGCCTTTGGTTCGCAGCGCTGATTTTGAAGCTTGGGCGGGGCATCAGGTTAAAGTCGAAATGGTGACACCCGTGGCTGGCCGTAAAAAATTCCGAGGGGAACTTGAAGGTTACCATGATGGCGAAGTGCGATTGTTTATTGATAACCCTGAAGGCGGCAAAGAGCCTTTGCTGGTTGGCTTGCCCTTTAGCGATATTCACGAGGCCAGCCTGGTGCTGACTGATGAACTGATTGAAGCCGCCCGTGCCAGGTTGCCTGCAACAGGTTATGGCGACGGCGCTGAGATTGACGAAGACCAAATTTCTGAAACGAAGGAAGATGACGATAATGGCTAACACTCCTGTTTCCGCCAACCGATTAGAGCTTTTGCAAATTGCAGATGCAGTGGCCCGCGAAAAGACGATTGATAAATCAATTGTTTTGGAGGCGATGGAAGATGCGATCACGCGCGCTGCCAAAGCTCGTTACGGCCAAGAAAATGAAATCCGCGCCGAGATTGATCCGAAGACGGGTGAGACCCGCCTCAACCGTTTGTTGCTGGTTGTTGATGTGATCGAGAATGATGCCACGCAGATTACACTTGTTGAAGCAGCAAAGAAAAACCCTGCCGCGCAAATTGGCGATTACATTGCTGAAGCCCTTCCTCCAATCGAGTTTGGCCGCATCGCCGCGCAATCAGCAAAGCAAGTTATCGTACAAAAAGTGCGTGATGCTGAACGCGAGCGGATGTTTGAAGAATTTAAAGGCCGCATTGGCGAAATTATTTCGGGTCTCGTCAAGCGCGTTGAATATGGCAACGTGATTGTTGATCTGGGCCGTGGTGAAGGGATCATTCGCCGTGATGAAGCCCTGCCGCGCGAAACCATCAGGCCGGGTGACCGTATCCGCGCTTATGTCTATGACGTGCGCCGCGAACAACGTGGGCCACAGATTTTCTTAAGCCGCACTCATCCGCAATTCATGGCGAAGCTCTTTGCCCAAGAAGTGCCAGAAATTTATGATGGCATTGTTGAGGTGGTGGCGGTTTCGCGTGATCCATCATCGCGCGCGAAAATTGCTGTGCGTTCCAAGGACGGTTCGATTGATCCGGTGGGCGCATGCGTTGGTATGCGTGGCTCGCGCGTGCAAGCCGTGGTCAATGAACTGCAAGGCGAAAAGATTGATATTATTCAATGGTCACCAGATGTGGCCACGTTTGTGGTGAACGCATTGGCCCCTGCTGAAGTGGCCAAGGTGGTTCTTGATGAAGAAGCCGAGCGCATTGAAGTTGTGGTGCCTGATGAGCAGCTGTCGCTGGCCATTGGTCGTCGTGGCCAAAATGTGCGTCTGGCTTCACAACTGACCGGTTGGGATATTGATATCATGACCGAAGCTGAAGAATCTGAGCGTCGCCAGAAAGAATTTGCACTTCGCACCACGCGCTTTGTGGACGCGCTTGATGTTGATGAAACTCTTGCACAGCTTCTCGCTTCTGAAGGCTTCGATACAGTTGAAGAAGTGGCGTATGTTGATTTGCATGACATCGCCTCGATCGAAGGCTTGGACGAACAAACAGCGCAAGAGCTGCAACAACGTGCAAAAGATTATTTGGAAAAGGCTGCCACAGAGTTGGAAGATAAACGCAAAGCTCTTGGTGTAACTGATGAGTTGCGCGATATGCACGGCCTGAATCCAACATTGTTAGTGGCTTTAGGTGAGGCGGGCATTAAAACAGTTGAAGACTTGGCCGATTGCGCAACCGATGATTTGATCGGGTGGAACGAGCGCAAGGATGGCCAGACCACGAAACATCCTGGTGCTTTTACCGGCCAAGATATTTCAGCTGCTGATGCACAAAATCTGATTATGGCTGCACGTGTGCAGCTGGGCTGGATTGAAGCGCCCGTTGTTGAAGAAACGGCAGAAGAAGAGGCAGCCTCATAAGTTGAACGCTGAAGCCCAAACCATAGGCGAAGAGATTTTGCCAGACCGGATGTGCATTGTTTCACGGGTTGTAAAGCCTGAGGATCAATTGATCCGGTTTGCGCTTTCGCCCGTGGGAGACGTCGTTCCGGATTTGAAGCGCAAGCTGCCGGGTCGCGGGGTTTGGGTGTCTTGCGATCAAGAGGTCTTGGCCGAGGCGATCAAGCGCAAAGCGTTTTCGCGTGGTTTTGGCAAGGAAGCCAAAGCTGGGCCAGAACTGGTGGAGCAGGTGAAGGCGCTTTTGCGGAAAGAGATGCTTTCGGCTTTATCGATGACCAGACGGGCAGGACTTGGACTTTCTGGCTTTATGAAGGTTGAAGAAGCGCTCACGAAGGGCAATGTAAGGGTTCTGTTGCACGCTTCCGATGGTTCCATCGATGGCCGCCAGAAATTAGACCGGAAGTGTGCGACAAATACTGTCATTTGGGATTTATTTGCATCCCTTGATTTGGATTTGGCATTTGGGCGGTCAAATGTGATACATGCAGCCGTGGCCAATGGTGGCTTGGCTGAGAAATTGCTGGATTATGCGCAAAAGATCGC
>JAYWEV010000011.1:0-2809 GCA_043779145.1 Aestuariivirga sp. | reverse complement strand
AGTCACACGCTTTATTGCGATCCTAAAACTGAAAACCACGCCGTTGTTTTGGATGATGTAGTCAAACAATCAGGCTTCACCGGAAGCGGCACTTTAGTTTATGGAGAGCTTGGCACCCACCACGAAACGCAACTCGTCTGCGGCCACTTTGCCTTCGACAGAGATGCGCAACATTTGTTGATCGATGCCTTGCCAGCGCACATACACATCAAAAATTATGGTGAAGCCGCAGGCGCCTGGATGGAAAGCACTCTGAAGCTGATTGGCAATGAAGCCGGTCGCGACACCGTGGGCAGCGATCTCATTGCTTTGAAGCTTTCCGAGATTGTCTTCACACAGGCCCTGCGAACCTATCTGCTCCAGGACGGACAGAACCTTCCGGTATTAGCGGCTTTTGCTGATTCAAAATTGGCGCGTGTGTTAACCGAAATTCATAAAGACCCGGGTCACGCCTGGGTCCTGGAGGAAATGGCGAATATCGCAGGCATGTCGCGCACCGCGTTTACCATGAGGTTTTCGAAATACATGACATCAACGCCGATGGAATATGTCACCCATTGGCGAATGCAGATCGCCCGTCAGCAATTGGCTCATTCGTCCGAGCCGATTATCGAGATAGCTGAGAAAGTGGGATATGGATCCGAAACCGCTTTCAGCCGAGTCTTCAAAAAATACTATATGAAAACTCCAGCAAGCTATCGCCGGGCAATTCACGCTGCGGCTTGAGGATTACCTCAGCCTGGTCGCGTTAATGAATCCTCTACCGCAAAAGGTTTTACCTTCTGCGCCGTTCTTCTCGCGCCTTGCGCCGTGCTTCAATATCTTCATTCGAAGATTGAAGGCCGGCCGCCTGCGCCGCCGCCGATGGGCCGCTTGTCATTTCGCGGAAACGGTTTGTCCAATATTTGCAATGTGCATCGGTGCCGTTGAGAACATTGGCACCATAAATCGCGTGCATGTCTTCATCATGCAGCGGGTTCATGATCGCTGATGTCATGCCATGCGATGCGGCCATGGCGAGGAAATAGCCTGTAAGCGCGCGGCGGTTTGGCATGCCGAAGGAAATGTTGGATGCACCGCAAGTGGTGTTCACTTTCAACTCTTCACGCAACCTACGCACGAGGCGGAACACTTGCTGGCCAGCCGTGCCCATGGCACCAATCGGCATGACCAATGGATCAACCACGATGTCCCATGGCTTGATGCCAAAATCAGCAGCGCGGTTCACAATCTTACGCGCCACTTCAAAGCGCACATCAGGATCTTCGCTAATGCCTGTTTCATCATTCGAGATGGCAACGACTGGAACATTATATTTTGCCACAAGAGGAAGAATGGCTTCGAGCTTTTCTTCTTCACCCGTAACCGAGTTCACCAATGGACGGCCCCGTGCAGTTTCGAGACCAGCCTTCAAAGCGGACGTAACCGAACTATCAATGCAGAGCGGAATATCAGTCATCGACTGAACGATCTCCAAAGTCTGGCGCATCAAAGGCGGCTCAGTTTCATTGGGGTTCACGGCGGTGACACCAGCATTCACATCCAAAATATGTGCACCAGCAGCAACCTGCGCCAACACATCGGCAATCACTGTTTCAAAATTGCCCGCTTGCATTTCTGCAGCCAACTTCTTGCGACCTGTGGGGTTAATGCGCTCGCCGATCACTGTGAACGGTTTATCGAACCCGATGACATGTTCGCGGGTGGCTGAGGCTACGAGAGTATGCGTCATGAGATATTGCGGCCTCCATTGCCGATCATTTGTTTTATCAAGTCTTGAGTGTAATGCGATTCGAGATCCGCTTTGGATTTTTCAACTTCTGCCGCCATATCATCACTGACGGGGACAGGTTCAGAACGCCGCCAATCGGCCAAATATGAATCCGTATCCGTCGCACCATCGCGCATGGCGGCCATATCAATGGCTTCCATGAAGCGATTATCCAGCATGCGCTTTTCCTCTTTGCGTCCGATTTTTACGGAAACGGCGGAAGGAATATCGCGCCAATAAGTGATGATAAGATTAGCCATGTATTCGATATGCCTTGTTTCAAAAGCGGCAGATAGCGCAAAAACGACGCGTTGCAAAGATGCACGGCTTAACTGGATATCTCGCATCTCCTCGCGAACCTAGGTCGAAAATATGAAGGTCAGTGGTAAGCTGGCCGATCCGAAGACGAAGTTGCAGCTATTTAAGCTTCGGGCCTTTGCGCATTTTCGGCTAGCGCTAACCTTCTATTGACGATAGTTCTGCAGAATGTCTGGACCGCGAAACACCATCGAAATTCACTTGAAGAGTGCTGATCAGCTGTTTAACCTGCTCGATCCATCGCCATTCCGCGAAAGAGACTTGGACGACAAAGCTGAGCGCTACATCGTAAGCAGCGCCCGTGAGCTGAAAGGCAGTGGTTCGTTTCACATTCTTATCACTTTGCCATCTGAAGCCTGCGCTCTGCCATCTGCGCGGCACTTGCCCGAGGCAATTCACAATTACTTTTCCTATGGCGCCAGCCTGTTACGCCAGGATTTGCGTGAGTTGTTGCACAATGGTTCACGTTTTCTAGCGATTGGGTTGGTTGTATTAGCGCTTTGTTTCGCCGCCATCCAAGCTTTGAATTTGCCTGAAAATCCATCCACTCTCCAGCGCCTAACTGAACAAAGCTTGCTCATCATGGGCTGGGTTGCAAATTGGAGGCCCATTGAAATATTTCTTTACGAATGGCTGCCGCTCTATAGGCAGATCAAACTTTACAACCGCATAGCCGCATCAAGTACCGAGCTTAGCCCAGTGCCTCATGGGAATGGCTTA
>JAYWEV010000010.1:0-19490 GCA_043779145.1 Aestuariivirga sp. | reverse complement strand
CTGGCTTCTGAGCGATCAGGCCTTCGATGTCAGCGGCTTGCTTTTGGGCTGAGCCTTGCGCATCTGAGCTGATGTATTTGTCGCCAGCGGCTTCAACTGCAGCCTTGATGGTGGCTTCGTCGCCCTTCCAACGTTCTTCTTGGAAAGTCTTCCATGACACAGCAATTGTTTTGCCTTTTGCCATAACTGGTGCTGCAGCAACACCAAGGGCCAAACCAGCAGCCATCATGGCGATAATTGTTTTCTTCATTCCCATTCTCCTCCTGAACACTTTCTAAAACATGGACGACGCCCGCCCTGCTTCGTTCAACATTATCCCTATTGCACGAAATTTTACGTTTGTCAGTGATTTTACAAAATTTAATTTGATGTCCAAAATAATGTTGCATGCGGTTTTATTTTGAGTCAACACTTCGGTGTAAGTTTCTGTTGTGCAATGCAATATCTGTGTTGCAAGTGCGAAGGATTTCATGCGGGGCAAAGCTGATAGCGATTTGGTGAGACGGCAAAACCGCTTGGTGGTTTTGGAAGCGTTACGCTTTCACGGCCCATTAGCGCGGGTCGATCTTGGCCGTCGGACGGGACTATCGCCAGCAACGATAACCTCAATTACAACGCAGCTTATTCAAGATGGTGTGGTTGTCGAACAGCGCAGTTTGGCAGCTCATTTTGGATCAACGAAACGTGGGCGACCCACCGTTTTGCTCGGGCTTAAGGCAGATGCATGCTACATCGTGGCGATTAAAATTTCGATTGGCATGTTGGAGTTCGCACTGGCAGATTTCACGGGTCAAATTCTCAATCGAGCGAAATGCAGCTTAGCGACTTATGAGATGTCGCCCACTGCATTCAGCGAACGCCTCACTCATGAAACCTATCGATTCATTTTGCTTTCGAAAATCGATTCGAACTTGATCGCGGAGATCAGCGTTGCAGCACAAGGCTTGGCCGATAATCGCAGTGGAGAAATAATCTGGAGCCCGGCTTTTAAGGCGCGTGGAATTCCCGTCACGTTGCCACTCTCACATCACTTCAAAATCCAATGCAACTTAGCCAATGATGCAAACATGATTGCTGAAGGTTTGATCGCCCGCAAAAAATTATCGCTCCATAAAACCACAGCCTGTGTGTTCATGGGTTACGGCATAGGGATGGGGCTGGTGATTGATGGCGCGGTGTATCATGGCTCATCCGGTGCAGCCGCAGAATTTGGCCATATGAACCATGTGCCAGGTGGCGCACTGTGCCGGTGTGGTAGGCTTGGTTGTTTAGAGGCATACGCATCAGATTATGGCATATTGCGCAGCGCTGAAAATCTGCCCGACAATTTAGCGCCACCATCGCATGCGGTTGAGACTGAGGTGATGATTGCGTTGGAACGGGCTGCGCGAAACGGCGATGGTAAAGCAGTGGCTGCATTTCAGAGGGCGGGCCGCGCGATTGGATTTGGTTTGGCACGGCTGATTGCGCTCATTAACCCGGACCGCATCGTGCTTGCTGGGGCTGGCACACGCGCGATTGATTTGATTGCACCGGCCATGCATTTGGCAATTGAAGAAGGTGTGATTGCAGAACTTAGGCAAAATGTAATAATCGAAATTTTGCCCATCGAGACTGATATGATTATAAGTGGAACGATAGATGCGGCTTTGCGGAATATTGATTCCAAAATCTTTTCGAATGGCCCAATGTTGAAAATGGAACACGCGCTGTGAAGAAATTAATTTACACCTTTATCTGTTTGATGTGTTTTAGCTTTTGTCCGAACCAAACTTTTGCAGATGATGCAAAGTCACATGTCGTTTTGCAAAACTGGTACAAGCTTACTTTACAACTTGTTCGCCATACCGCTACTTATTCTCCACCTGTTGCCAGCAGGTCATTCGCCTATCTGGGCGTGACGGCTTACGAGTCCGTTGCGTCTGGTTCTGATAAATTGCAAACATTGGCAGGCCAACTGCAGGGGCTTAAGGATTTGCCAAAACGTTTAAATGGCAAACAATATGATGATGCTGTTATTTTAAATGCAGCGATGACATTTGCCGCTCATCACTATTTCGGCAACACAGGGCCCACAGGGCAGCGCGCTATGTTAGCAATGCAAAAGCAAATCAGCGCGCAGGCCGAAGCGCAAATTTCAGGCGATGTGATCAAACGCAGCAAAGATTTCGGTGAAGCAACGGCCGCTGAAATTTATAAATGGTCGCTGAGTGATGGTGGTGCTAAAATTGCTAATTTGGGCTTCCCTGATAAATACGCTTTGATAGCTGGCCCTGGCCGCTGGGTTCCAACCAGCCCGGTTCGTTTGCAGCAAACACCCCTGTTACCAAATTGGGGAAAGAATCGCCCATTTGCGATGACGGCCGGTACAATCTGCGCCTTGCCGCCACCTACTGATTATAGCGAAGACAAGAATTCGGAATTCTACAAACAAGCGATGGAAGTTTATACGACGTCCAAATCATTAACAGCTGAACAAAAAGCAATCGCGCATTTTTGGTCGGATGACCCGATGCTGTCATACACACCGCCTGGCCACTGGATATCGATTGTTTGGCAGATTGCCGAACATGATCAACTTTTAACCGAGAAGATTGTTGAAACACTGGCGCGGGTTGGTGTGGCAGAGGCGGATGCTTTTATCGGCTGTTGGAATACGAAATTTCAATATGACACACTGCGGCCTTTCACTTACATTCGTAAAATGATTGACCCAAAGTGGTCCGCCATGTTGATCACGCCACCATTCCCCGAATATCCATCCGGACACAGCACAAACTCTGCTGCTGCTGCATTTGTGTTGAGTTCAATATTTGGCGAAAATTATGCATTTGAAGACACTACGCCACAAGCAGATGGACTGGCTCCCCGTAAGTTTACAAGCTTCACGGCCGCCGCAAAAGAGGCCGCGGAATCCCGCCTTTATGGTGGCATTCATTTTCGTGCTGCAATTGAACGTGGGTTGGAACAGGGCCGTTGCATTGGTGCATTCGCCGTTGCGTTGAAAATGAGTAAATGACAATGCGTTTGAAACTCTCTCTTTGCCTTGCGGCTTTTATGGTGAATTCGGTTAACACTTATTCAGGCACTGATCTCATGGTGCCGAAATTTGTCGAAGAGACAAAATCATCAGGTTTGCACAGCGTCTATGCAGGCGATTGGCAGTATATGGTGGGTGGCGGTGTTGCTACATTTGATTGCAATGGCGATGGCTTTCCAGATGTGTTTTTGGCGGGTGGCGAGAAGGCAGCACATTTTTATCGCAACACATCCAAGCAAGGTGGTGCGCTCCATTTTGAACCGCAGAAATCAGGTCTCGAATTTGATCATGTCACAGGCGGCTATCCTATCGACATCGACAGCGATGGGATTATGGATTTGGTTGTTCTGCGCGTTGGCGAAAATATTGTGATGCGAGGGCTGGGCAATTGCAAATTTGAACGTGCTAACGAAGCGTGGAACTTCAATGGTGGCGATGCTTGGTCAGTGGGCTTTGCCGCTACGTTTGAGCACGGTGCTGATTGGCCCACGCTTGCTGTTGGAAACTATATCGACCGCAAACAAGAAGCTCTGCCCTGGGGTTCCTGCACCGATAACTGGCTGCATCGTCCTGATCCCACAGCAAAGAAGTTCAAAGCACCAATTGCATTGAAGCCAAGCTTCTGCTCGCTCTCCATGCTGTTTACAGATTGGAATAAATCAGGCACGCCAGCTTTGCGCGTTTCCAACGACCGTGAATATTACCAAGGTGGGCAAGAACAACTTTGGCACATCGAACCGGGCAAGGAACCCAGACTTTATACCGAAAGTGAAGGTTGGAAATTTGTGCGCATTTGGGGCATGGGGATTGCAAGTTATGATTTGAACTTTGATGGTTATCCTGAATTTTTTTTATCGAGCATGGCCGACAGCCGTTTGCAAAGTTTGACCAATGTTGTTGCAGGTGTTCCCCCAAAACCTGATTTTACTGAAGGCGCGTTTGCAAAGGGTGTTACCGCACATAAGCCCTACACTGGCAAAGATGAGCGACCCAGCACCGGCTGGCACACCCAGTTTGAAGATGTGAATAATGATGGCTTGGTTGATCTCTTCATCGCCAAAGGCAATGTTGACCACATGCCAGATTTTGCGCAGCGCGATCCAAATAATTTATTGCTGCAAGGTGCAGATGGGAAGTTTATCGAAGTTGGCGATAAAGCCGGCATCGCCAGCTTCGCCATAGGGCGTGGCGCTGCATTGGTCGATTTTAATCTTGATGGAAAATTAGATTTGGTTGTCGTCAACAGGCGAGAAAACGCCAAGATTTGGCATAATGTATCCAAAGACTTAGGGCGCTGGATTGAAGTTAAACTTGAACAGCCAACACCAAATGTTGATGCGATTGGTGCTTGGGTTGAGATCAAGCTTGGCGATAAAATCATGCGCCGTGAAATAACGGTCGGCGGCGGCCATGCAAGCGGTTCAATCGGTTGGCGACATTTTGGTTTGGGTGCAAATTCAGAAGCGGAGCTGCGTGTTGTTTGGCCTGATAGGAAGGCAGGCGAGTGGCAGAAAATGTTGAGCGATCAGTTTTATGTTTTAAAAAAGGATCAAGCTGCGGTTACTTGGAAACCGAATTAATTTCGCCGAACACCCTCTAACAAATCTAGCACGCTGCGCATCGCATCGAGCACATTGGTGCCTGGACCGAAGATTGCGGACACGCCAGACTGCAACAGGAATTCATAGTCCCCACGCGGAACTACGCCCCCGCAGACGACAATGATGTCGGCGCGGGCTTTGGCCTTAAGGACGCTCGTGAGTTCAGGTAGCAACGTTTTATGCCCTGCCGCGAGAGATGACACACCGATGATCTGCACATTTTCTTCGATTGCCAAATCTGCCGCCTCTTGTGGCGTTTGAAAAAGAGGACCGGGCACAACTTCAAATCCCAAATCATTAAAAGCAGATGCGATAATTTTTGCGCCGCGGTCATGACCGTCCTGCCCCAACTTGGCGATCAACATACGCGGCGGGTGTTTCATTTTAGACGATACAGATTTCAACCGAACCGCGACGAGCTTGTATTCAGGATCATCTCGATAAAGTTCACCATGCACACTCTTGACCACTTCAGGCTTTGCTGAATGATGACCAAAAGCGCGACCTAGAGCATCGGACATTTCGCCCACAGTGGCGCGGGCACGTGCGGCTTCGATCGCAATTTCCAAAATATTGTCGTTGCCAGAGTTTGCGGCGGCTTCAAGTGCTGACAATGTCCTCTGCACTTGTTCTGCATCGCGACTACGCT
The DNA here is from genome assembly GCA_043779145.1 of Aestuariivirga sp. Lineage (GTDB taxonomy): Bacteria > Pseudomonadota > Alphaproteobacteria > Rhizobiales > Aestuariivirgaceae > Aestuariivirga. The sequence goes on along the minus strand of JAYWEV010000010.1, from coordinate 14,200 downwards.
TGATTTTCTCAAGCCGCTTAATCTGCCCTTCCCGCACCGCGCGATTGTCTACTTCACGCGTTTCAACTTTCGCCTCTTCTTCAAGGCGATATTTGTTCACGCCCACAATCACATCTTCGCCCTTATCGATGGCAGCTTGTTTGCGCGTTGCGGCCTCTTCGATCTGTTGCTTGGGCCAGCCTGATGCCACGGCCTTGGTCATGCCGCCCATGGCTTCGATGTGCTCCATCAAGCTCCATGCTTTATCTGCCAAATCGTTCGTAAGGCTCTCAACGTAATACGAACCAGCCAATGGATCGACCACATCGGTGATGCCTGTCTCGTGTTGCAAGATCAATTGCGTGTTACGGGCGATGCGTGATGAGAATTCAGTCGGCAAAGCAATTGCTTCGTCAAATGAATTGGTGTGCAAACTTTGCGTGCCTCCGAGCACGGCAGACATTGCTTCAAATGCGGTACGCACAATATTGTTGTAAGGATCTTGTTCTTGCAGCGAAACACCTGACGTTTGGCAATGCGTGCGCAGCATTAACGATTCTGCTTTCTTCGGGTTGAATTCGGACATGATGCGAGACCACAGCAACCGCGCGGCACGAAGCTTCGCAGCTTCCATAAAAAAATTCATGCCGATGGCAAAGAAGAATGAAAGTCGACCGGCGAACGCATCAACATCTAAGCCTTTGGCTATGGCTGCCCGCACATATTCGCGCCCGTCAGCAAGCGTGAATGCCAACTCCTGCACCAGCGTTGCGCCTGCTTCTTGCATGTGATAGCCGCTGATTGAGATTGAATTAAACTTCGGCATCTCACGCGCGGTGTATTCGATGATGTCGGCGACCAATCGCATCGAAGGCTCGGGCGGATAAATATAAGTATTGCGCACCATGAATTCTTTGAGGATGTCATTCTGAATAGTGCCGGAAAGTTCAGAGCGCTTGGCCCCCTGCTCTTCGCCTGTTACAATAAACGACGCAAGGATGGGAATGACAGCGCCATTCATTGTCATCGATACTGACATTTCAGAAAGTGGAATAGCATCGAACAATATCTTCATGTCTTCGACTGAATCAATTGCCACACCAGCTTTTCCTACATCGCCTACTACGCGCGGGTGATCGGAATCATAACCACGATGCGTTGCAAGATCGAATGCAACGGACAAGCCCTTTTGACCAGCCGCCAACGCTTTGCGATAAAAAGTGTTGGATTCTTCGGCCGTCGAAAACCCTGCATATTGGCGGATCGTCCATTCTCGACCGGCATACATCGTGGCGCGGGGCCCACGGGTGAACGGCGCGAAACCTGGCAATGTTTCTTCGATGCCAACAATATCCGCACTTGTGTAGAGTGGCTTGATGTCAATGCCTTCAGGGGTTTTGCGAACGAGGATCGATGGATCGGCTTTCACTTCTTTAGTGGCCAATTTCTCCCAATCTGAAAGCGACTTTTTGGTCATTCAAATTCCACTATTAGTTCATCAACGCTGAGTATCGCACCCACTTGTGCCGCGATCCGTTTCACTTTTGCCTGCCGTTCAGCGCGCAAAATATTTTCCATTTTCATCGCTTCAACCATAGCAATGGATTGGCCCGCTTCAACAACATCACCAACATTCACATTGAGAGCGCGAAGCAACCCCGGCATAGGGCACAGCAAGAACTTGGATGTATCTTTTGGCTTTTTGATGGGCATGAGCTTGGCAAGTTCTGCAACACGGGGCGTGTAAACTTTTACCAGCAAGTCCGCACCACCATAGCGCAGCCGATAACCTTTGGGCGTCAGATCAATTTTGCAACGCTTCAATCCATCTGCAAATGCAAATTCACCTAGCGTTTGTCCGGGCGTCCAATTATGTTCGATATGATTGATCGGGCCACCGGCAACACGCACTTGGGCACCGCCTTCAACCGGCATTATCACTGTTTTGAAACTGTGATTGGGAAAGACAACGACCCACTCAAAACCAATGCGGCGCTTATGGTTATCCAGCACGCCCGAATGTTTGGCGGCCCTTGTTTCAGTTTCGAAATGCACAGATACAGCGATAGCAGTGAGATGGCAATATTCTTCGTCAGTTAACTCGACACCGTGAAAACCGTCTTTAAATTCTTCAGCGATAAAAGCTGTTGTGATGTCGCCTGAACGAAAGCGCTCACTGCGCATCACCGCAGAAAGAAACGGTAAATTATGAGCGATGCCTTCAACTTCAAATTCGTCTAGCGCCACACTCATTGCGTCAATCGCTATCTCGCGGGTTTCGCCCCAGGTGCAGAGCTTGGCCATCATAGGGTCGTAATGAATGGAAATTTCGCCGCCTTCGTAAACGCCGGTATCATTACGAACCAGCGTACCGTCGCCATTGTCGCCATTGCTTGGTGGCTTGTAACGCGTGAGGCGGCCTATTGATGGCATAAAGTTGCGATGCGGGTCTTCGGCGTAGAGCCTAGACTCGATGGCCCAGCCATTCATTTTAATATCGCTTTGCTTAAGGCCTAATTTTTCGCCCGCTGCAACGCGGATCATTTTTTCAACAATGTCGATGCCTGTGATAAGTTCCGTGACCGGATGTTCGACTTGCAATCTCGTATTCATTTCGAGAAAATAAAAATTTCGTCGGTTATCGACAATGAATTCGACGGTGCCCGCCGATGTGTATCCAACAGCTTTGGCCAGCGCTACTGCTTGTTCGCCCATTGCCTTCCTTGTTGTCTCATCTAAAAACGGCGACGGAGCTTCTTCAATCACTTTTTGATTGCGGCGTTGGATTGAGCATTCGCGTTCACCCAGATAAACCATATTATCATGTGCATCGCCGAGCACTTGAATTTCGATGTGGCGCGGTTGCGTTACGAATTTCTCAATAAAAATACGATCATCGCCGAATGAAGATTCGGCCTCGCTTTTTGAAAGCGCAAATCCCTCTTTGGCTTCGGCGTCGTTCCAAGCAATGCGCATGCCCTTGCCGCCACCGCCAGCCGAGGCCTTGATCATGACGGGATAGCCGATTTCTTTGGCGATCTTGGCAGCATGGGCTTCATCATCGATCAGCCCCATGAATCCCGGTACGATGTTCACGCCTGCTGCGGCGGCTAACTTCTTGGACGTAATTTTATCGCCCATCGCTTGTATTGCTTTCACAGGCGGGCCAATGAATGCGATGTGGGCTTTTTCTGAAGCCTCTGCAAATTTTGTATTCTCAGACAAAAAACCATAGCCGGGGTGAACAGCATCAGCACCTGATTGCTTGATTGCTTTTAAGATATTATCGATCACCAGATAGGATTGGCTCGCAGGCGCTGGCCCAATGTATACAGCCTCATCTGCCATCTTCACATGCAACGCATCACGATCTGCTTCTGAATAAACGGCAACAGTTTTAATGCCCATCAATTTTGCGGTATTGATCACGCGGCAAGCAATTTCACCGCGATTTGCGATGAGAATTTTTTTAAACATTTTCATAATGGCATCGTGTCGTGTTTCTTCGGGAGCGTTTGCATTTTCTTATTGCGTAATGAAGCAAAAGCGCGCGCGATGCGTTTGCGCGATGAGTGCGGCATTATCACGTCGTCGATAAAGCCGCGCTCTGCTGCCACGAATGGGTTAGCAAAACGATCTTCATAATCTTTAGTGCGCGCTGCAATCTTTTCTTTATCTCCCAGTTCGGAGCGATAAATAATTTCCGTCGCACCCTTGGCCCCCATCACCGCAATCTCTGCCGTGGGCCATGCATAATTCACATCCGCACCAATGTGTTTTGATGCCATCACATCATACGCACCGCCATAAGCCTTCCTTGTAATCAACGTCACCATGGGCACTGTCGCTTGGGCATAAGCAAATAATAGTTTCGCCCCCTGCTTTATCACACCGCCATATTCCTGCGCGGTGCCTGGAAGAAATCCGGGCACATCAACCAATGTCAAAATCGGGATGTTGAATGCATCGCAGAAGCGCACAAAGCGCGCGGCCTTGCGGGAGGAATCAATATCAAGCACGCCTGCCAAAATCTGTGGCTGGTTGGCCACAACGCCAATGCTTTGCCCTTCAATGCGAACGAAACCAGTGATGATGTTGCGAGCAAAAGCTTCTTGGATTTCGAAAAAATCACCTTCGTCTGCCAGCGCTAAAACAAGCTCTTTCATATCATAAGGCTTGGCCGCGCTATCGGGAATGAGCGTATCAAGTTTCATTTCCAGCCGATCAGGGTCATCATAAAATGGGCGGGTCGGAAGTTTTTCGGAATTGTTCAGTGGCAGAAAATCAAACAACCTGCGAACCTGCTCCAGTGTTTCAATATCATTGTCATAGGCACCATCGGCAACAGAAGATTTTTGCGTGTGCGTTGCTGCCCCGCCCAACTCTTCAGCCGTCACCACCTCATTGGTTACAGTTTTCACGACATCAGGTCCCGTCACAAACATGTATGATGTGTCGCGCACCATAAAAATAAAATCAGTCATCGCCGGCGAATAAACAGCGCCGCCCGCGCAAGGCCCCATAATCACAGAAATTTGTGGGATGACACCCGATGCCTCGACATTGCGGCGAAACACCTCTGCGTAACCTGCAAGCGAATCCACGCCCTCTTGAATGCGCGCACCACCGGAGTCGTTCAATCCAATCACAGGCGCGCCTGACTTCACCGCCAAATCCATAATCTTGCAAATCTTGCGCGCATGGGTTTCCGAGAGCGAACCCCCAAGCACGGTAAAATCTTGTGCGAACACATAAGTGATACGGCCGTTGATGGTGCCCCAGCCCGTCACCACGCCGTCGCCGGCAATCTTTTGTTTCTCCATGCCAAATTCGGTGGAGCGATGCGTTACATATACATCATATTCTTCAAATGAGTCTCCATCGAGCAGAACCTCAATCCGCTCACGCGCCGTCAGCTTGCCCTTGGCGTGTTGTGCATCAATGCGCACTTGGCCGCCACCGAGGTGAGCTTGCCTGCGCCGTTCATCAAGCTTTTCCAAAATCTCATGCATAGATCGCTTATCCCCGGCCCATCCTTAGATGCGACATAATTGCCGTTTATTCGAAAAGGTGCAATGGTTTCAAATTGTTTGTTTCTCGGGCCAATCACATATGTCACTCGAACAATTTCTGATCAGCGGTCTGGTTTATCTGGCAGCGACAGTTATTTCAGCAACCATCGCAAAATGGCTGAAGCTAGGTTCAATTTTGGGATTCCTGATTGCAGGTGCAATCATAGTCACCTCGGCTCTCAATTTTGTGGGCGACCATGTTGAGACGGTTAAGCATTTTGCCGAGCTTGGCGTCATTGTGATGCTCTTTTTGATCGGCTTAGAATTAGAGCCAGCAAAACTTTGAGAATTGCGCAGACATATATTCGGGCTGGGCGCTTTGCAGGTGGTTGGTGTTTCTGCAGTGCTCGGGCTTGCTGCATTGCTCATAGCGCGCGATTGGCGCGAAGGTCTGGTTATCGGCGTTATATTATCGATGTCATCGACGGCCATTATTTTACAAAGTTTGGAAGAGCGTGGCATTTTGAAAACGCCTGTCGGTCAATCTATCTTTTCAGTTTTGTTGTTTCAGGATATTTCGGTCATTCCAATTTTAGCACTGTTTCCGTTGCTTGCAATTGCGCCGCCAGCAGAGACCATCGCCACCTCTTCGCTGATTGCGTATTGGCCAACATGGCTCAAAGCCATTAGCATTATTTGGGCTGTGGCAGCGATTGCGGTTGGCGGTCTGTATCTCACACGACCACTGTTTCGGGCTTTGGCAAACACAGGGGCGCGTGAAATCTTTGTAGCCACCGCTTTGCTTTTGGTTGTGGCTATCACTTTGATTATGGAAATGGTCGGCCTATCAGCGGCTCTTGGCACATTTCTGGCTGGCGAGGTGTTGGCTGATAGCGAATAGCGCCACGAGCTCGATATGGATTTGCAGCCATTCAAGGGCCTGCTGTTGGCAATCTTTTTTATCGCAGTTGGGGCGGGTGTCGAATTCAATTTGATTGCCAAGACGCCCTATCTGGTGATCTTTGGATTGCTGGCGTTTTTAGTATTTAAACTGCTAGCCCAATTTTTACTTGCGAAAAGCTTTGGCTTGCAACGCGCTGATACGTCACGATTTACAATTGCGCTGACGCAAGTCAACGAGTTTGGATTTGTATTGGTTGGCGTTACAGTGGGCCTCGATCTGCTTTCGGCACAATATGCTGGGCTTTTGACGGCTGTTATTGCGCTTTCAATGGCAACCTCTCCGGTTCTATTAATGTTGGACGATAGAGTTCACAAACCTATGATGAGAACAAATGACTAAACACGCGAAGCTGATGTGATCACGCGTGATGTCGTGGATGCAATTATCGCAGGGCATGGCCGTTTTGGGATGACTGTTGGACGGGTGCTGACGGCACAAGGCTTGAAGACCACATTGCTTGATCATGATTCTAGCCAAGTTGATGCACTTCGAAAATTTGGTTTCAAAGTGTTCTATTGTGACGCTTTACGTACTGATCTGTTGGAAGCAGCGGGCGCAAGGCAAGCAAAGATCATGGTGATTGCGATTGATGACCGTGAGAAGATAACCGAGCTTGTGAATATAGCGCGAACAAATTTTCCTGATTTAAAGTTGTTTGTCCGCGCTTATGACCGCACTCACGCAGGTGAACTGTTAAAGATTGGTGTTGAATATGTGTATCGCGAAATGTTCGGCTCTTCTATGGATATGGCAAGGGATGCTTTGGTAATTCTGGGCAACAGTAAAGCGGCGGCCGTATCAATCGTTGCGAAGTTCGCCCAGCTCGATGAAAAGTTCCTGCGTAAATCGGTGGCGGTTCGCGATGGCCAAAAAGCATTGCAAGATTTAGCGCGGGAGTCCCGCTCAGAAATCGCCAGAGTGTTTGCGGCAGATCGTGAGAGTTTAGAAGAACAAAAGTAAAAAAAGGCACCCAAATGGATGCCTTTCGTCTAGCGCGAAAAATTATTACGCTTTCTTGTTCATTTGGTTCTTGATCAAACCAGCGATGATTTGAAGAACAATGCCGCCAACGCCTGCGCCAGCGATGTTACCAATATTAATGCCGCCACCAGCAGCGCTGGTTGCCAAGGCAGGAATTAGGGCACCCAGAATCGAACCACCGCCCACGCCACCAAGTGCGCCAGCGATTGTGTTGCCCAAGCCGCCGAGGCTTGAATCTTTCATGACTGCGCCACCGACGTTACCACCTACTGCGCCACCAACAAGTTGCAAAATGATTGGTAAAAGTGCTTCCATAGTTTAGTGCCTCCCAATTTCTACTAATGATTCTAACTGCCCCGCGGCAGTGGCAGAACCTTAACAGCAATTTACCAAAGTACAATCTCTGAGTTACATCCAGAGATTCCACAATGTTGCAGTGCACTTAATAAGCGTTTTTACTTTTCAATAAGGCCATTGGCGTTTTGGCCAGTATGTAGAGATCAAGACCCAGAGACCAACGATCAATATAATCAAGATCATGTTTCACCCGTTGTTCTAACTTCTCATGGGTGTCTGTTTCGCCGCGCCAGCCGTTAATTTGCGCCCAACCTGTGATGCCCGGTTTCACTTTGTGACGTGCAAAATAACCATCGATCACTTCATCATAAAGTGTTCCAGCGGCTTTGGCTTGGGTTGCATGTGGACGCGGGCCAACCAACGAGAGCTGACCTTGCAGCACATTAAACAATTGCGGCAACTCATCGAGCGATGACTTGCGTATGATACGACCAACTTTGGTTACGCGCAGATCGCCTCTGGTCACAAGTTTGCTAGCCGAGGCGTCATTCATGTCGGTATACATTGAGCGGAATTTAAATACCTGCACCAGCTCATTGTTGAAACCAAATCTTTTCTGACGGAAAATTATAGGGCCTTTACTTTCCAAGCGAACGGCTAATGCAACAATCAACATCACGGGTGCCAGTGCTACAATGGCCGCTAACGCTATTGCGCGATCAAGGGTGTCCTTCATAAATTGATCCCAACCATTAAGCGGGCGATCAAACAAAGATAGCAATGGCAGGTCACCCAGATAGGTATAGGCGCGTGGTGAAAGTTTAAGTGCTGCGGCTTGGCCACTCACCCGGATATCGACAGGTAACTGCCACAAGCGTTTCAAAATATGCAACAAACGTTGCTCGGCTGAAAGGGGGATAGCGACGATAATCAGATCAACGCGATTGTTTCTGGCATAATCAGCCAGATCATCCATCTTACCAATCTTCTTGTGTTTGCGCACAGATTCCGGACTACGATTATCGAACCTATCATCGAATAATCCAATAATTTCTATGTCGAGTTTCTTAGAATGTTCAAGCGTTGTGATAGCCTCTTCGGCTGCCTTACCACCACCAACAATGGCTATGCGTTGGCGCTCATGGCCAAGCTTTACGATTGGCCTGATCCAAATCTGAATGAAGGTGCGGCTTAAAACGAAATAGACAGCAGTCAGCCCCAGCCATATTTTAATCCACCCGGTGGTCAGACCAAGGTCGATCCAAGATGAATATTCGTATAAAATGATGCCCACTGCGGCTGTTGTGATCCAGGATTTTGCAATGGCAAGCATTGCGTTTGCCAAATTTCTAAACTCATACAAACCAAAACTGCGGAGCAAGAACAGGCAGAGGAAACCTAAGAATACTGTGAAAAAACCAGCCGCGCTTGGCGTTGCCGCATCAGAGCGCACAACACTTTGAATCGTTGCGACTAAACCGCCTCCAAAAAATACCAGCGCATCGGCTCCCTTCAATAGGCGTTGAAAGACTTCGCTATCTGCAAATTTTTTCGACATAAATAATCCATCCCTAGATATTGTTGGTTTGAGGGATGGATTTTAGGAATGCGTAAAATTCGCAGTATCCTTTGATGTAAATCACCGGGCAGCGTTAATAAACTATTCGAGAAATAACTAAAAGTTAGTCCGCAGGCAACATTTGCCGCTCACTGAACGGTATTCCAAAAAAACGATTATGGTTCGCCTCGTTTAAAGCGCAGATGCGCTAAACGTGTCGCAATCTTTCAAACTTGTGGCCGTCACACCAGCTTTGAACCATTTAACCCGTTGTGCTGATGTGCCATGGGTAAAGCTATCTGGCACGGCATAGCCACGTGATTGCTTTTGCAAATGGTCATCACCGATCTGGCTGGCAGCGTTCAATGCTTCGTCGATGTCGCCCTGCTGCAAAATGTGTTTTTGAGCATCAGCTTCAGTCGACCAGATGCCAGCAAAACAATCGGCTTGCAATTCCATGCGCACTGACAAGGCGTTGCTTTCAGCTTCCGAACCTTGGCTGCGCGCTTGCTGCACTTGGTCGGCAATGCCCAAGAGATTTTGCACATGGTGACCCACTTCGTGTGCCACCACATAGGCTTGGGCAAAATCTCCGGGTGCGCCCAATTTGGTTTTCATATCTTGATAGAAAGCAAGATCAATATAGACCTTATGGTCGGCTGGGCAATAAAATGGGCCCATTGCAGATTGCGCCGTTCCACAGCCAGATTGTGTGTAGCCTGTAAACAATACCAAACGGGGCTTTTCGTATTGTTGGCCCATATCTGAAAATATCTTGGTCCAAACATCTTCTGTAGAGCCTAAAACTTTCGCAACGAAAACTTTGCCGGCGTCCGTTGTGGTCACGTCGGGGCCTGCACCTGAGCCACCATCCAAATTGGTATTGTTTGTGGATTGGCCAATTTTGGTATTACCCGGCAGTTGAACTTGGGTTGTGTTGCCAGGCAAAGAAATCCCGCCACCACCGCCGTTCACCATGTTAATCAGATCAATACCAACGAAAAACTTGAGCGCAAAATAAGCGAGCACTAAAAGAACGATACCACGCATGCCAATGGTACGGAATAACAACGGCAGCAACATTCCTATGCCACCGCCGCCCATAGAGCTTCCGCCGCCTAAGCCACCAGAGCCGCCGGAACCGCCAGGGCCAAAGCCCCCACCATCTCCGCGTTGGTCATCGACGTTGCTGCTTTCGCGTTGATTGTTCAGATCCATCAGACTTGCCTCACTTCAAATTACGTTTGAGCGTAAATTTGGCGTTTTCAGATGGGATTTGCAAGGAGTGAGTTGGAGTTGCACAAACAAATCCCTCCTGCCTAAAGCGTTTTGATTTTTGATAGAAAAATCAAAATTGCCCTATGCAAGAGGGTTGTTGCTGTCAGAGTACGATTAACCGCGGTTGATTTCCATCAGCAATTTCTCGGTGCGTGCATCTTCAATCTTGCTGATCATTTTTGATGCTTCTTCATTGTCACGCATGGTTTTTGTCAACGTGATTGACGTGTGCACTAACATGATGGCGGCCATGGCGTAGAAGCCTTTTGCCGAAAAACTGGCTTCAAGAAAGTAGATACCGCCGGCCATCATAACTGCAGCAAGGGCGAAAGTGGCTTGTGTAAACAACATCCATGAATTTGTGTGTTTTGCGCTGATTTGTGTATTTGACATGATCTTTTCCTTTTATGTAAAGTTTGGGTTGGATTGATAGAATTAGGCCTGCGGTTGGATGCGGTCGCGCAAACGCTTGAGCACATCTTCACTGCGGGTTTTGGTGGGGGCGCCACACCCAACCTCGGCCATGCGTTCGGCAAGCGTTGATGGGTTTTTAGCGTTTTCCATTTCATCAAGAACGACGGCAGCCGCATCGACATGTTTTTGGCGCGTGCGCAGTCGGCCTAAAGTTGCTTCTGCATCTTTCAACGCGTTGAGCGTGGCACCAGGAGCTGTTTCACGCAGACGCTGGGTTTTATCTGTCACAGAAGCTAAGCGTTGACCACGTTCCAATTCACGCAAACGGCTTTCGGAAACGGCGACCACTCGCTTTAATCTTGCTGCTTCAGCTGCAAAGTTGTTTTGTGCTTCGACAGATGCATCGCGTTCTGTTTCTAAAATCGCGATGGTCTCAGCCGCTTCTGTTGCCAAACCGTCTTTGCCCTGCTCCATCGCACTGATGGTGCGGTTTTCGAGATCGACAATCTTGGCGCTCAACTTTTTGGTTTGAGCGACGTCTGACTCGTTTTGGGCAATTGCAAAGGCCAAGGCACGGCGCGCGGCATTTACTGCCTCGGCGCAATCCCGGATCTGTTGTCGCAAGAGCGGAAGAGCGTGAGCGTCTAAAACCCTTTCGGTGTTCTCGTAAGCCTGCCCTCTAATCAATGTTACAATTTGTTTGAACATTTTTACTTCTCCATGTTATGAACGTTGTTCACGAATTCAACTTAACGTATTTTGAACATTGTTCAAGGTAATTGTGAACATCGTTCAAATAAATATTTGGAATGCTTAATGAAAATTGAAAATGAACAAAATCAAATAGTTAAACGTGATCTCAAACGGGAAGCGATGAAGGCCAAGTTGATTTCGGCAGCAAAAGCGAGGATCGAATCATCTGGTCTTTCAAGTTTGCGGGCACGCGATGTGACCGAAGATGCAGGCTGTGCCCTCGGTGCGCTTTATAATGTGTTTGAAGATCTGGACGGTTTGATATTGGAGGTTAACGCGCAAACTTTGGCTGCTCTGGATGCCGATGTCGAAGCCGCCACGACCGGTGCTGGTGATGCTGGTCAGAGGTTGAGATATCTGGGCCAGCGCTATCTGGAATTTGCCCGTGCCCATGAAAAACTTTGGCGGGCATTGTTTGAACTTCGGTTGGCTAACGGTCGCCCCCTGCCCGATTGGATCATGGCCAATCAAGTCAAATTGCTTTCCCACATCGCTAAACCCTTGGCCCAACTGCAGCCCGAATTGAACGAGCAGGAATTAATGATCCGTACGCGGACAATGTTTGCCGCCGTCCACGGGATTGTGTCGTTAAGTTTGGACAATCGGTTTGTAAGCTTGGCAACCGAAACGTTGGGAGAAGAGATAGACCGGTTTATCGGGCTGCTGTTACAAGGGTTAAAGTCAGAGGCGACGGCTCACTGAAACGCCACGGCGTATGCGGTGATGCACCTTCCCCTCCGCGCAAACTCGCGTTATGAAGCGCCATCATGACTGATAAACTTATTATTGCATTGGCACAGCTTAACCCAACAGTGGGCGGCATTGCTGTTAATTTGGCAAAAGCGCGGCACGAGATTGCCAAGCTTAAGGATGTTGATCTTGTGCTGTTCCCCGAGCTTTATATCTCGGGCTATCCGCCAGAAGACTTAGTGCTGCGCCAGTCGTTTGTGGCAGCCTGCAAATCAGCATGCGAAGAATTGGCTATTGAATTTGCTCAGGGGCCCGCGATTTTAATTGGCTTACCCTGGCGTGAGGGCGAGAAACTGCATAATGCCGTGGCGCTTCTCAATGGCGGTAAAATTGAAACGCTGCGTTTTAAATATGATCTGCCAAATTATGGCGTGTTTGATGAAAAGCGTGTGTTCCAGCCCGGCCCTGCTCTAGGCCCGATCAATTTCAAGGGTGTTCGCATTGGCGTGCCTATCTGCGAAGATATTTGGACAGAAGAAACCTGCGAAACCCTTGCGGAAACGGGTGCCGAAATTTTGTTGTCGCCCAATGGCTCGCCGTTCGAGCGCAACAAGGATGACGTGCGCCTAAACCTTGTTGTGGCACGGGTCAGCGAAACCAAGCTTCCGCTGGTTTATCTCAATCAAGTGGGCGGGCAGGATGAGCTGGTCTTTGATGGTGCATCTTTTGTGCTGAATGCCGATCGGTCGCTGGCGCTGCAAATGCCCATGTTTGAAGAAGCCGTTGCTATCACCGAATGGGTGCGTAGCGATGAGGGTTGGCACATGGTGCCAGGCGCTGTGGCTAAGCTCCCCGAAAACGAAGAAGAAGCATGGAAGGCCTGTGTTCTGGGCCTTCGCGACTATGTCGATAAAAACCGCTTTCCCGGCGTTGTGTTGGGGCTATCAGGCGGCATAGATAGCGCTGTTGTGGCGGCCATGGCTGTTGATGCTCTAGGGGCTGCACGCGTTCATTGCGTGATGCTGCCTTATCAATATACCAGCCGCGATAGTTTGGTCGACGCTGAAGAATGCGCCAAGCTGCTAGGCGTGCGCTATGATGTGGTGCCGATCAAAGAACCCGTCGAAGGAATTCTTGCTGGCTTGCAGCCAATGTTTGCAGGCAAGAAGAGCGATACCACGGAAGAGAATATTCAATCGCGTTCACGCGGTGTGATCCTGATGGCGATCTCAAACAAGTTCGGCAGCATGGTTCTCACCACCGGCAATAAATCTGAGATGAGCGTTGGTTACGCCACGCTTTACGGCGACATGAATGGCGGCTTCAACCCGATCAAGGATATTTATAAGGTTGAAGTCTACCGCTTGGCCGCATGGCGTAACACCCAAGGCTATGTGATCCCAACGCGCATCATCACCAAAGCACCCACCGCAGAGCTTCGCGAAAACCAAAAAGACCAAGACAGCCTGCCGCCCTATGAAGCGCTGGATGATATCCTCGAAGGCCTTGTTGAGCGCGAGCAAACCGTGGCCGAAATCGTCGCCCGCGGCCATGATGTGGCCTTGGTCAAGCGCATTCAGCACCTGCTCTATGTCGCCGAATACAAACGCCGCCAGAGCGCACCGGGTGTGAAGATCACGCGAAAGAATTTTGGGCGCGATAGAAGATATCCGATTACGAATGGCTGGCGGGATCGGTAGTTTGGGCAGGGCCATTGCATACGTTCATAATTAAGTTGGTCGTCACCGTACCCGAGTGACTACAGGGTTGTAGAGTTGAGCTTGTGGCCAAGGGACCTCATCAGTCACTTCGTGACAGCTTCTCCAAAGGAGAAGCGTGAAAATGAACAAACTTCTTTTTTCTACCCTTCTCCTCTGGAGAAGGTCCCGAAGGGGGATGAGGTCCCTAGCTACGAGTTCGAATTTTAATTAAATGCATCCCCCTATCGTCTTCTCCCGTTTCTTCAACGGGAGAAGAAAGGGCCCCATCCGACCAAGCGCAGCGCAGACGGATGGGATAGATGAAGGACCGCTGGCGCGAGCCCAAATCCTCACCACTCGCGAAAAGCCGACGAGATTCTAATCGCCCAAAACCAACTCTCTCCCCTCGCGGGCTATCATATTCACACATCTCTGTGCAGAGCGGTTCCGCCTACGAAAAAAACCAGTAAAATAAGGCTTTTTTTGTAAGTCCGAAGATACGGCTTTACTTGGAATAACGGAAATCCAGATTCGTAAGTACTTGAATTGGAATCGTTTTTCTAAACAAAAAAGA
>JAYWEV010000009.1:0-2813 GCA_043779145.1 Aestuariivirga sp. | reverse complement strand
CGTTGATCAGTCATAGGCCTATCCAGATACAAAAAAAGCGGGCCCCTCGCGGGACCCACTCCAAAACCGCTTGCGCGGACTTGATGAGTGAATTTCGTAAGGGACGTATAGACGTTTCAGAAATATTGCACAAGATGGAAAATAACTCTTGACTTATTTCCTAAATAAGATATATTAGCTATGAAAGGAATTGTTATGTTAGTCTTGGTTGCGCTATATGCCCGTCTCTTTGCCGTCAATACTGCGGCGGTTTTTACGCGCCCAATAGGCTTTTACACTTTCTTCGCCCATGTACGGCAGCAATTGTGCGGTGCCGCGCTCAGCTTTAAACGGCATCAGCGGCGCATCATGCATCGCCTTTTCATTGCCGCTGCCCGAAAGTGTGAGCCAGATGATTTTCGCCTCATTCAGCACCCTCAAACTCTCAAGCCCTTTAGGCGAAACATTCACGCAGGAATCGACTGCGGCGCGAGAGCAGCGGTTGGTCACTTAAAATCAATAAACACCTATGCCCGTCACCCCGGCGAAGGCCGGGGCCGGGCTTTCAACTTAAACAGAAGCCCAATCCCGGCCTTCGCCGGGATGACGATATGGTTGGTTATTGATACATGATGACTGCCTGATGTTCCAGATCTACGCGATAAGCAGGCCGCCAAGCGTGCTATCAACACAAAAGAACGCAGCGCGAATATTTTGGCAACCCATGCGTTGAGCAAACCCGAAGTACCTGCGCATTACGTAGCAGCCAAAACCCCTCACCCCCCATTCAAAATCGCTTCCATATACTCCACACTACCCTTACCAAAACTGCCATCGTGCTTTTCGAAAACGCCGCCGCGTTTGAGCAGTTTGTCTTGCATCAGGTTGATGACATCAGTGGGAACACCTTCGCCGCCTTTGCCGATGAACAAGGCGCGTGAGTCATCGGCGTTGCGCTCTAACGATGTAATGTAATAGCCGACTGATTTTTCAATATCGCGCGGAACAATTTCACCTTTGGAATAATATTGACCAAGATTATAGGCCGCGCGACTGGAGCCTGCGTCAAAGGCCTTGTTCATCCATTCCATACCGGTTTTGGTGTCCTTGGCCACGCCTTCGCCGGTGACCAAGCTTTCAGCATAATTATTCATTGAATTATTATCGCCTTTGGCGGCACCTTGGAGATAAATCTCATTGGCTTTGACATGATCCACGGGCAGGCCGCCAATGCCCCTGTCATAGGCCCAGCCCAAATTGGAATAGGCAAGCGCCTCACCACCCCCCACGGCATCCTTATAAAGTTGAACCGCTTTGGCATAATCCTGAGGAACCCCAGTTCCCTCGTCATAGAGTAAGCCAAGTTCCAACTTTGCATTGGCATCACCTTGTTCGGACGCTTTGGCAAACCACATGGCCGCCATCTTTGTATCTGTGGGGATGCCTTTGCCGTTTCGGTAAAATATACCCACATTGCGTTGTGCAATGGCAAAGCCGAGATCGGCAGCCTTTTGATACCATTTGAGCGCTTCTGTGAGATTCTTGGCAGTGCCGATTGAATTTTGATAGGCATAGCCAAGATTGTTCATCGCCACGATATGTCCGCCGATGGCGGCTTTGGTATAAAGTTCAAATGTTTTATTCGGCAATTGGTCAGCCGCAACAAGCGCCCTGCCATATTGAAACAGGATGCGCATATTATCCGGAAATGCTGCGGCGGCTTTTTCGCATGCGGCAACAGCAGCTGGCCCATCAATGTCACCACCCTTTACGCCTGGCACACCAACGGGTTTGGTTTTATCCGAAATAGCTGCAGCGAGTGTGTCACAAAGCTTGACCGCTTCATCCTCAGCTGGGCCAGCCCAAATTGGGTTTGGGTTGAAATTAAAAAGTGTAAAGACCGCCATCACCAACAACAGGTATTTTGAAAATGTGCGAAGCATCAGTTCTTCTCCGTCAGCTTGCCTCAACCCCCGCAAATGACTTTATCCGATTTCGGAAGTTCGACAAGTGTATCACATGGTCACAGCCCATTTCAGACGATTACGATTTCAACCCCAACCCCGCCAGCAACTCATAAGACCGCAACTTTGCCTTATGATCGTAAATCGCAGTGGCCACCATCAGTTCATTTACACCCGTGCGTTCCACAAACTCCAACAACCCAGCGCGCACCGTTTCAGGCGAACCGACGAACGCGCAGGCCAGCATGCGGCTGGCTTGGATTTTTTCAGATGGAGTCCAATAGCTTTCGATGTCATCGATGGGTGGCTTTAACAATCCGCGTGCGCCACGGAACATGTCAGCAAAGCGCATTTGTAATGTGGTGAACAGATATTGGGCTTCAGCATCAGTTTGTGCCAACACCACATTCACACCCGCCATAACATGAGACGTTTGCAGTTGTTGGGCCGGTTCAAACTTGGCACGGTAAATTTCGACGGCTTGCATCAAATGATCCGGCGCAAAATGTGACGCGAAGGCATAAGGCAGCCCCAGCATGGCGGCGAGTTGCGAGCCAAACAGGCTGGAACCCAGAATCCATAACGGCACATTGAGGCCGGTGCCCGGAACAGCTTGAATGGTTTGGCCTTCTTGCAGGGGGCCAAGCAGCGCTTGCAGCTCCAACACATCTTGCGGGAAATGTTCGGAAGCCTGTGGGTCAACGCGCAAAGCCCGCGATGTACGCTGATCCGTGCCGGGCGCTCTGCCTAACCCTAAATCAATGCGGCCCGGATAAAGCGATTCCAAAGTACCAAATTGTTCAGCAATCACCAAAGGCGAATGATTAGGCAACATAATACCGCCTGCCCCCACACGGATGGTTTTAGTTT
>JAYWEV010000008.1:0-7492 GCA_043779145.1 Aestuariivirga sp. | reverse complement strand
GACTTGAACGGTGTTTGCCTCTGAATGTGGTTCAAGATGCTTCGTCCAACAATCTCGGGGTGAAGCATGTACACTGGCAAATTGGTTTTTGCGCAACTGATGGGGCATCTGCCCTTGCATACATTCCGGCGCTGTGTGGCGCGTTATGGCGGGGACAGGAAGGTGCGACAGTTCACCTGTCTTGACCAATATCTGTGCATGGCCTTTGCGCAGTTGACGTATCGGGAGAGTCTTCGCGATATCGAAGTGTGTTTGCGGGCGCAACGCAACAAGCTCTATCACATGGGTAGGCGTCCCCCTTATTCTTTTCCATTTATTCGCTTTAACCCATCGCAGTCGGCCAATATCTGAATTACTTGTTGGCTGAGTGAAGCTTGCTGCCAGTTAACCTAGGGCGCAGCCAGCCCGAACGTCTTAGCAACACTCATGCCGCTTGCGAGTTTTTTCTGCCATTCCACTTCCAACGCCATTTTGGCTTCGGCTTCGACAATCAGGCTTTGGGCCATCTTCTGTGAGAGGGCGGCCAGCCCATCATCATCGCCGATGATTAAATCACCGGGGTTCAATTCAAGACCGCCAAAAGTTATGGCGGCGTTGACTTCGCCGAGAGCAGCACCTGTAGGACCGCGCGGCGTAATGAAACGGCTGTAGCAACTGAGGTCTTTCCAGCTTGCAAGTTCAGCCACATCCCTGATTGAACCATCACAAACAAGGCCTGCTGCTCCAAGGCGGCGCAAATGACCGCCGAGAATTTCGCCTATCATTGCGCGTTGGCTGTTGCCCTGAGCGGCAATCATTAGAACATCGCCTTTTTTCACCAGATCAAGCGCGGTCAGCACAGCCCCAAAATCCGGTGGTGCGCACAGGGCCGTGACCGCGAAGCCAAACAATTTTGGCTGCTGGCCAGCCGGACAAAGTGGCCTGATCCGCGGGTCAATTTGACAGGCCCCGTTGCTGACATCGGCGATGACTGCGACGGGCACATTGCGCCAACGTTCAACGATATCTTTTGAAATCGATGCGGGCAAGGTTTTGTGAATCCTGGTCATGATAATTTTGTCATTTCAAGTTTCACCAATGCACCCAAGGCAGAAATGCCCTTTACAATGTTGGCATCAGGCTGGCCAGAAAAGTTAAAGCGCGCGTGGTTATGCTCGCTCACATCTGGAAAAAAGCTGCCGCCAGGAACATATGCCACCTTCGCCTTGCCCAAGGCATGATCGCGCATAAAGCGCGTGGTATCAAAATCCTTCGGAAAGGTGAGCCACGTGAAGAGCCCACCCTCGGGATCGGTGAACGTCACCTCTTGCGGGAAATGCTGGCGGATTGTGTCCAGCATCAGATTTTTCTTGCGTCTATATGCAGCGCGCAAGGTATCGACATGATCATCGAGATCATAACGCTCTAAATAAAGCGAGGCCGCCGCCATGTTCAGTGTGCTACATTGTGTGTCTGCAGCCAGTTTCAATAATCCCAGTTTTTGAATCATGGGCACAGAGCCATTGGCCCAACCCAACCTTAAACCGGGTGCCAAAACCTTTGAGAAACTTCCCAACAGGATAACGCGGTCGTGCGTGTCCAGACTTTTCAATGTGGCGGGCTCAACTCCAGTATAGCGCAGATCTCGGTAGGCTGTGTCTTCCAGAATCATAAAGTCGTATTGATTGGCAAGTGCCATCAGATGCCTGCGGCGCTCTAAGCTTAAGGTCACGCCCGTTGGATTTTGGAAGTCTGGAATGGTGTAGAGCAGCTTTGGCTTCAGGCCTTCTTTCAGCTTTTTCTCGAGCACGTCTGTTTTCATTCCGTCCAGATCCATTGGAATGCCCACGTAGCTCGGCTGACAAGGGTTAAACGCAATCATGGCACCGAGAAACGTGGGGCGTTCTGTCACAATGACATCACCAGCATCGACCAGCATTTTTGCAACTAGGTCGAGGCCTTGTTGGCTACCTTGCAAGATCAAAATATTGTCAGCAGTGCTCGGTGTGCCCTTGCTGGTTGAGCGAGCTGCGAGCTGCGCGCGCAATTTCGGATCCCCGTCAGAAACAGTATATTGCAAACTCTGCGCACCGTTTTGCAGGATGGCGGTTTGATAAACGTCGTTCAATTGAGCAAGTGGAAATAAACTACCATCGGGATAGCCGCCTGCGAAAGATATTAGCCCTGGATCAGCCCCGAATTTGAGAAGCTCGCCAATTGCATTTGGCTGCACAGTTTCCATGCGTTGGGCAAAGTGGATTGTGGACATAGGATTTCCCGGAGATTTTTTCGTTTGATACGGGCACCATGCCATTGGCTTTCCGGCATAGCAATGCACTACGGCAACGGTTCCTAACATTCTAGGGGCTTGACGTATTCCATTTCCCCCAATAACACTGCGCCCATGAAAATTATTCTCGTCGTCGTCTGGTCGCGCATCACCTCTGGGGGTTAACCTCCGGGAGAAAAGGTGTTGCGCGGAAAACAGGCTCCTCTCAGGGGCCTTTTTTATTGGGCGGATTGGCGATAGAGAGAACGCGGAAGAGGACGAGTCTATGGCTGAAGATATGATAATGACCGGCGCTGAAATGGTTTTGCGGGCCTTGGCCGAACATGGCGTGAAGAACGTGTTTGGTTATCCAGGCGGCGCGGTTCTGCCAATTTATGATGAATTCTTCCAGCAGGATAAAGTAAAGCACATTCTGGTGCGCCACGAGCAGGGGGCCACACACATGGCTGAAGGCTATGCGCGCTCTACTGGCCTGTGCGGCGTGGCATTGGCCACCTCTGGCCCGGGGGCCACCAATTGCGTGACGGGACTGATGGATGCGTTGGCCGATTCAATCCCCATGGTGCTCATCACCGGGCAGGTGCCCACCCATCTGATTGGCTCAGACGCGTTTCAAGAATGCGACACCGTTGGCATAACCAGGCCCTGCACCAAGCAGAATTGGCTGGTGAAGGATGTGAATGATTTAGCGCGCATCATGCACGAGGCATTTTACGTTGCGATGACCGGCCGCCCCGGCCCGGTGGTTGTTGACATTCCGAAGGATGTTCAATTTGCCAAGGGCACATACACATCTAAGAAAGACGTGATTGTAAAATCTTACCAACCGCAAACCAAGCCAGATATGGCTGCCATCGAGGCCGCTATCGCTCTGATTGCCACCGCCAAGAAACCGCTTTTCTACACGGGCGGCGGCGTGATCAATTCCGGCCCTCGCGCCTCCAAACTGCTGCGTGAATTCGTGGAGCTGACAGGCATTCCCATCACCTCAACCTTGATGGGCCTTGGCGCTTACCCCGCATCTGGCAAAGAATGGTTGGGCATGTTGGGCATGCACGGCACCTATGAAGCCAACATGGCCATGCATGATTGCGATGTGATGATCAATGTGGGCGCACGCTTTGACGACCGCATCACCGGGCGCTTGGATGCCTTTGCACCCAACTCCAAGAAAATCCATATCGACATTGATCCATCTTCAATCAACAAAGTGGTGCGCATTGCCGTGCCTGTGATTGCCGATGTGGCCGCTGCTTTGGAAGCGATGATCGCATCGTGGAAAGCGCACAAGCATGCGCTCGATCATAAAGCGCTGGCCTCATGGAAAGCGGAAATCAGCAAATGGAAGTCTGTCGACTCGCTCAAATATCGCCGCAACAAAGATGTGATCATGCCGCAATATGCAATCGAGCGGCTGTTTGCGCTGACCAAAGATATGGACACTTACATCACCACAGAAGTGGGTCAGCATCAAATGTGGGCGGCGCAATTTTATCGCTTTGAAGAGCCAAACCGCTGGATGACTTCTGGCGGCCTTGGCACCATGGGTTACGGCCTTCCCGCGGCCGTTGGCGTGCAGGCGGCCCACCCGACATCATTGGTGATCGATATTGCAGGCGATGCCTCGGTGCAGATGACCATTCAGGAATTCTCTACTGCCATCCAATATAAATTGCCGATCAAGATTTTCATTTTGAACAATCAATATATGGGCATGGTGCGCCAATGGCAGCAGCTGCTGCACGGCAATCGCTTGAGTGAATCATATTCGGAAGCACTGCCGGATTTTGTAAAACTTGCCGAAGCCTATGGCGGTGTTGGCATGCGCTGCGAAAAACCGGGCGAGCTTGATGATGCCATTAAAGCGATGATAACCGCGCCCCATCCGGTGATCTTCGATTGCCGCGTGGCCAATCTCGCCAACTGCTTTCCCATGATTCCGTCTGGCAAGGCGCATAATGAAATGTTGCTGGGTGCAGATATTTCGGATGAAGAAGTGGGCAGCGCTATTGATGCCAAGGGCAAGGCTCTGGTTTGAGGATCATAAAAATGAACGCACATAAAGAAGCATCCGGCTCAGCCTATTTCATTGATACCAAGAAACAGGAAGTGAACTCACACACATTAGCCGTGGTCGCCGAAAACCAGCCTGGCGTGCTGGCCCGTATCATCGGCTTGTTTGCGGGGCGCGGCTATAACATTGACTCGCTCACAGTGAGCGAAACCGAACATGAAAAACATGTCTCGCGCTTTACGATTGTCACCAGCGGAACGGCCCCTGTGGTCGCCCAAATCAAAGCTCAGCTCGAACGCATGGTGCTGGTGCATTCCGTTGCCGATCTCACGCTGCAAGGAAATTTCCTCGCCCGTGAATTGGCAATGGTGAAAGTATCAGGCGAAGGTGACAAACGCGTTGAAGCGTTGCGACTCGCTGATGCCTTTCGCGCCCGCGTTGTGGATGCCTCAACCGACAGCTTCGTTTTCGAACTGACGGGAAAGCCCGACAAGATCGATCAGTTCATCTCGCTGATGGTGCCACTGGGGTTAGTGGAAGTCTCGCGCACCGGTGTTGCCGCTATTTCGCGCGGGCTTGAGGCGATGAAGGTATAATCGTATTCATTGTTTCGTCATTCCCGCTCTCGCGGGAATGACGAAACAATTATAAATGAAGCGGCTAACTCTTCACATCCGAATGCTGCCAGAACAGCACCAGCATCAAAATCACACCAGCAATGACCAACAATGATCCGCCAATCAGGAGTGGGGGAATGTCGATTGCATCACCGATAAAGAACTTGCCAATTACAAGCAGCACAGATCCGACCTGAAACAGCGCCAGTTGCGGAAATGCTAGTTTGGATTTTTGCATTGAGGGATAAGTGAGATACAAGAACCCAAAAAGAGACGACGTAACAAAACCCAACAAGTTCACATGTGCATGCGAATTGGCATATTGCAGGTGATTTGAAGCACCAAGCCACGTGCCAAAAATTACGCCAACGACCAACCAAATCAACCCTAAAAGAATGTATGTCCGACCGATATTTGCCATAATGATCCCCACCAAGTTATGGCCCCCAGCAACTCTATTCTAACAGCTCGACTCTAAAATTCAAGCAGCTAAGAGTTGTGCTGTGGACTGATAACAATTGGGACAATTGGATCATAGAAACTCAATCTTTCTACTGCTAATAATCGGCCCATGCCCTGCAAACTCTCCGTCAACGTCAATGCCATCGCTTACCTCCGCAACCGCCGCCATGTGCCTTGGCCTGATCTTGTGGAGATTGGCCGCCTTGTTTTAAAGGCAGGTGCGGTGGGCTTGACTGTCCATCCTCGCCCTGATGAACGCCATATCCGCTATGCCGATGTGCCGATGCTGCGCGATCTTATCCGCAATGAGTTTCCAGATCGCGAATATAACATTGAAGGTTATCCAGATGAGACGTTTTTAAAACTTGTTGAAGCCAACAAGCCCGATCAAGTGACATTGGTGCCAGATTTACCCGGGCAGGGCACGTCTGACCATGGCTGGAACTTCGCCCAAGCTGGAAATCTTTTACCGCCCATTATCCAGCGCTTGAAATCGCAAGACATGCGCGTTGCTTTATTTGTTGATCCTGATCCATCGCAGCCTGCACTTGCCAAGGCCACAGGTGCCGATCGCATCGAAATTTTCACAGGCCCTTATGGCGGTGCTTTGGACGCAGCCACCACGAAAATCGAATTGGCTAAAGTCATCGCCACAGGAGAAGCTGCCGCTAAAGTTGGCATCGATCTCAATGCCGGACATGATTTAACGCGCGAAAACCTGCCGCGTCTTGTTGCAGCTTTGCCCCATCTCAAAGAAGTCTCCATCGGCCATGCCATCACGGCCGATGCAATGACAATGGGAATGACCGAAACTGTGAGGTTGTTCCGACAGGCGATTGGCGACGTCTAGCTACGACGCCAATTCCTCGCCCTCATGCGTGAAGCTCATATAGCCAACTATAGCTCCAATAGCGCCTAAGAAAATCACGCTGGTAATAATAGTGCCCAGCGCCAAGCCGCCATATTCTTTTGGCTGCGACAGAAAATCACCGAATGATGCACCCAGTGGTCTGGTCAAAATATAGACCAACCAGAATCCTAGAATCGCATCAAGTCCCAAGAAGAAATAGCCAAGCGACAATGACGCGATAACCATGCCGAATAAAACACCTGTTGCCATATAGCCGAGGCCGAAATACTCAGCCACCAAATCACCCGCCGCCGTTCCAAGCGCGAAGGTGAATAGAATCGCCAACCAATAAAATGCCTCGCGTTGGTTGGTGAAGATCGAATGGATCGACAAAGTTTTCTCAGAATTGTACCAAACTGCGAAAGTTGCGGCCAACGCCACAGTGAAAATAATCGTGGTCGTCCAAAGCGGCACACCAAAATTATCCACCAAATTATCTGTCACAAGTGTGCCGACGAT
Organism: Aestuariivirga sp.; assembly: GCA_043779145.1. Lineage (GTDB taxonomy): Bacteria > Pseudomonadota > Alphaproteobacteria > Rhizobiales > Aestuariivirgaceae > Aestuariivirga. The sequence continues at coordinate 761 of JAYWEV010000008.1, read as the reverse complement.
GCTGATCAACACCACCGCCAGCCAGTAAGCCCAAGGCACATAACGCTTCTGCCTAAATTGAAACAACAATGCCACCAACAACACACCGCCCATTAACAGAGATGTTTTTGTTAGTCCCAATCCCAGATTGACGCCCAAATAATCTGCCGCCGTTTCACCCATCGTCACAGCCATCAATTTGATCAACCAAAAATCAAACGTCACTTTAGGAACACGGTTAAACTGGGGCAGGGCGGCGGCGTTTGACATGGGGTTATCTCCAGAAAAAATTAAGGCGCTTTAGAAGGATCAACGATCGAAGACATTAATGCAGCCAGCGTTACCTTCACTTTTGCCGCATCAGGCTTTGCCTCGCGCAAATCGCTCATTGCAGCATCGGCAGCATCATCAATGTGGCTCCAATCTTCTTTGTTAAGTCCGCGCAAAGTCTTCGTTGCCACGTCCCATTCATTTTCAAAATCACGAATGCGCTTTTCAGCAGCCACCATATCGCCCTTATCAGCAATGGCTTGCACATCAGCGATGATCGCTTTCAATTTAGAGAGATCACCCAGGCTAGAAGCACCTGCGGCCACTGCTGACGCTGCCCCAAACTTCATCTCAAATCCGGTAAAGGCGGCAACGGGAACGGCAATTAACATAAGCGCCAGTAGAAATTGTTTCATGTGATGATCCTCATGATATTGAAATGGAAGCAAGCTGATTTACGGTTAAGTAACAGGCTTGAAGCCACAGTGCACATTATAAGAAAATAATGTTGA
>JAYWEV010000007.1:0-7522 GCA_043779145.1 Aestuariivirga sp. | reverse complement strand
ATGGCCTCAACGCGGTCTTCGCCGAATTGGGAAAGCGCTTCGAGAACGGGCTTCAGCCAATCTGATGCATCTTGTTCAACATGGCCGGGGGCAGGCCGCTTGGTGGGATATAGTCTTTTAAATGTTTTCAGCGCCCGGCCTTGATGGTCAAACAAAGCTGCTTTTACAGCGGTGGTTCCGACATCAATTCCAATTAACATTTGCGCGCCTCAAAATTTTGTGCAGTATTATTGTGCCGGAAAAGGCGTGCGAAGCAAAGCGCACAACAGAGAAGGGGATAACATCATGAATTTGGTTCGCAGAAAATTATTAGGCCTCGCAACAGCTTCCGCTTTGGCATTGATGAGCGGCATAGCCGCTGCCGCCGGTGAAAAGATTACCGTGATCACGCCTTACCTTGCCCAACCCGGCACGCAATTTTATGTCGAAGCCTTCCAAGAAAAAGCCAAGGCCAATGGCTGGGATGTCAATGTTGTCGACACCAAAGGCGATGTCGCCGCTGTCATTTCGCGCCTTGAGGATGCCGCCAATCAAAAGCCAGCTGCCATTGTGATCAACGTTGATCCATCGCAAGTAACCGCTGGCCTTGAAGCAGCCAAAACCGCAGGTGTTCCCGTGTTTGGCATGGATGCGGGCGCATCGCCACTGCTTGTGACCAATGTCACCAGCAACGGCTATTCCATGGCCGCCGACACTGCTTCTTATGTTGTCAACCGCATCAACGGCAAAGGCAAAGTGGTCATGTTTATTTTTGAAGCATTTCCGCCGGTGCAACAACGCGGAATTATTGCGGATGCGATTTTCAAGAATTATCCTGACATTAAAGTGCTCGACCGAGTGACACCAGATGTCAAAGATGGCGGCATTGCCGATAGTCGTGCCAAGATGGAAGCCATTCTCGCAGCTAACCCAGATAAGGGCGCAATCTCTGCCGTGTGGGCGGCATGGGACCAGCCTGCGCTGGGCGCACTCCAAGCCATTGAGGCTGCAGGCCGAAGTGGTGAGGGCATCGTGATAACTGGTATTGATGCCAATCCAGAAGCCCGTGTGGCCATTGGCAAAGGCACAAACTTTGAAGCAACGATGGCGCAGAATTTTAGAGGCATTGGCAGTGCCGTAGCTGATGCCGTTAAACGCAAAATGGGCGGTGAAGAGATGAAGCAAGGTGTAATCTATGTTCCAACTCGGTTGATCACAATTGCAAACGCTAGCGAATAAGCCGTTCAAACTCGCGTGCTGAAGTTCATCCAAACCTACGGCACGCTTCTTTGTTTCTTTGGCTTAGTCGCATTCTTTTGGTTCATGTTGCCAGGCACCTTCATGACCGGGCGCAACTTGCTTAATATCTCACAGCAAATGAGTATGCTTGCTGTCACCGCTTTTGCCATGACGGTGGTGATGGCGATGGGTGATTTTGACTTGAGCGTGGGTTCGATGGCAAGCTTGGCTGGCATTGTAGCCGCAGTTATATTCCAGGCCACAGGCTCTGTTCTACTCGGTGTGTCTGCCGCCATATTGGTGGGTATCTTCGGAGGGGCTTTCAACGGGTTTTTGGTCAGTTACGTGGGGATACTCCCTTTCGTGGCAACACTGGGCACTATGACAATCTTTAGCGGCACAGCCTTTTTGGTGAGCGGCGGCAAAACGATTTTTGGCGGCGCAATTCCCACCAGCTTCTCCGCCATTGCCAAGGGCGGAATTCCAATCTGGTCCTCCGGTGATCAAGTTTTAAATCTACCGAACCTCACAATCATCGCAGCGCTGTCATTGTTCGTCACTTGGTTCACGTTGGAAAAACTAGTCTTCGGGCGTCATGTCTATGCCATGGGCGGCAATGCCGAAGCTGCGCGGTTGGCAGGTGTTGATGTGCGCCGAACCCGCCTTGCAGCCTTTTGTATCACAGGCATTGGCGCTGCTATTGCCGGATTAATGTACGCATCTCGTGTGGCTTCGGCCAACCCGACCCAAGGCAGCGGCTTGATGCTTGATGCAATTGCCGCCGTATTTCTTGGCATGACCATCGGACGGCATGGCGAACCCCGTGTGCTTTACACACTGGTGGGTGTTCTGATCATCGGTATATTGAGCAATGGCCTCACGCAGTTGAGTGTTGATAGTTATGTGAGGGATATACTTGTTGGAACCATTATCATTGCTGCCGTTGCGGCAGGAAGTTATGTGAAGTTAAAGCAGAACTAAATGTCTGCTAAGTTACTTTCCAATATCTTTCGCAGCGCGTCGTTTGTGGGCGGCCAAGGCCATCAGTCGCTTGTCGCGCCAGATTTGGCGCTGTTGCAGTTCGCCTGCGGGCAATGACTTGCGCCGCTCTGGTTCGATCGTGTCCATCACAGCACCTGCCCAATCGACACGTCTTTGCATCTGCGGGAAGATGTTTGAATAGATACCTTGGTAACGTTCGCAATAGTCGCGGATGCCGCCTGGCGCATTGAGATCAATCGTCTCAAATGGCCCCATGAAAGACCAGCGCAGTGCCAGCCCTTCGCGCAAGCCGATATCAACATCTTCGACGCTGGCATAGCCATCGGCCACCAAACGGAAGGCTTCTTCGAGCAATGCGCCCTGCAAGCGGTTCATGATGAAACCATCGAGCTCTTTCTTCATCACGATCGGCGCATGGCCTGCTGACTCCATGAACTTACGCGTATGTTCGACGGTTTCTGGCGTTGTCCAAGGGGTAGGTACGACTTCCACTGCCGGAATGAGATAAGGTGGGTTGATCGGATGCACCACAATGCAACGACCGCGACCCTTTAGGCCCTCTGTGAAGTGCGAGGGCAGCAGCGCCGACGTGGAGCTTGCCAACACGGCATCGGGCCGCGCTGCGGCGTCGAGCATTTGAAAAACCCTGATTTTAGTTTCAAGAACTTCAGGCGTGTTCTCCTGCACATGGCTGGCATCAGCCAAAGCTTCTTCCAGTGTCGCAACTGCTGAGATGCGGGCCAGAACAGCTGTCGGTTCTTGCCCATTCAACAAATCATTCTGCGCTAGATCATTGAGCACGCCGGAAACATAGTCGACGGCTTTAATGGCAGCACCATCCGCCTGATCCCACAGGCGAACACTGGCCCCAGCGCGGGCAAAGGAAATGGCCCAGGCGCGGCCAATGAAACCGGTACCCACAATCGCAGTGTTTATCGGTTGCTCAGATCGATTTGACATGATGTGTCCCCAACTCACCGGACAGCTTGAACCACATCGCCATTGATTTGCAAATGAGTTTGGGTTCACCGAGAGACAAATCTGCGTTCACACGCGGCCAAGACGGATTGCACGATTGAAGTCTAGCCTTGCTCAATAAAGTGAGGGAAGATCATGGCTGTCAAGCGCAAATCTAAAGTTGATCCTATTACTCTTTCAGTGATACGGGGCATTCTTGAAACCACGCAGCGCGAGATGACGTTGGCGTTGGAAAAAACCGCGCGCTCATCGGTGTTTAATTTGGCACATGATTATTCAACGGCTCTGTTTAACGCAAAGCCGGAAATGATTCTGCAGGGGCAAGATATTCCAATTCACTTGGGCTCGCTTATGCCCGCAATGAAATCCGTCGCCAAGTTTTTTGTGGGCGATATTCATGATGGCGATTTAATTCTGCATAATGATCCCGCCTTTGGCGGGAGCCACGCAATTGATACCTGCATGTATAAACCAGTGTTTTACAAGGGTGAGTTGGTCTATTGGACAGTGTGCAAAGGCCACTTGACCGACATTGGTGGGCCAGTACCTGCGGGCTATAACCCCGCTGCCAAAGATATTTACGCTGAATGCTTGCGCATTCCGCCCGTAAAAATCTGGGACATGGGCAAGCCGAGAAAAGATGTGCTCAATATGATTTTCACCAACATGCGGGCCAGGCGTGATCAAGAAGGGGATTTCAATGCGCTAATTGGGGCCTGCCAAGTGGGCGAGCGCAATTTGCTGGCGATGCTCGATAAATATGGCAAGCCTGCGGTAGATGCCTGCATCAACGAGCTTTTGGATATGGCCGATCAGCATATGCGCTTGCTGATCGCCTCGGTGCCCGATGGCACCTATTCAGGCACAGCCATTCTGGAAGATGCTGGCCATGGCTTTGGTGATTTTGATATCACCGCCACCGTAACGATCAAAAAAGATACCTGTCACATCGCCATTAAAAGCCCGCCGCAAATTCCTTACTTCATCAATTCCTATGAAGGCAATTCGCATTCTGGGGTTTATCTCGGGCTTATGATGTTTGCGGCTTTGCCTCCGCCTTACAATGAGGGGCTCTATCGCTGCGTGTCGCTGGATTTCGGACCGAAGGGCACGATATGCAATGCGGCTGAACCGGCACCCCACATGAATTGTACCACAACGCCAATGGAAACCCTGACCGATGCCGTGCGTCTGGCCTTCGAAAAAGCCATGCCATCAAAAGTGGCGGCGAGCTGGGGCCATGCGAATGGGCTGAACATTGCAGGCTGGGATACGCGCAGCAATGAAGAGTTTGTCACCATGGTTTTGGCCACCATCATCTCTGGTGGCGGTGCCACACCGCAGCAAGATGGCTGGCATGCGGTGGGGCCGGAATGTTGTTTCGGCGCGCTCACATCCGGCGATGTGGAACTTCTCGAATATTCCTATCCCATCATCATTCACAGATATGGCTTGATGACAGACTCAGGTGGCGCTGGAAAATTCCGCGGTGGTTCGGGAACCGCCTGGGAAGTGGAACCGCTCGACAAAGACATGCTGTGCATTGGCTTCGGCGAAGGCCGCCGTATTCCAGCTATGGGAGCGGCAGGTGCCGTGTCTGCCATGGTTGATGAAAAAGTGGGCCGCGTTGAATTCAAGCGCCACGGTAAAACTGAAGTTGTTCGCACCAATGTGATGGAAAATATTTCCCCCGGTCAAACCATCACCAATAAAAATCCGGGCGGTGGTGGCTATGGCAATCCCTTCGAGCGGCCAATCGAAAAGGTGGTGTGGGATGTGAAGAATGGCTTGGTTTCGCTTGAGGGCGCTCGCCGAGATTATGGCGTGGTGCTGAATGCGGTTTTGCATATTGATGACGCAGCGACCCAACAATTGCGCGCCGGGTTGCCAATATGAAAAGCCAATATCGCCTTGGCATTGATGCTGGCGGCACTTTCACTGATTTTGTAGTTGCTGATCGCAAAAACGGCAAAGTGAAACTGTTCAAGGCGCTGTCTACACCAACTGATCCCACCAAGGCGATTGAGAATGGTTTGAAATTAATCGCCGATGCTTTTGGCGTTGCGGCCTCAGATATTGTTTCAAACTGCGATCTTTGCATCAATGGCACGACGGTGGGCTTGAACGCACTGATCACCCATCGTGGTGGCAAGACCGGGCTGATCTGCACGGCAGGCCATGAGGACTCGATTGAAATCCGCAATGGCCACAAGGAAGATGGCTTCCGCTATGACCCCGAATATCCCGCCGCCACCATGCTGGTGCCGCGCTATTTGCGGCGTGGGGTTCGGGAACGTGTGATTTCTGACGGATCAATCCGCACAGCAATGCATGAGGAAGATGTGCGTGCGGCTTGTGAATTGTTCTTGAAAGAAGGTGTGGAGACGGTTGCCATTTCATTTGTGTGGTCAGTGCTCAACACTGCCCATGAATTGCGCGCTGCTGCCATCGTGCGTGAAATCATGCCGAATGCCATTCTCACAGTGGGCAGTGAACTCTATCCGCAGATCCGCGAATATACCCGCACGTCAACCGCAGTGGTGAATGCCTATCTCGCTCCTGTAATGCGGAAATATGTGGCCGCCGTCGACGCCTATTTCAAATCTCTGGGGGCCAAACAGCCGGTCCGCTATTTCCAATCTAATGGTGGTCTCGCCATTGGCCAAGCGATGACCGACCGCTCGGTCTATGCCATCAATTCTGGCCCCGCCTCAGCGCCGCAAGCGGGGCTTTATGTGTCTGCTCCGTTCAAGAAAAGGAATGTGATCACCGTTGATATGGGTGGCACATCTTTTGACATCACACTCACCAAAGATGGCCAAACCAATCTCAACAAGAACATTGACTTCTTGCGCTATCGCATTGGAGTTCCTATGATTCAGGTCGAAACGCTGGGTGCAGGTGGCGGCTCGATTGGCTGGATTGATGCGCACGGCATATTGCAAGTGGGCCCGCAATCTGCAGGTTCTGAACCTGGCCCCGCCTGCTATGGCCAAGGCGGCACCGAAGCCACCACATCGGATGCAAACTTGGTGTTGGGTTATCTCAATCCTGAAGGATTGCTTGGCGGCAAGCTGCCGCTCGATGTGGCCAAGGCAACGGCTGCGGTGAAAAAAGTGGCGACCAAATTGGGCATGTCTGTGGAGCGTGCCGCTTATGGCATGTTCACGATCGTCAACAACAACATGGTCAATGGCATCAGGCGCGTGTCGGTCGAGCGCGGTTATGACCCACGCGACTTTGTGTTGGTGGGCGCCGGCGGGGCCACCGCCGCACACATCACATCATTGGCGCGCGAGATGGGCATTGAGACGATCATCCTGCCAAAACTTGCGTCGGGCCTTTGTGCCTTTGGTCAAATTATTTCTGACGTGAAATATAATTATATGGCAACTTCGCCAGCGAAACTCGACAACGTGGAATCTTGCAAAAAGCTCAACAGTTTGTTTGCGAAGGTTGAGACGCAAGGCATGAAACATTTGTTGGCCGACGGCTTTGTTAAGAAAGACATCGAGATCAAGCGTAGCATGGAAATGCGCTATGTGGGCCAGGTGCACGAATGCACGGTGGATATTGGCAAATTTGAGATCAACGAAAAATCTATCGGAAAATTACAAACTGCCTTCCACAAACGCCACGAAGAACTTTACACTTATGCCGAACCCCACAATGCTGTGGAGGTTGTCAACATCGAATCCACCATCTATGGCAAAATCGAAAAGCCCAAGCTGCCGAAATACGCCAAGGGCGGTACAGCAGCCAAAGCCCTTAAGGGCTATCGCGAAGCCATCTTCGATGCCTCGGGCAAAGCCACAAAAACGCCGATCTATGATGGCGAGCGCTTAGGGGCCGGGGCCAAGATCACGGGGCCAGCCATCATTGAGGAAGTTACGACAACTATAGTGATTGAGCCGAAATGGGTGGCCGTGTTGGATGCAACGGGGTCTTATGTGATTACGGGGAAGAGATAACGATGTTGCACAAATCATGCTTGGCAGTTTAGGCTGCGTACATGACTTATGATGATATTCGCGCTTCAGTGCGCAAATTATGTGAAGGCTTCCCCGGTGAATATTGGCGGAAGCTGGATCGGGAGATGGCTTATCCGTCTGAATTCGTCCGTGCACTGACGGAATCTGGGTTTCTAGCGGCTTTGATCCCTGAAGAATATGGCGGTGTTGGTTTGCCGCTTTCGGGGGCTGCGGCGATCCTTGAGGAAATTCAGGCGTCGGGTGGCAATGGCGCAAGCTGCCACGCGCAAATGTATGTGATGGGCACGGTGTTGCGCCATGGCTCTGCGGTGCAGAAGCAGAAATATCTGCCT
>JAYWEV010000006.1:0-7533 GCA_043779145.1 Aestuariivirga sp. | reverse complement strand
GGCCATCGGCGACATCTGCATGCTCTTCCCGTCAGAAGAATGCTCAAACTATTTCCGAGCAGCAGGCTATGGATTCAAATGACCGCATGGTGCTCTAGGTGGCTACTTTTCAGTTTTTGCGATCTAATAAAATCAGCTAAGCTATTGAAAAGATGGCGCACCCGACAGGATTCGAACCTGTGACCTCTGCCTTCGGAGCAAGGCGCTTACCCCCTAAATCATTGAAAAATAACGACTGAATGTGCTCGAACGATGCCAAATCATCCCATTTGCGTCCGATACTGCCCCGCATTCTGCGGACATTCTGCGGACAGGTGTTTAAGTTTATTGATCAGCTCGAAAGCTCAGCATTTCTAGATATCGAATGTCCACCGGTTTCGCCAAGAGTTCGTCCAACCTGTCCATCAAAGGCTTCAAATGCGACTTCTTGAGATGGTCTTCCAGGGCCTCTTTGCTCACAAAATTCTCGTAGAAAATGAAGATATTCGGATCGGACTTGTCGCAGTGAAAATCATAGTTGATGCAACCAGGCTCAGCCCGTGTCGGGGCGACTTGGGCTGCCAATATGCGCATCAGTTCATCGCGCTTTTCCGGCTTTGCAACGACTGTTCCGATGATGGTACATCCGGGGTTTTTCATGTTGTCTTCCTATTCTGAGAAATGGCCACAGCAAGGATGATGATGGCTCCACGGGCGATGAGTTGTTGAGAAAACTCAAGGCCAGCAAGAATGAGCCCGTTGTTGATGAGGCCAATCATCAGGGCCCCCATGATTGATCCCACAACGGTGCCCTTGCCGCCAAACAGGCTGGTACCACCCAGCACAGCAGCGGCTATCACAGAAAGCTCATCGCCCTCGCCCAATTGAAAGCGGCCGGTTTGAAAGCGGCCGGCATAAAGCATGCCCGCAATCGCTGCGGAAAAACTCGAGATGATGAGCACCTTGAATTTGATATTACGGGTGTTGACGCCGGAATAGCGTGCAGCCGTTTCACTGCCGCCAGTGGCCAGAACCCTCCGACCAAAGGTCGTGCGCCTGAGCACAACACTTCCGATTACCGCTGCAATCAACATCCAGAACAGCAACACCGGCAGAGGACCGACATAGCCGCCGCCAAAAAACCAGTTATAGCCATCACTCAAAATGGGCACGGCCTTGGTGCCGCTGACCCACATAGACGTTCCCTTGGCAACACCCATCATGGCAAGGGTGGTGAGAAAGGTGGGAATGCCAATACGCGTGCTGATCACACCATTGATGACCCCCACAATCAAACCTGTTGCAACGCCTGCAAGAAGTGCCAGGGGGACACCACCGACATCCATCGCCATGGCCGTGGCGACCGATGCAAGGCCAGCCACGGCACCAACAGAAAGATCAATTTCTCCGGCTGCCAGCACATAAGTCATAGCAACCGCCATGATCGCGATGGGTGCGGTCTGGCGCACAATGTTGAGAAGATTGTTGGTGTCGAGAAATCCCTTGTGACCCAATGTTACCGCAAAGAAAATGAAGATGCCGACAAAGCCGATGTAGATGATGTTCTGGCGCCAGTTGGAGAGCCCAAGGCGACCAGCCAGTGATGGTGTCAAAACTTCAGCCATGGTTGCGAACCTCTTGAAGGGTTGTCTGGAGTTTGCGTTCAGCAAACTGCATGTTGCCTGCTGTGGTGTGAAGTCCCACGGTTGGATCTTCAAATGCATCACGGCGCATGTCACGCAGCAAGCGGCCATCTGACATCACCAGAATGCGGTCACAGGCTGCGAGCAGTTCATTGAGTTCCGAAGAAATCACAATGATGGCTTTGCCCTGGCGCGCCAGTTCACGAATGAGCTGGATGATTTCGGATTTGCTGCCAATGTCTATGCCTGCCGTCGGTTCATCAAAAATGACGATACGGGGATCTGAGGCCAGCCACTTTGCCAGCACGACTTTCTGCTGGTTGCCGCCAGAAAGGGTGCTGACTGCCGCTGCAGCGGAAGCTGTCTTGACCTTCAGAGATTTGATCTTTTCGGCCGCGAGTTCACTCCACTTCTGTTTTGATATCCATCCGCGCTTGCTGATGCGATCAAGAACAGACAGAGCAATATTGTCGGCGACACTGTGTTCGAGGACAACGCCTTGGCGCAACCGATCTTCCGGAATGAGAGCAATGCCGAGCGCAATTGCTTCAGCGGGGCCACTGATCGTGACTGGCGTGCCTGCCACCAGGATTTCACCCGAGGCCTTGGGGTCAATGCCGAACAGAAGCCGCGCAATTGCACTTCTGCCGCTGCCAAGAAGACCGGCAATGCCTACGACTTCTCCAGCGTGAACAGTGAGGTTCAATTCAATGGGCTTGCGGAGTCCGGAAACATCTCTGAGTTCAAGAAGGACGTCGTCGCGCCGCGTGTCTTCGCGAGTAATGCCAGACAGGCCGCGCGACTGTTTGCCCACGATATGTTCAATTATCGATTCAAGCGTGAGCTCGGACAATGGCGCGGTAATAACATGGCGTCCATCACGCAGGATTGTGGCACGATCTGCGATCTTCATGATCTCATCCATTCGGTGAGACACATAGATAATGGCAACGCCTTCTCCTTTTAATTTATTCAGGAAGGCGAAAAGCTTTTCAACATCATGGGTCGAGAGCGCCGTGCTGGGCTCATCGAGAATGAGAACGCGGGCCTTCTTGGCGATGGCCTTGACGATTTCGGTAAGCTGACGTTGGCCAGCGCCCAAGCTTCCCGCCTCTGCAAGGGGATCAACATCAACATCAAGGCTTTTGAACAGTTCAGTGGCGCGGTCTGCAGCCGCTTTGTCATCGATCAACCCGGAGCTGGTTTTCAACTCATTGGCCAGAAATATGTTTTGGGCCACAGTCAAGGTGGGGACCAGGCTCATCTCCTGGAAAATCATGGCAATGCCGGCCTGCGTTGATTCTTCGGGCGTATGTTCGGTCAGTGTCTTGCCCAGGACTTCTAGCGTTCCAGCATCCGGCCTGTGGACTCCGCGCAAGACCTTTAGGATTGTGGACTTGCCTGCACCATTGCCGCCCAACAACGCATGGATCTCGCCCGAGCGGACTTCGAGGTTCACATCATCAAGCACTTTGGTCGGGCCAAAAGCCTTACCAATAGCGGTCATCTTTACCGCAAATTCGTAAGTTGAATTGGCAGGCGCTTTGGTCATTCTTGCCTCTTTGTCCTCATGTTAAAGGAGGACCGGACCTGTCGCAACAGATCCGGCCCTTCAAGTGCGGAGAGGTTTACTTGAAGCTCGACTTGATTTTATCGGTTGGAGGAGCGTGATAGATTTCCTCCCAACCCTTCAACAATGTGTCATGTGTGATGGGACCCGCAGGCAAGGCCACATAGGCAGGAGCCGGTTTGCCTATCAACGCATAACCAGCGAGCATCGCTTCAATTATACCGGCATCATAGGGGCGCTGTGAGGCAAGACCTTTGATCATGCCGCCCTTGGCCATTTCAATCGCAACGTTTTCGCCAAGATCCATATTGATGATCTTCAGATCCTCGCGTCCGGCCGCACGGGCAGCTGCCATGACACCTTCTGCAGGAACGTCCCAGACAGCCCAGATTGCCTTGGTTTCAGGATGGGACGTCAAAATGGCGCCAGCAGCCTTTTCAGCATCGCCCGCAAAGTCTGGTCCGCCAATACCCTGTTCGGCAACAATCTTGATGTCAGGATATTGCTCGGTGATGGTCTTTTTGAAACCATCGTAGCGTTGCTTGGTCACGAAGAAATCAGCTGCGTGGAACACGATGCCAACTTCGCCTTTTCCTTCAAGGGCTTTCGCCATCAAATGCGCAGAGGCAACACCGTTGCCATAATTGTCGGCAGATACCGAGCTTACATAGTCAACGCCAGCCTTGAAGCCTGCCGGAATGTTGTCCATGAAAACGAGCTTAGCACCGGCCTTGGCTGCTGCCCTGTAGGCACTGGCTGTCGCCTGGCCGTCGACGGGGATTGAGACAATGATATTGGGCTTCTGAGCCATCACGGTTTCAATGTCAGCAACCTGCTTTTCTGGTTTGAAGCCAGCGTCAGTCACGGCGATAACCTTGATCCCCATTTTGCCAAACTGCTCCTTCAATGCAGCAGCTTGCGCGTTGGACCAGTCATTGCCACCATAGTGGAAAACCAATGCAGCCGTGGCGTTCATGGCCTTGATCTTGGCCAATTCATCGTCCGTCAATGTCACGCTGGATGCCAATGCAGGATCTTCGCCGTTTGGACCCTTGCTCAGGACCTTGGTCATGAGGTCTTTCAACGCTGCATCCGGATCGGTGGCAAAGGCCGGAGCGGCCATGCCTGTTACGAAAATGGCCACGGCTGCTACCGTGCCCAGGAACATTCGTTTATTCATCATTTCAGTTTCCTCCCATTTGATTATGGCTTCAAAGCCCTGCGTTTTGCATGAACTTCAAACTGTGAATGGCACCGTCCTTTGGATCGGGCCATGAATCAAGTTCCGCGGTAATCCAGCCATTGAACTTGATGCCTTTGAGTGCCGCGACGATGGCACTGATATCGAGTGAACCCTGATCAAGAGGCGTGAAGGCAAAAGGCTTTTCTTGCCAGCCCTTGAGATGGACGTAACTGATGCGCTTGGCATGTTCGCGGATCATCGCCGGAACATCACCGCCTGCGGCGGCCAAATGAGCTGTATCCGGGCAGAAATCTATTGAGGTTTCCTTGAAGATTTTTCGCACCTCCTTGGGTCCTTCGACAATTGTCGAAAGGTGCGGGTGGTAGTGTGCCTTCAGACCATTTTTCTTGGCAATCCTCACGACTTTTTCCAGAGCAGCTCCGAGTTTTTTAATGTCGTCACGTTTGGTGCCCTTGGCCCGCTTGGCACCCCCGCCAACTACAAAATGTTCTGCACCACATTCAGCAGCAGCTGCAGCAACGCGTTCCAATTTGGCCAATTCTTCCGAGAGAATATCATCGAAAATGAAGTTAGCCCCTGAATAGGCTGCTACAAGCTTGATGCCCGCGCTTTTGAGGATGGACTTCAGGCCTTTGAAATTGCCTGCGGCATAGTCCAACAAGTTGGCATCGAAGATTTCCGTGCCATCGTAGCCTGCAGAAGCAATGTCATTGATGGCCTTTTCCATATCGCCGAAAGTGCGATAGGTGAGTTGGGTGATCGATGTGACACCAACCGCATCACCGCCGAGCACTCCCCAGCAATTGGCGTGATAGGCGAGTTTGTTGGCCATGTGTTTGATCCTCAGTTCGCAACATTGACCCAGCGTTCAGAAACACCGGATTCAAGAATGGCGTCAGCAATGGCGGATATCTTGTAGCCGTCTTCAAAATTCGGGGACGGCAGCTTGCCGCTGACGATGGCTGAGAAGAAATCATAGCATTCAATGATCTTCGTCTCGCCATAACCTATCCCTAAGGCCGGGATGGGCCAGAGGTTTTGACCGTATGGATGGTTGGGACCTGTGTAGATGGTGCGGAAGCCGCGCGTTTCTGCCGGATCATCGGCAAACATCACTTGTACTTCGTCCATGCGCTCATAATTGAAAGCGATGGATCCTTTGCTGCCGTGAATTTCAAAGGTGAGGAAATTGTTGCGGCCATGGGCATTGCGCGAGGCTTCGATGGAGCCCACGGCACCATTCTGGAATTTCAGCAGGGTGATCATTTCGTCATCAACATCGATCACACCCTTGGGGCCTTCGCCGGATTTGTCGGAGGCTCCAAGCTTGTCCAATCCGCCTGCTTGCAAGGGACGTTCAGGAATGTAAGTCTTTACGATGGCATTAACGGCGCTGACTTCGCCCACAAGGTAACGCGCGAAATCGAGAACATGGGTACCAATGTCACCAACAGTGCCTGAGCCTGCAACCTTCTTCTGAAAGCGCCAAGACAGAGGACCATTCGGATCAGCTGACCAATCCTGCAAATAAGTGCCGCGGAAATTCAATATCGTTCCAATGCGACCTTCTTCAATCAGCTTCTTTGCCAATGCCACACCGGGTGTGCGGCGATAATTGAAGGCCACCATGTGAATGACGCCGGACTTCTGCGCGGCTTCAAACATGGTCTTGGCTTCAGCACCGGTGCGCGCCAATGGCTTTTCGCAGATCACGTGCTTGCCGGCCTTCAGAGCTGCGATGGCAATCTCGGCGTGGCTGTCATTGGGAGTTACGATATCAATGACGTCGACGTCTTTGCGGGCGATGGTGGCCTTCCAGTCGGCACTTGATTCATCAAAGCCGTAACGCGCGGCACCCTGTTTGGCCAATTCTGCATTCACGTCGACCAGGACCTTGCGATGCGGAATAGCGGGGGCGGGCCAGAAGAACATGGGCATTGCAGCATAAGCCATGGCGTGGGCCTTGCCCATGAAGCCGCCGCCGATCATCGCCACATTCAATGTCTTGGTCACGATTGTCTTCCCATTATTGTTTTATTAACTGTTTCAACTCACATAAATCTAAAAAATACATAAGTCAACATAAAAAATACAAAAGCCGAGCGATATAAGACTTTATGACGGTAATGATTTACATATTTTCCGCATAAAGGCTCGAAAAAACCTGTCTAAACCGACAATTCTGTTGATTTCGAGCGAAATATCCCCAAATTCGCACTAAATCTGGTAAAGTCGGAATCATGAAACATAACGAATATGATCACGCGCACTTTTGCCGGGGAGGTCGATATGACTCTTGAGGCGGGCTTGGCGGCTGGACAAACCGAACAACCTCGACGTGCCGACGCCGAGCGTTCCTCACTTGCTCTTATTCTCAGTATCCTGCGTGAAGCCGACGCTGACACGCGCCCGGAAATCGAAAGGTTGACGGGTCTAGGTCGCGCAATCGTCTCAGATCGCCTGGCAACACTTTTTTCACTTGGCCTTGCTGAGGAAGGTGATCTTGGACAGACCACCGGCGGCCGAGCGCCACGCACCATTCAGTTCAACCCGGATGCAGGCCTTGTGCTTGTGGCAACGCTCGATCAATCGCGCATTGGCGTCGGCATGGCGAATCTCAAAGGCCAGTTGGTTGCCGAACACCATGAAGCCACCGACACGGCGGCCAGCCCCATCCAGATTCAAAAACGCTTGATGACCTTATTCGACTGGATGTTGGGACAGCACAGCAAGGAAAAACAAGTCTGGGGCATTGGCATCTCAGCCCCCGGTCCCGTCGAAGAGTCTGAAAATGCTTCGCCGCGCCTGCGCCTGCTGCCGGGTTGGGATGAGTATCCGATTGTTGACCACTTGCTGAATCACTTCCGCGCGCCCGTGTGGATGCGGAGCGGCGTTCAAATGATGGCTTACGGCGAATATAAATCAGGAAGTGCTGCAGGCACTCGCGACATAATTTACGTCAATCTCGGACGCAGCATTAGCGCCGGATTGATTTCAGGAGGACAACTGCATCGCGGCGCCCAAGGTGGTGCCGGACTTCTCGGACATGTAGCTGTTGCTGACGGACACCAGTATCGCTGCAATTGTGGAAACATCGGTTGTCTTGATACAGAAGCAGGTGCTGATGCAATCGCCCG
>JAYWEV010000005.1:0-2840 GCA_043779145.1 Aestuariivirga sp. | reverse complement strand
GTTTGAAACTAAGCCGCCATCCCAATAATATTCGCCCTCAATCAACACAGGCGGAAAGCCTGGGGGCAGGGCGCCCGATGCCATAATATGATCAACAGTGATCTTGTCAGTCGTCGTATCAAAATAGCGAAAATTGCCAGAGCGCACATTCACTGCGCCAATGCTCAACCTGATGGGGCCCTCATTGATCAGTTTGAAATCAACCAGTTCGAACAGCGTTTCGCGCAAAGGGGCGGTGTCATAGTAACTCGTTGCTCCGGCGGTGCCCGGCCAAGAAAACAACGGCGAAACCATCCGCGGGCTGTAGAACCCGGGAATGCCAAACATGGTTGCCGTCAGGCTGCTCATCTCATTGAAAAAACTACGGCCTTGATCTCCGGGGATCAGGGAAAAGCCTTGTAAGCCCGAAGATAATTTATCCCAAAACGTCTTTAGCTTGGCTACGCGTTCTTCCGGCTTGTTGCCTGCGATAATGGCGGCATTAATCGCTCCAATCGAAATACCCGCAATCCAGCTGGGCTCGTGCCCCGTACCCATCAAAGCTTCATAAGCCCCCGCCTGATAAGCCCCCAATGCGCCACCGCCTTGGAGAACGAGGATGTTTTTTTCGGTCGTTGATTTTTGTTGCATTGCAGCATTATACTGCATTGCAGCACGGAAGGGTATTAAAAGATTTTAATGGCGTACCGGGCCTAAATCTTTAAAAGTTTGTCAACTTGATTTGCCTCGGGGACTTCCATTGTTAAACTGGTTATTCATCTTCATTCCTATCACCTTGGGCCTCGAATTTTTTATTCACCCCAGTGACTCGATCCTTTTCATTTCGGCGGCACTTGCCATAGTTCCGATCGCTGCAAATATGGGACGTGCGACTGAGAGTTTAGCGACTAAGACTGGACCGACGATTGGCGGGCTATTGAATGCCACCTTCGGCAACGCTACGGAATTGATCATAGCGTTTTTTGCGCTGCAAGCTGGCAAGCCAGAGGTAGTAAAGGCTTCAATCACTGGATCGATGATTGGCAATATGTTGTTGGTGTTGGGACTGGCGCTTTTTCTAGGCGGCATCAAGTATCAGAAACAAACTTTCAATAAGGAAATGGCGGGTTCACTGGCCAGCTTGTTGTTGATTGTGATGATCGCTTTTGTGATCCCTGCATTGTTCGACTTCACAGAGCGAGGCGATGGCATATCGGTGGCACAAACGCATATCAGCGATGCGCAATTTTCATTCGCTGCCAGCATTGTGTTGATTGGGCTTTACGTCTGTAACATGATTTTCAGTTTGGTCACGCATAAGGATTTGATTTCGGCTAGTGGTGGCGAACACGAAGAAGGGGGGTGGTCTATGCGCCGATGCATCGCAACTTTGGTGGTGTGCACGCTGGTGGTAGCTTGGCTTTCAGAAGTGTTGGTAGGTTCATTGGAAGGTTTCAGCAAGGGGCTTGGCCTTTCTGAAGTTTTCGCAGGCCTCATCATTATCCCAATCATCGGTAATGCTGCCGAGCATTCTGCATCCGTGTTTGCGATGAAGAACAAGCTTGATCTCAGTATTCAAATCGCACTTGGTGCAACCATTCAAATCGCCTTATTGGTCGCCCCATTGTTGGTCATCTTGTCGTTCATAATTGGTAAGCCGATGGATTTGGTCATCCATCGTCCGCTGGAACTGGCAGCCTTGGTGGGCGCAACATTTATCACAGCAAGTGTCGCACGCGATGGCGAAACCAATTGGCTCGAAGGCGCCATGTTGCTCGGCATTTATTTCTTGTTGGCGCTGGCATTTTATTTTTTGCCAGTTACGGGATGACGATTTACAGCGGTCAGTTGGTTTAGCGGCTAATGCCGACCATGCCGATGGACGAGGTTGTGCCTGTGACCATGATGGCGTTTGCCATGGTTATGGCGCTGATTGAATTGCCAATGCCCGACATGGACATA
This sequence comes from Aestuariivirga sp., assembly GCA_043779145.1. GTDB lineage: Bacteria > Pseudomonadota > Alphaproteobacteria > Rhizobiales > Aestuariivirgaceae > Aestuariivirga. The sequence continues at coordinate 899 of JAYWEV010000005.1, read as the reverse complement.
TGCCCCCTTCACACTGTTGAAGCGGCGCTCGCCATGGCAGCCCCAATGCCATTCGCGTCGATCGCCGATGTCGACATGGATAAAGCTATCGCGGCAATAGCTGCCAACCCCGCCTCTGCCGGGTAGACTAGCGGCAAAGCGATAGACTGTGCCGGGGCCAACACCTTCGACCCTAATATCAGCGGCCATACAACGCAGGTGCCAAGACTCGCGTGCGCCGCCGATGTGACGATTGTGGGCGTAGGATCTGCATCCCGATTCGACTGTAACGGGTGCATGAAAATGATTTGAGATTTGATAAAGCAAGCCATTCAATCTGCGATTTAAACCACCATTGCCTTTCACATTCGCATGAGCGAAATCCAATGTGATGGTTGTCGATATCAGGAAGAGGGTTACACCCGTCAACCAGAGTCTTAATTGTGCCATTTTGCTATCCTGTCGCCAAAGCCTTCAATTCAAAAAGGGCAAGCAATGTTTGGGCCAGCGCAGGATGTTAGGTGGATTTAACCTTGATGGTTAGGGATAACGGTCTTTAGCGAAATTGTGCCGCAGAACAAAAAACCCGGCCAAGGTGGCCGGGTTTAAAAATACGAGTTTAGATAACTTAGATAACTTACTTCGTGAGGAAGCTGAATTTTTGCTTAAAGCGTGAAACGCGGCCGCCGCGATCAACGATTGTGCCTTGTCCGCCGGTCCAGGCTGGATGGGACTTTGGATCAATATCAAGGTTCATTGTGTCGCCAGCTTTTCCATAGGTCGAGCGGGTCATGAATTTGGTGCCATCTGTCATCACAATGGTGATGGGGTGATAATCGGGGTGGATATCTGCTTTCATAGCGGTTAACTCTTCAACTTGTGCTTCGGGTGCCTGCACCCATTCTATAGGTTTCAGCTGT
>JAYWEV010000004.1:0-19769 GCA_043779145.1 Aestuariivirga sp. | reverse complement strand
CTGAATGGCACTGTCCGTTATTTTTGACTTCACGATAGCCTTGCACGTTGTTAATGATGGGTGGCTTGTAGCTGGGCGATTTGGGGAAGCCAACCCCCCTCCTTCAAGTAAAAGATTGCGCACTGCACCAATTAAGGAACGAATGATGAATCGAATTGTTTATGTAAATGGTGAATATGTGCCCGAGGCCGAAGCCAAGGTTTCGGTTTTTGATCGCGGCTTTTTATTTGCCGATGGTGTTTATGAAGTAACGCCCGTGGTGAATGGCAAGCTTGTTGATTACGATCCACACATGGAACGCTTGGATCGTTCGCTCAAGGAACTCAAAATGGCGTGGCCCTGCAACATCGTTGCGATGACGGCGATACATAATGAGTTGATCAAGCGCAACAACTTGACCGAAGGCATCATCTATATGCAGGTGACGCGCGGTGTTGCTGACCGCATGTTCAATTTTCCGAAAGATATTATTTCAACGCTGGTTGCTTTTCCGCAAGTGATGAAGTTGGTGGATAATCCAAATGCGCGTACCGGTGTAAAAGTGGTGACCACACCAGACATCCGCTGGCTGCGCCGCGATATTAAATCGATCATGTTACTTGCCCCGGTATTGGGCAAGGAAGAGGCATACCAAAAAGGCGCTGCTGAAGGCTGGATGGTGGAAGACGGCTTTGTGACCGAGGGCACATCATCGAATGCCTATATCGTTGTCGGCGACAAAATTATCACCAGGCCATTATCAAACAGAATTCTCGCAGGCTGCACAAGGCGCGCATTGTTCCGCATGGCCAAAGAACACAATGTTCAAATTGAAGAACGCCTGTTCACGCCTGAAGAAGCCTATGGCGCCGATGAAGCCTTCCTCTCAAGCGCCTCGCAATTCGTCATGCCCATCACCGAAATCGACGGCCACCGCATCGGAGGCGGGCAACCTGGGCCAGTGGTGCGGAAGTTAAGGGAGATATTTTTAGAAGAGGCGCAACGTTAATTGCATTATAATCCGTCTACTGACGAAAGACCCCTGCCCTATGATCCGTTCAAATCATGCACGGTGCCGCGCCCGATCGGTTGGATTTCGACAATTTCAAAATCAGGCAAACCAAATCTAGCTCCTTTCAGCCAATGGCAAAATATCACATATGATCCGCCCATCGTGATGTTCTCGGCAGATCAACATGTCGATGGCCGCAAGAAGGACACGGTGATCAACGCCGAGGAGACGGGCTATTTCGTTTGGAACATGGCCACCTATGATTTGCGCGAGGCGGTGAACAAATCAGCCCAGCCTGTGCCTTATGGTGTGGATGAGTTTGAGTTGGCAGGTGTGAGCAAAGCCGCCTGCATCGAAGCGCCGGGCTTCCGCGTGGCCGAGAGCCCCTGTCATTTTGAATGCAAATATCTCAACACGCTGCGCTTTGCAGGGCGGACAAAAGTATCTGATGCCGACGTTGTGTTTGGCCAAGTGGTGCGCATCCATGTGAAAGATGAAGTTATTTTGCCCTCCGGCAAGATCGATATCTTGCGCATCAAGCCTTTGGCACGCTTGGGTTATTATGACTATACGACAGTGACCGAAATGTTTGAAATGCGCATTCCAAATGTCAGTGAGGAAGAGTTGGCAGGCCTCGAAGGCAAGCCGCGGGTGAAGTGATCTGGCTTACCGTCCGCAACACTTGGAATTGGCTAAATTCACGATGCAAATCAATCACAAAAGGAATAATTACATTTTATTTCTTTTATTTCTTGACAAATACTTATTATTTTCCTATGTTAGACATTCGGCTCCAAAGCCTTCAAGCCTCTGATCAAGGCCTGATTGCCCAAGAGCCGAACGGTGGGCCACACCGTTTCTGGGACGCCAGAAACAAAAGGCCCACCCCGCTGTTTGACATTGTGAAGTATTTTTTGGGGTCGAGAGTTTTTCTACTTAAAAAGCGCACGCACTTTTGGTGTAGGGAAATAAAACACATTTCTTCCGGTCTTGTGTTTTGTTAGAAATTCACCCTCGACTAACTTCTTAAGATCGCTTGCTACGGTCACTGCACCAACATCACCATTGATATTATGATAGGCGCTGACGGTCGTGCTCCGCTGTTCGTCTTTGGATAGAAATTGCAGCAGTTTAAGTTGTCGCTGGTTAAAGTTATGACCGCTTTGAATGATTTTCAGCGTCTGTCGATTTTCGGCTATTTTTTCTTTGAGGTATTTCTGCAAATCATCCCGTGCAAGCTTTAGTTTGCTCACGTTATAATGAATGAAATAGTTGAGATCTAAATCATCTTGCTCAGAGTAGATGTAAGCCATTGCATATTGCTTTGGAGATTTTAGAATTTTTTCCGACAGTGATAGATAAGAAAATGCCCAATAGCCTTTTCTAAGCACATACCAATAGAACAATATTCTGGCTAGCCTACCATTTCCGTCTTCAAATGGACGCAACAAGCCTATCCAAAAATGTAACATTATTGCTTTAAACAAGGGGTGGATAAAACCTGAATCATCTTTATCATTTGCAAATTTGATTAGCTCATTGAGCTGCGCGTCTACAAATTCGCGGTCTGGAACAACATAGGTTACTGTTGTTTCGTCCCATGGCATTATTTTTAACCTCTGCCCATTTTCATCCAGCGTTTGTCGAAATTCACCTTCATGTTTTGGATCAGAGAGAGTGCCTTGGGTTACTTGTTTGTGTAAATCCCGAAGCAATTCTATCGAAAGCGGCTCTGATTTTGTTTCCTCTTCAATTCGCCTCATCACGGCATGATTATTTGCAATCATCCGCTCATCTTTATCTTTCGGCTTACGCCCTTCGTTCAGCATACGTCGTGCTGCATCGCGCGATGTGTTTGCGCCCTCAAGTTTAGAAGAAGAAATCGACTCTTCAATGAGATTACGACGAATGATTTGGCGTTTATCGCCCTCGCTGAAATCGGAAATGCCGATCATTGCACCTCCGAGTTCAAGGTCAACTTCATGAAGAAATTGCGAGTATGAATTTGGGTTAAACTTATAGTAATTGATAGTTTTATCGAGAATTGGCGTAAGTCTGTTATTCGCCTGCCGCTGAATGCGCATAAGAGCCCAAACATGCTCTTTATTTCCGGGAACCCAGCTTTTTTCTCTAAACTCAATCCAAGGAAGATATCGCTCCTGTGCGGAAAGTATAGCTTTCTGAACTTCCGTTGAAGTCACCAATGCAACTATTTCTTCATGGCTTTTCGGAAATTGTGGATTTTCAACGTTTTGTAATTTATAGATTTTTTCAAATTTTTCAGGCATTATATATTCAATCCCGTGTATGAATTGTATATATCATATACAAGTTCCCAACATATACAATACTGAATATGAATTGAATGTATCCTGTACCTATTAACCCTCACCTCTGCCGCGTCTTCCAATCCGGATTGATCCATGGTTCCTGATTGGACGGCGGCAGCATTGGCTTCCCCAGAATGTGATCGCTCGCCTTCTCGCCGATCATCAATGTTGGCGCATTCAGATTGCCGTTGGTCACTTGCGGCATGATGCTGGAGTCGACTACGCGCAGGCGTTCCATGCCGATCACACGGCATTCGGGATCGACCACGGCGAATTTGTCTTTGACCGACCCCATCTTCGATGTGCCGCAGGGGTGATAGGCGCTTTCGGCGTGTTCGCGGATGAAGGCATCGATTTGATCGTCGGTCACGGCGGTTGCACCCGGTTGGATTTCTTCGCCGACATAGGGTTTCATGGCCTCTTGTTTGAAAATCTCGCGCGTTAAGCGAATGCAGGCGCGGAATTCTTCCCAGTCATCTGGATGACTCATATAGTTGAATTGGATTTTGGGAGCGTGCGCAGGATCATTATTCCGTATGCGGACGAACCCGCGTGACTTGGTGCGCATGGGGCCAGTGTGCACTTGAAATCCATCACCATCAAATGCGGCCTTTCCATCATAGCGCATGGCGGCAGGCAGGAAGTGATATTGAATATCGGGATATTCAATGCCTGCTTTCGAGCGGATGAAAGCGCAAGATTCAAAATGATTGGTGGCACCTAAACCTGTGCCAAACAGCAACCACTGCGCTCCAATCATGGCTTTTGAGAACAGGCCGAGATCGCGGTTGAGTGAGACGGGAGCCAGGCAACGCAGCTGAAAATAAACTTCCAAATGATCATGAAGATTTTCGCCCACACCTGCGAGCTCGTGAACTTGGGGCACACCAGCCTCAGCCAAAACTTTGCCAGGGCCAATTCCTGAAAGTTGCAACAGGGCTGGCGAATTGATGGTGGAGGCGGCGATGATGACTTCACGGTTGGCCATCGCTTTGATGATCTTGCCACCAAGTTCATATTCAACGCCAATCGCCTTTTTGCCTTCGAGTAAAATACGCCGCACCCGCGCACCGCTTTGCAATTTGACCTTGCCGTTTTTCAGCGCGGGCTTGAGATAGGCATTGGCGGCCGACCACCGCAGGCCGTCATGCACTGTCATTTCAAATGCGGAAAAACCTTCTTGTTGGTGTCCGTTATAGTCTGCACTATGCGGATAACCCGCTTGCACGCCAGCATCGATGAAGGCCTGATAAAGCGGGTTTTTCATCGGCCCGCGTTTTACAAACATCGGGCCTTCGGTTCCGCGCCAACCCTTTTCGCCGCCCTCAACATTTTCCATACGCTTGAAATAGGGCAGCACGTCAGCATAGCTCCAACCGCTCGCGCCCAAATCGCGCCACGTATCAAAATCTCGAGCGTGGCCGCGCACATAGACCATGCCATTAATCGAAGACGACCCACCCATCACCTTGCCGCGCGGGGTGACTAGTTTGCGGTTGTTGAGATGCGGCTCCGGCTCTGATTCAAAGCCCCAGTTATAGAGCTTCATACTCATGGGATATGAAAGTGCCGATGGCATTTGAATGACTGGCCCGCGATCGGTTCCGCCAAATTCGAGAACCAGCACGGAGTTCTTCAAGTCTTCCGACAAGCGCTTGGCCATGACCGAGCCGGCAGAACCGGAGCCTACAATAATGAAGTCAAAATTTTCCAATGCCGTGCCACCCGATTAACACGGCAATTACTGGACGCGCGCCAAACTGATGCCGCGATTTTTGCGACACTTGAGCACTCGCTTGCGGCACAGCTCATAAACACAGCCCCTTGGCAGATGCAGGCGCTTCTGAGAAGATAGATGTCCAAGGAAAATTCTAAATGTTGAAACTGTTAGAGGCGGATGAGGCCCACCCCGCTGAATTGATTAATGAAATGGGCGCATCTCCATTCGTGTTAATTTGCGAACACGCTTCAAACGTTCTGCCGCGCAGTTTAGGCACGCTGGGTTTGGCTGAGGATGATCTCAAACGCCATATTGCTTATGATGTTGGTTCTGCATTCACAGCGCGCATGTTATCCCGGCTGCTCGATGCGCCACTCATTCTGCAACGCTATTCAAGATTGGCCTATGATTGCAACCGCCCACCGGAAAGCCCAAGCGCTATGCCTCAGCTGTGCGAGATTTTTGAAATTCCGGGCAACAAGAATTTGTCTGCGGCCAACAAATTAGCCCGCACCACAGAAATCGCGCGGCCCTTTCATGCGGCCATTACAAGCCTTCTTGATGCGCGTGCCGCGAATGACCAACATACCATTCCGGTTTCGATCCACAGCTTCACGAAAAACTATAAGGGTAAAGACCGCACTGTTGAGTTGGGCTTGTTGTTTGACCGCGATGCGTGGCTGGCCAATCAATTGGTGAAATCATTTCCGGCCATCAATGCGCAATTGAACGAACCCTACGGCCCCAAAGACGGCGTGATGCATCTGATGAATTTGCACGCGGCCCCGCGCGGTTTGCATCACTTGATGATTGAAATCAGGAACGATCTCATCGAAACAGAACGCGGACAACAACAATGGGCACAACGCCTTTCTGTGCCGCTGATGAAAGCGGCCACTAGAGCGTTTTGACTTTTCATGGAAAAGTCAAAAGCGCCCTAGATTATTATTGTCGATCAACTTTTCCGAACTTTGACGATTCCGTCAAAGTTCGGGTCGATCTAAGGGAGAGAAAAAATGAGCAACGGTAAACTGACGCTTGAGGAACTCAAAGCTGAAGTGAAGGCGGGCACCATCGATACCGTGGTCGTGGCCTTCACCGACATGCAGGGCCGCCTAACGGGCAAGCGTTTCCATGCGCAATTTTTTGTTGATGGCGGTTACGAAGAAACCCACGCCTGCAACTATCTGTTGGGTGTTGATATCGAGATGGAACCTGTTCCAGGTTATAAGGCCACGTCTTGGGAAAAGGGTTACGGCGATTTTGTTATGAAGCCTGATATGGCAACCATGATCCGCACACCTTGGATGCCCGGCACGGCTTTGGTGTTGTGTGATGTGCTTGATCACCATACCCATGAAGACGTGCCGCATTCTCCCCGCGCGATTTTGAAGAAGCAATTGAAGCGCGTCGAAGCCATGAAGATGAAAGCCTATATGGCTTCCGAATTAGAATTCTTCCTGTTTGATGATAACTACGAAACTTGCCACACCAAAGGCTATCGCAACATGAAAACCTCGACCTATTTCATCGAGGATTATGGTGTTCAGCAAACGTCAAAAGAAGAAGTTTATATGCGCGCATTGCGCAATGGCTTGGCAGGCGCTGGCATTCAAGTTGAAAATTCCAAAGGCGAATGGGGCCCGGGCCAAGAAGAAATCAACGTACGCTATGATGAAGCATTGGCCATGGCCGATACACATGTCATTATCAAAAATGGCTCCAAAGAAATTGCTTATGGCCTCGGCAAAGCCATCACCTTCATGGCCAAATGGGATTATGGCATGGCGGGCAATTCATCGCACATCCATCAGTCGCTCTGGTCGGACGATGGCAAGACGCCGCACTTCTTTGACAAAGCCGGCAACCACGGCATGTCGACAATGATGGAACATTATTTGGCTGGCCAATTGGCGCATGCTTCTGAACTCACCTATTTCCTCGCTCCCTATATCAACTCTTACAAGCGTTTCATGGTCGGCACCTTTGCACCCACCAAGGCTGTGTGGAGCTTTGACAATCGAACCGCTGGTTATCGTTTGTGCGGCGCCGATACCAAAGCGATCCGCGTGGAATGCCGTGTGGGTGGCGCTGATCTCAACCCCTATCTGGCTTTCGCTGCTTTGATTGCGGCTGGGTTGGACGGCATCGAAAAGAAAATGAAGTTGGAACCCGTGTTCTCAGGCGATGCTTATGCTGCTGCGCAAAAATTACGCGAAATTCCAAAGACACTGCGCGAAGCAACCGAGCTTCTCGACAAATCCAAATTTCTGCGTGATGCGATGGGCGATGATGTGGTTGATCATTATGTGCACACGGCAAAATGGGAACAATATGAATTCGACCGCCGCATTACAGATCTTGAATTAAAGCGCGGCTTTGAACGTTATTGACACACATATAAACACATACTATTTTTGTATGTGTTTATTCGGAGACAATGCAATGGGAAAATATGAGCCACTGGGTCAGTTTTTGAAGAAGCAGAAGCGCAACCAAATAAAGATGTCTTTTGCTGAGATTGAAAAAATCATCGGCACAAAACTACCTAAATCAAAAGCATCCCGCGCGTTCTGGAGCAACAACCCAGATAACAATGTGATGACTAAGGAGTGGATAGCTGCAGGCTTCGAGACACAGGATGTGGATCTAAAACACAGTGAATTGGTATTCAGCAAGAAAACTGTAATGTCCAAGAAAGCATATGAAGATAAATGGAAAAGCATCTTTGGCTGTATGAAAGGCATGATTACATTTGCTCCAGGTTTCGATCCGACCGCATCCCCCAATAGCGAAGAAGAGTGGGCAGAGATCGAACGCGAACGTGATGCGCGTTGGGACGAAATGATGCGCAGATGACTGAAAAGGCCCTACTGCTCGACACCTGCGCATTCATCTACATTGCAGCCGAAGCTCAATTGTCAACCGAAGTGCAACTCGCGCTTAAACAGGCAACTATGATCGATTCACTGTTTGTGAGCCCAATAACGGCATGGGAACTTGGCAAGCTCGCTGCACGCGGCCGCCTTCAATTCACAACTGAGCCCGCAAAGCTCTTTGACCAGTTTGTATCGCGGCCTGGGATAAGACTGTGCGAGCTCACTTCTGAAATCTTGATTGACTCGTCTTTTTTGCCAAACCTGGAACACAAAGACCCGATGGATCAAATTCTGATTGCAACAGCAAGGAGTCTCAATATCCCGCTCGTCACGAACGACCGCGCCATACTCGCCTACGGCCGCCAAGGCCATGTCAAAACTCTTGCCTGCTAATCCAAGGAACCCTCATGATCCCGAATCGCAATATCAACTTCCCAACCGCCATAAAGTTTGGCTCCGGCCGCATTAAAGAGTTGGCTGACCATTGCAAAGCTGTCGGCATAAAGCGCCCGTTGTTTGTAACTGATCCAGGCCTTGCCAATATGCCGATGGTGCAAGCGATTGTGGCTGATGTAAAAAAAGCAGGCCTTGCCATTCAGGTGTTTTCCGATGTGCGGCCCAATCCTGTTGAGGCCAATGTGCACGCTGGCGTGAAGGCTTATAAGGCTGGAATGCATGACGGTGTGATTGCATTTGGTGGGGGCTCTGGCCTTGATATCGGCAAGATGATTGCATTGATGCACGGCCAAACAATTTCTGTGTTTGATCTGGAGGATGTTGATGATTGGTGGACACGCGCTGATGCTAAAAGAATCTCACCGATTATCGCTGTGCCAACCACTGCAGGCACTGGCTCTGAAGTGGGCCGCGCAGGTGTTGTCACTCACCCGACAACGCACGAAAAGAAAATAATTTTCCATCCGGCCATTATGCCGAAGGTGGTTATCCTTGATCCTGAGCTCACCGTTGGATTGCCAGCAAAACTGACTGCTGCAACAGGCATGGACGCACTGGCGCATTGCATCGAAGCTTATTGCGCACCCTTCTACAACCCGCTTGCCAAAGGTGTTGGCCTTGAAGGCATGCTGTTAATAAAAGAGAACTTGGCCAAGGCTGTGAAGAAACCAGACGATATGGAGGCGCGGGGCAACATGTTGGTTGCTTCATCGATGGGAGCGACAGCCTTCCAACGCGGTCTTGGCGCGATCCATGCGTTGTCTCATCCGTTTGGCGGTCTCTATGACGCTCACCACGGCATGCTGAACGGCATCATTATGCCTTACGTGTTAAAAGCCAATCGTAAGAAGATCGAAAAAGACATCACCCGCGCTGCCGCTTATCTCGAAATCAAAGGCGGCTTTGATGGCTTCATGAAATGGATCTTGGCGCTGCGCAAAGAAATCGGCATTCCGAATGCGCTGAAAGATATTGGCATTGATACAAAGCGTTTGGATGAAGTGGCTGCCATGGCAATCAAAGACCCATCAGCGGGGGGCAACCCAATTTTGTTCACCGAAAAGCAGTATAAAACGTTGGCGAAGAAATGCGTGGTAGGTGATCTCTGAACGAGTTCACCTTCGCTTGCCGATCAAATAGTCCAACGAAACCATCCCAGGGCCATATTTCATGATGAAAATCAGAATTGTGGCCCAAGTTCCGTGCACGACATAGGCGTCAGGATAAACGAAAATCTCGATGACCAGCGTCATGCCCAACAATGCCAGTGCGGAAAAGCGCGAAGCAAGGCCGATGATCAGCAGAATGGGAAACACATGTTCTGCTGTTTGCGCCATATATGCCGCGACAGTGGGCGACAGCAACGGCACTTTATAATCTTCGGTGAAGAGCTGCAGCGTTGTTTCATTGACGGCAAAGAAGTTCCAATCCGGAACTTTGGTGCGGCCTGAATTCCAGAACACGAGCGCTATGGCCAATCGTGCAAGCAGAGCATGAAACCAATGTGGGATCATTTCAAATAAGCGAATGAGCGCAGAGATAAGTTTGTTCATTAAAAGAGCTCCTCAATTATATTAAAGTGAAAGAGTTGCTGCACGGCCGCCAGAACATCAAATCCTTCATTGCTATCGCTTGCGACCTCATAAGCATCGAGAAGTGTTCCGCCTTGTGCGAGGGCGTCGAGAAACAGGTGCATGTCTTGTGTGAGCGTGTGAACCAACACTTGGGTGCCATCACGGTGGATCAAAACATATTCGGGCTGATCTACAAGCGTGGGCATGGCGCGCCCACCATCATGATGCGCGCGCCAGATTGATATGGCCGAATAACCGAAACTCAGAATTTTCACGCAAGCCAGAAAACGAAGATGCGTTTCGCCCCAAGCTTCGGGGGCCAACACAGCAAGTGCATCTTTATTCAAAGGTGCTGTATCGGCAGCGTGATATGAAACCCACCACGTAGATTCCAATGTGGCAACATCCGCAAGGTAGGGAACGGATTCGGCAGGTTCAAAGCCTGAAATAAATTCGGGAAAGTTAGCGCCATACGCGATCAACATCGCAGAGTTTGGTTTGTTACCTGCGATAAACTCACGACACATCGCGTTAAAAAAATCGCGGCCCACCAATTGCTCAACGACGGGGTAACGCACGCGCAATGAATTGGTCAGCGCGGATGCAACATTGTTACGATAAATGCCAAAGCGCGGATGAGCAACTGCCTGATCAACCGCACCGATGGCACTGGCAAATTCAGCTTCGCGCATTAAGCCGCTCCGGCGAATTGGCGTTGCATAATAGCATCAGCAAAATGCGCTTCATCAACGAGTTCTTTGAGCGCTGGCACATTATCATCTCGCTCTATTAGAACCGGAAGCGAGCCTGTTTGCCCGATGGTGAAGGCAAACAGATCCCACACACCCGGCACAACGGGGCTGGCATGATCATCAATGATCACAGATTGGCCAGCATTGTCTTTGGTTTCGGTATGGCCAGCCAAATGAATTTCTTGCACATGCTTCAAGGGATATGCTGCAAGATACGCTTGCGCGCTGATCTTGATATTATGTGCTGAGATATAAACATTGTTGATATCGAGAAGCAGGCCACAGCCAGTGCGCTTTACAATCTCTGAAATAAAGTCGGCTTCTTCCATTGTGCTTTCCGCAAATGTCAAATAGCTCGATGGGTTTTCAAGCAGCATCTGTCGCCCGACATAGCTTTGCGTTTCATCAATATGCGCGCATACCCGGGCCAATGTTTCAGACGTATAAGGCAATGGCAAAAGATCACTGAGATAGCCCACATCATGGGTGGACCAAGCAAGGTGTTCGGAAAACAGGCATGGCGCATAGCGCTCATTCAGCGCCTTCAAACGCGCAAGATGTTCATGGTCAAGCGGCTTTGCCCCTCCGATGGAAAGGCCAACACCATGCAATGAAAGCGGATAGGTTTCGCGAATGGCGGTGAGTGAAGCATGCGGCAAACCGCCATCACCCATATAATTCTCCGCGTGAATTTCAAAAAAACCAAGATCAGGTTTGGTTTCGAGAATTGATTTGTAATGTTCGCTCTTCAGGCCAATGCCGCTGCGAACTGGAATTCTGTTGGGGCGCGACATAAAAAACCTTCTTCATAACAATTGGCCAGAGGCACTTAAATTGCACTCTGGCCAAATGATTTTAGCCAGATTGGCTTAGATAGCAGTGAGTGAGCCATGGCCCTTTGGTGTCTTAATCGTCTTGCATGTGCCTGCTGGAACATACTTCCAAGAATTGCCTTGATAATTTTTGGTTGAAGTGCCGGCGCATGATGTGCCAGCACCTGCTGCACAATCATTTTGACCAGCCAGAGCCACGCCAAAGCATTTTTCTTTGCCGGCAGCTTGTGCCGCGGGCATTGTTGCGAGTGTTGCTGTGACAGCGCCCGCGATAAGAAGAAGAGCGTTACGTTTTGCGATGTTCATTTTAGAAACTCCATTGAATTGGGAACAGCCACTCTATGGCAGATTGCAAGTTCAACTAAAAATCACTTGCGCGTCAACTGTTGGGCGGGATTACTATCACGGTTTCGTGATCGCCCCTGCCATCAATCGCGAACAGTCTTTTCCAAATGCCTTTCTTTGAAACCACGCGCAAATTTCAATCCATATAATTTCAACGCGCCGCTTTCACCAAGATCAGAAAATCCGCAACGCTCTTTTCCGGCGTGGCAAATGACAATACAAATCGGCAATGCACTTCATCATCTGTGGTGCCCGCCATTGGCCATTCATAGAAATGAGCACCTTTTTCTTGCACCCTATCAAAGGTGGTGCGCGGCATGTAAGCAAACACTTCATTGGCCTGAACCGGGTTTGACAAACGAATGCGGTTTGATTGTTGCAGTCCGTCAGCCAAAGTTTGCGCCAATCCATTTGATCGGCGTGCATTGGCCAGCCAAACATCATCACGCAAATAAGCATTCATTTGCGCTGAAATATAACGGCTCTTGGAAATCAACTGCCCTGCACGCTTACGTCGATACAAAAAATCTTCGGCCAGCGAGGTATCAAAAAACACCACCGCCTCAAGCATCATGCCGCCATTCTTGGTGCCTCCGAACGACAACACATCAATGCCAGCCTTCCATGTCATTTCGGCTGGCGTACAGCCAAGGCCAACCAGCGCATTCGCAAAGCGCGCGCCGTCCATATGCATCTTCATTCCTTGTGGCTTAGTCGCGTCAGCCAGTGCTTTGATTTCTGCAGGCGTGTAAACAGTGCCAAGTTCGGTCGCATTGGTAATCGACACTGCTGATAGTTTGGCACCATGTTCACCATGCACGAACTGTTTGAGTTTTTCTGTAACGGCTTGCGGAGTGATCTTTGCGTTTTCACTGGGTAGTGTAATCAGCTTGGCACCACCCGTGAAAAGTTCAGGCGCGTTACATTCATCGGTGTTTATATGGGCGCTCTCGTGGCAGATAACGCCACCAAATGGCGGGCACATGGCCGAAAGCGCCAAGCTGTTCGCGCCCGTCCCATTCACGACTAAAAAAGCCTTCACTTCTTTTTCAAAAATTTGGCTGAGCCGAGCTTCGGCCGCTTTTGCACCATCATCATGACAATAGGAAACATCCGTACCTTGGTTCGCATCCACCATGGCCTGCATGATGCGCGGGTCAACGCCATAAACATTATCAGATGCAAAATTCATAAAGGTCTCCAGTGTTGGAAATTTTCTTAGCGTGAAACGCCAAATTTGTCCGCTGAAATTATGTCACGCCGCGCTAGGCATTAATTTAACGGGCACTTTAATGTATTGCACGCCATTACTATCGGCTGGCGGCAGCTTTCCAGCACGCATGTTAACCTGGATTGAGGGCAACAATAATGTTGGTGCCGAAAGTGTTTTATCCCGCGCCTGACGCATGGCCACATAGTCGTCTTCTGCAATGCCCTCATGCACATGCACATTGGCTGCGCGTTCTTCAGCCACCGTGCTTTCCCACACAAACTTATCACGACCACTTTTCGGCAAATAATCGTGACACATGAAAAGGCGTGTTTCAGGCGGCAAAGACAGCAGGCGGTGAATAGAGCGATAGAGCTGCCGTGCGTCACCACCCGGAAAGTCCGCTCGTGCAGTGCCGTAGTCAGGCATGAATAATGTATCACCGACAAACACAACATCGCCGATTTTGTAAGATATACAAGCGGGCGTGTGGCCGGGCGTAGCAATCACTTCAACATCAAGATTGCCGATCTTGAAATGATCACCATCTTTGAGCAGAATATCAAACTCACTGCCCTCGCCCGAAACATCCACCGCATTAAAAATCGGCCGGAAGATTTGTTGAACCTCTTTGATGTGCTCACCAATGGCGACCTTCGCACCCGTTTTCAATTTGATATAGGGCGCACCCGAAAGATGGTCGGCATGCACATGGGTCTCGAGAACCATCACAATATGGAGTTTATCTTCTGCAGCCCTACGCAAAATCGCATCGGCCGAAGCAACCGATGCCTCGCCCGATTTATGATCATAGTTAAGCACAGGATCGATCACCACGGCCTGCTTTGTGATAGGATCAGCCACCAGATAACTCACCGTGTTGGTGGGCTCGTCGAAGAAGGAATGAATCAAGGGTAGACCAGCCATAATACTCTCCACTACAGAATTGACTTGACTATATGTTAGAATTATCTAATTTAGCAAACACTAATTTATGGAATTCAAAAGTTGTCTAAACTTAAATTGTCACTCGCCGATTTTGAGGTTCAGGCCTCTCAAGCAGCGCGCATCATGAAATTGCTCGGCAATGAAAAGCGATTGATGATCCTTTGCAAGCTGATGGAATTAGGCGAAATGAGTGTCATTCCAATGGCGGAAGCAGTGGGCCTCAGCCAATCCGCTTTGTCACAGCATTTAGCGCGTATGCGCGAAGAAGAAATAGTAGATTTTCGGCGCGATGGCCAAACTCTGTTTTACCGCGTGTCTGATCCCAATGTGATCCGTATCATCAAAACCCTTCAGTCGATTTTTTGCTAAAAGGAAACTCAGCATGACCCTACCCGTCATTTCGCCACAAGATGCAAAGCTGCTGCTCGAGAAAGGGGCACTTCTGATCGATATTCGGGATGCCGATGAACATGGCCGCGAACACATTCCAAACGGGAAAAATGTGCCTATTTCAAAACTCTGCGATACCCAAGTTGGTGAGGGCCAGTATGCCATCGTCTATTATTGCAGAAGTGGCAATCGCACCAAGATGAATGCGCCGCTGCTGATTAAGGCGGCCCAGACAGAAGCGTTCATTTTAGAAGGCGGAATTGAGAACTGGAAGAAGGCTGGCATGGCCGTAAACAAGCAAGCAGGCGCCCCGATTGAAATGATGCGACAGGTTCAAATCGTAGCCGGAAGTTTTGTGGTCCTTGGCGCTGCACTTGGCTATCTGTTCAACCCTGCATTCTATGCCCTGTCTGGCGCAGTGGGTGCCGGCCTCATGTTCTCTGGCATTTCCGGCACCTGTGCGATGGCCCGTGTTCTAAAAATGATGCCTTGGAATAGAACTGTGGTTTGATGATTAATCTTACAGCTATTCTATCTGGCAGCGTTGTCGGATTGATCTTAGGCATAGTGGGCGGTGGCGGCTCAATCATCGCCGTGCCGTTGCTGCTTTATATTGTGGGCATCCCTTCTGCACATGCGGCGATTGGCACAAGCGCCGTGGCGGTGGCCGTCAGCGCATTTGCCAATCTGCTCACCAAGGTGCGCCAAGGCCTCGTGAAGTGGCCATGTGTTTTGGTCTTTTCTGCTGCAGGTTTGATAGGCAATTTTGCTGGCTCGTCTTTTGCCTTAAGAATTGACGGCCAACATCTGCTTGTTGCATTCGGAATTCTAATGGTTGTCGTGGGCATGGTGATGCTGCTGCGCCGCGATTCAGAAGGTGATCCCGATGTGAAGCTCACTTTCAAAACCGCAAGCCATATGTTGCCATGGCTGTTAAGTGTTGGCCTTGCGGTTGGTGCGCTCTCTGGCTTCTTTGGTATTGGTGGCGGATTTTTAATTGTACCTGGCTTGATGCTGGCCACAGGCATGCCCATTGCTAATGCCATCGCCACATCATTGGTGGCCATCACCATATTCGGCGCGGCCACATCCGCAAACTATGCGTGGTCTGGATTCGTGGAGTGGAACATTGCAACGAACTTCGTCGCTGGGGGCATAGCGGGTGGCATTGTTGGAACGTTGTTACAAAGCCGCCTTGTAAGCCAAAAAGGGCTGCTCAATAGCATCTTCGCCTGTTTCGTTATCGCCATTGGCTGCTTGATAGTTTTCAAAGGGCTTTAGGCCAGCAGTTCTGCTAGCCTGCATAAATTTACAATATAAATCCACCAGAGGCTTCAATCCGCTGGCCATACACCCAGCAAAAATCATCAGTCAGCATGGCCGCAGCCAATGCACCAATATCATCTGGCAAGCCTACGCGTCCTAATGCTGTCAGACCTGAAAGCATGGCTTGAGCCTGAGGATTGTCCCGCGGGTGTCCGCCACCGAAATCAATGGCGATAGCACCGGGTGCCAAGGTGTTTGCTGTGATACCGCGCGGGCCCAGCTCTTTGGCCAGATAACGAGTGAACACGTCAATCGCCCCTTTCATGATGACGTAAGGTGCACGGCTCGGGAACGAGAAGCGCGCGAGGCCTGAAGACACGTTGCTGATCCGCCGACCATCGACCATCGACCATCGACCATCAGCGGCAACAGCTTTTGCGTGAGGAAGTAAGGTGCCTTCACATGAATATTCATCATCTCATCAAACTGCGCTTCAGTGGTTTGTTCGATGGTAGCGCCAATGCCGGTTCCGGCATTGTTGACGAGGTGATCGAAATTTTCACGCTTCCATCTGGAGCTCAGCGCCTTTTTGACTTCAGTTACAAAACCATCGAAGGTTTCCGCCTTTGAAACATCCAATTGCAACGCCACAGCTTTTTGACCTTTGGCTTCAATCTCTTTGATCACGGCTTCAGCATCTGCCTTCTTCGTATGATAAGTAATAATCGAGTCCTGGCCTTTATCGGCCAAATGCAACGCCATGAACCGGCCAAGCCCACGGCTGCCACCGGTAATGATGTTGATTTTCATGTTATGCTCCTGTTGGAAGCTTTATTTGGGGACTGATATCTGAATTAGAAGAGCAAACCACGCCAATTAAGAAGCGATACTTGACTTACAATTGGAACAAAATTAGAACAATTTGTAGTTTCCAACGGAAGCTCTATTTTGTGCGTTTCAGGGATTCGGGGATTGAGATGGTCAATGCGCTTTACTACGGCGATAATTTGAATGTGCTGCGAGAACATATCAAAGATGAAAGCGTTGATCTGGTTTATCTTGATCCGCCGTTCAACTCGAACGCCAATTACAATGTTTTGTTCAAGGCCCCGGGCGGCGAGCAAAGCCAAGCCCAGCCCAGATCGAAGCCTTTGAAGACACCTGGCACTGGAATGATGTGGCCGAGCTTTCCTTTGATGAGGTGATGCAATCGGGCAATTCCAACGCTGCTGATATGCTCCTCGCCATGCGCAGCTTTCTGGGCCAGAATGATATGATGGCTTATCTGGCCATGATGGCGGTGCGGCTGATTGAACTCCATAGAGTGTTGAAGAAAACCGGATCGCTGTACTTGCATTGCGACCCGACGGCCAGCCATTATTTGAAGATTTTGTTGGATGCGGTGTTTGGGACTACGAATTTCAGAAATGAGATTGTTTGGTGACGTAGCCACCCCAAAGGGCATGCATTCACTAGATTTGCCACGAGCCATGATGTTATTTTCTGTTTTACAAAGTCCCAAGAAAACGCAATTTGGAATCCAGTTTATGCTCCCCATGATGCGGACCGGGCAGCACAGCAATATAACCTGACTGATGAAAGCGGAAGGCGTTACCAACTCACATCGCTGCTCAACCCAAATTCCAATCGACCCAATCTTACTTATGAATTCAAAGGTGTTACAAAAGTTTGGCGCTGGACAAAGGAACGCATGAATGCAGCTGAAAGCAATGGTCAGATAGTTGTGCCGAGAGGTGGCCAAGGGATTCCCCGGTTCAAGCGATACTTAGATGAGCAGGAAGGTATCCCCGTTGGTGATTTTTGGAACGACATTGAAATTGCCACGGGGGACGAACGCTTAGGCTATCCAACGCAAAAACCTGTGGCTCTGCTTGAGCGAATTTTGTCTGGGTCATCCAATGAAGGTGATGTGGTGTTGGATCCGTTCTGTGGTTGTGGCACCACGGTTCATGCGGCGCAGAAATTGGGGCGGCAATGGATTGGTATCGATGTAACACATCTCGCAATTTCGCTGATTGAGAAGCGTTTGAAAGATGCTTTCCCCGGCATAGCGATGGAAGTGCATGGCACGCCGAAGGATGAAGCCGGAGCGCGGGATTTGGCGTTGCGTGATAAATATCAATTCCAGTGGTGGGCGGTTTCACTGGTGGATGCCGTGCCCTTTGCGGGCAAGAAAAAAGGTGCCGACGGCGGCATTGATGGCCTGATCTATTTCAAGCCCGATGGCAAGGTGACGGAACGCGCCATTGTCTCGGTCAAAGGTGGTGACTCGGTTTCAGTTCCGATGATCCGCGATTTGAAAGGTGTGCTCGACCGCGAAAAGGCTCCCATGGGCATTTTCCTCTCCCTTGTCGAACCCACCAAACCGATGATAGCCGAAGCCGCCGCCGCTGGCCTCTATGAAACCGCACACGGCAAATTTCCGAAGCTGCAAATCATTACCGTGGCCGAACTTTTCGCAGGCAAACGTCCTCAGATTCCGTTTGGTCATAGCGAAGGCTTCAAAAAAGCTGCCAAAGAAGACACGACGAAGCAAGGCAAATTGATTTAGGGGTGCGAAAAGCTCGCAGCTTCAAACCAACTTATTTCCTCGACCCTGACAACCGCGACTGTAACATTTCGCGCCGGAGGATTGCGTTCATTCGCGTTTGATATCCACGACCATCGGCTTTCAGCCAAGCCAGCACATCTTTGTCGAGGCTGGCCGTGATTTGCATTTTAACGGGCCGGTAGTGTCTCCCTCTCACAGCTGTTTTCCACTCATCATCTGTGAGTTCGGGCATATCGCTCAAGTTAATCTCATTGTCAGGGCGAGATGCTAATTTCGCAAGTCTGTCGTGATCTGCTTTCGTGAGAGGGGGCAAATCTGCCAACCTCACGCTAACTATTTTCTCTTTCATAGCTTTGCCTTTCATGTCTTGTCGCCAATCGCGCTGAGATGATGCGGATTTTTTCATGGCCGCTTTCAGATCGGTAAGTATGGGCTGTCATGATAATGGCCACGCCACCAATTTGCCCATAGGCTCGCCATCGTTCTTCGCCGTTTTCATATCCATTCGGAACCAACAGCATGAGCGGATCGCTAAAAACTCTGGCCGCAACTTCAAAACTGATGCCGTGCTTTTTCTGGTTTGAGAGATTTTTAGCCTCGTCCCATTCAAAATCTGCATCATCCATAATTATTTATACTTATATTTTTATAATTACGCAAGCAATAACCAGAAATGCGCACGGTTGCTCGCGCAATAATATTTCGATTTTCGATCCAAAATGATTCTTTACTTGCGCCACAGCGTCTCTGGTGGCATAAATGATAAGTCAGCATAGCTGTCCTATTTGAGGAGTCAAAGATCGTGAACGCACCCGCATTTCTGCCTGAAGGCATGAAGCCGGCCCATGGGCTTTATGATCCGCGCAATGAGCATGATGCTTGTGGCATTGGCCTCTATGCCAACATCAACAACAAAAAGAGCCATGACATTGTGTCCAAGGGTCTGCTGATCCTTAAAAACTTGGAGCACCGGGGGGCTGTCGGCGCTGACCCAAAGGCTGGCGATGGCGCCGGCATTCTTATCCAAATTCCGCATGATTATTTCGCTGCCGATGCCAAGCGTTTGGGGTTCGAACTGCCCGCATCCGGTCAATATGGCGTGGGTTTCCTGTTCATGCCACGCGAGCCACTTTACCGCCAAGATATTGAACGTATCTGGTGGGAAACGGCGCGCGAAGAAGGCTTAAAGGTTTTGGGCTGGCGCGATGTGCCGGTCAATTCAAACGTGCTGGGCTATTCGGTGAAGGACACCGAGCCAATGCACCGCCAAGTGTTCCTCGGAAAAGGCCCTACCATTCGCGATGAAGCGCATTTTGAGCGCAAACTTTTCGTCTGTCGCAAAGTTGTTTCCAACCGTGTGATGGAAGTGTTGGGCACCAAGGCGCGGACTTATTATCCAGTATCGGTTTCCTGCCGCACTGTTGTCTATAAAGGCCTCGTGCTCGGCAAGGATGTTTCCGAATATTACGTCGACTTGCTGGATGAGCGCGTGACGTCTGCTTT
>JAYWEV010000003.1:0-2855 GCA_043779145.1 Aestuariivirga sp. | reverse complement strand
CAATGCCATTGATATAACGCAGCGCGATTTCGACGCGCTTTCCAGTTGGAATATTGACACCAGCAATACGGGCCACAGGTAATCTCCTAATAATTTCAGAAACTTGCGTCCCTGTCTCAAATTGTTTCGTCGTCACTTTTGCCTTTTGAAAGGCATAAGGCCGCGCACAGAGAAGCACCCTTCCCCACACCAGCCTTCAAGTCCGACTTAGAATTGTCGTGTCCATAGAGTGGAATCGCTTACGCGTCAACCCGAAGAACAAGCAATTTTAAGCCCTAACTTGGGCCAACACAGCTTCCATCGCATGGGTTACCACCGCGATGTCGGCCATGCCGTCGATCACATGCAAATTACCCATTTTGGAGTAGTATTCTACCAGAGGGGCAGTCTGCTTATTATAAACCTGAAGCCGGTCACGAACCGTCTTCTCATTATCGTCTGCGCGACGGGTAAATTCGATCCCACCACACTTGTCACATATGCCAGCCTTCTTGGGTTTGGCAAATTCATCATGATACCCTGCCCCACATTTGGCGCAGGTGTAGCGGCCAGCGATGCGCTTAACCAGCGCTTCATCGTCCACTTGCATTTCAATCACGGCATCCAGCTTTTGGCCGCGGCTCGACAATAACTTGTCTAAAGCTTCGGCTTGAGCTGTGGTGCGCGGAAAACCGTCGAACACCACGCCTTTTAAAACGTCTGGCTTCTCAAGGCGCTCAGCAATCACCGGGATCATGACGTCGTCGGGAACCAGATCCCCGCGATCCATAATCACACCAGCTTTGACGCCGATTTCAGTTTCAGCAGCACGCGCTGCCCGGAGCATATCACCTGTCGAAAGCTGCTTGAACCCGTGGGCCTGTTCTAAAATTTTAGCCTGTGTGCCTTTTCCAGCACCTGGGGGTCCGAGCAGAATTAAGTTCATTTGCGCCCGCCGCGCAAATTCGCTTTCTTCATCAACTTTTCATATTGCTGCGACAGCAAATGACCTTGGATTTGCGAAACTGTATCAAGTGTAACGCTGACCACGATGAGCAATGACGTGCCGCCGAAGTAGAAGGGAATACCAGAGTAAGCCACGAGCAATTCAGGGATCAAGCAAATGATCACGAGATAAATAGCACCGAGAACAGTGATGCGTGTGAGAATCCGGTCAAGATATTCAGCAGTTTGATCGCCAGGGCGAATGCCAAGTATAAAGCCACCAGATTTTTTCAGATTATCTGCAGTCTCTTTCGTGTTGAACATGATCGAGGTGTAGAAGAAGCAGAAGAACACGATCAATGCTGCATACATAATCAAGAACAATGGCTTACCATGGCCGAGCAATGCTGTGGTTTGGTTCAGCCAATCTGGACCTTTACCAGCTGAGAAATTTGCAACTGTCAAAGGCAACAACAACAAAGACGAAGCGAAGATCGGCGGGATAACACCTGAAGTATTGAGCTTCAGTGGAAGATGCGAGCTTTCAGCTTGTGTAACGCGCATGCCCACTTGTCGTTTAGGATATTGAATAAGCAGACGCCTCTGCGCGCGCTCGAAATAAACAATGAACGCCACAACAGCAATCGCCATAATCAAGATCGCCATGATCAGGAACGGAGACATCAAGCCTTTGCGGCCGAGTTCCAACATGCCCGCGACTGCGGAAGGAAGATTGGCGACGATGCCAGAGAAAATGATCAGTGATGTGCCGTTACCAATGCCGCGCGCTGTGATTTGCTCACCCAGCCACATCAAGAACACGGTGCCGCCTGTCAGCGTGATTACCGTAGTTGCGATGAAGAACGGCCCGGGGTTGATTACCAGCCCCCCTCGCCCTTCAAGCCCAATAGCAATGCCGTAAGCTTGGAGTGCTGCAAGAAGCACCGTGCCATAGCGCGTATATTGATTGATTTTTTTGCGGCCCGACTCGCCTTCTTTCTTCAAAGATTCAAGATGCGGAGACACAGTGGTCATCAACTGCATAATGATCGAGGCCGAAATATAGGGCATGATATTGAGGGCGAAAATGGCCAAACGACCAAGCGCACCACCAGCCAAACCGTTCACCCAGCCCAAAATGCCAGAAGCATTTTGCGCGGCAAACTTTGCCACTTCAGTGGTATCAATACCAGGAATTGGAATGTAAGAACCGAGACGGTATATGATTAAAGCGCCAAGGGTAAACCACAGGCGCTTCTTCAAATCTTCTGATTTGGTCAACGAACTGAAATTAATATTTGCCGCGAGTTGTTCAGCTGCTGAAGCCATTTTTCACCTTTAAGTTCATTGTCACCCCACCATATGGGGAGTGACTTCTAAACCATCAACCTTTGGCTTTTTCTTCGGCCTTGGGCTTATCAACGCGCGAAACCTTCACGCTGCCGCCTGCTTTTTCAACAGCAGCAGTTGCACCCTTTGAAGCATAATAAACTTCGAAAGCAACCTTGGCTTTAATGTCAGCTGTGCCGATCAAACGAACGCCGCCTGATTCCAACTTGGTGATCACACCGGCGGCCAGAAGTGTTGCACCCGTAACTGGGGCCTTCACATCAAGCTTCTTGGCTTCAATGGCAACCGCAACGCGGGCCAAATTGATTTCATTGTAAGGCACTTCATTTGGCTTGTTAAAACCGCGCTTTGGCAAACGACGATAGATCGGCATTTGACCGCCTTCGAAGCCGGCCTTAGCACCGCCCTTACGAGCAGTTTGGCCTTTACCGCCGCGTCCGCCGGTTTTGCCTTTGCCTGAACCTAGGCCACGACCGATGCGTTTGCGATCTTTCTTGGCGCCTGCATTATCTGCAATCTCATTCAATTTCATAATCAGAATTCCTTAAACTTATTCGACCACGCGAACGAGATGGGCCACC
>JAYWEV010000002.1:0-7581 GCA_043779145.1 Aestuariivirga sp. | reverse complement strand
CTCTCTCATGTTCCAATGGTTTGATTTTCCGTCAACATTCTTTGGGATTAATTTGGAAATGTGATTTTGATGAAGCAGTCGTTTGGCGCCGATTAGGTGTTCCGTTTGGTCGATTGCTTCATCCCACGAATCGAGTATCGAGGCGATGCTACGTTGCCGTTCAATGGAGGGCGGTGATACCGGAATTTCTGCAAATGCATCAAAATATAACCTGAGGCGATCCTCAGTTAGACCATGGGAGTAAGCCCAGAAGAGATAGATCATACGAGCCGATTTGAACCAATGAAAAGCAAAGCGACTATCGATGGTAGGTTTTGGCGCTAATACTACATAGGCGGGACTCACTACACCATCCGCCAAGGCCAGACCGCACGCGCCCTGCCACATTCGCATCATGTTGTATGCGATGTCGCCTCGCTTGACGAGCAGGTGTTGATCCGGCGTAAGCGCTGATTCCATTCGACGATCCAAATCATCGCGAAGTACGAGGCTATCGTTCATCGTCACAGACATAACAGGCAAATCAGCCAAGCCGGATTCTTGTCTGTTGCTGAAAAAATCGCCCAAGTGGGAGGTTTCGTTCAAGGTTTCTTTCCCTTTGCCCGTGCGGCTTCATCGACGATTTTCGTCAGTTCTTCCTCATGTTCGATTTCAGACTTTTCCAGTTCAGCAGCGCGCCGCGCTACGTCGAAGGTTTCAAAACGCTGATGGGCAATTGTTTCCATGGAGGCGTGGCTCATACTGCCGGCATGGCGCAGAACAGGCTTTTCCGTGAAAGTGAGGAGACGATCAATTTCGCCTTCCCATTCAGTCATGGTCATGGACTTGCGGTTTTTCGCCCGGAGTTCTGCCGTGTCGATAAAGAGCGATACCAACCTGTTTAATTCATCAAGTTCAAGTTGGCCCAGATAATTCTTAGCCGTCGTCACGTCACCCTTGCGAACGCGCGATGCCTTGAAACTGGTAAGGCCCATATTGGGTGCGCTGTCACTGGCCCGCGCCACGATCAGTTCCGCAGCCGTATGCTGGGTGACGGCATAGAGCAGCTTATTTTGTACGGTAGCGAAAAAGGTCTTCGCACGGTCGGTTGCTGGATCGTAATCTGTTGCCGTGGAATAAAGATCTCGAACCTTTTGGTAGAAGCGCTTTTCGGATGCCCTTATGTCCCTGATTTTGGCAAGCAGTTCGTCGAAATAATCGAACGGTCCGGGCTCTTTCAGGCGTTTTTCATCCAGTACGAAGCCTTTGACCAGATATTCCTTCAACCGAGCCGTGGCCCATTGCCGGAATTGGGTTCCCCGCTGAGAGCGGACACGGTAGCCGATGGCCAGAATGGCTTCGAGGGCATAGAGTTTGGTATTGTATTTCTTGCCATCTGCGGCAGTTAGTAAATGCTGTTTACATACTGCCGTTTCATCAAGTTCGCCGCTCTCAAAAATCGTTCCGAGCTGGATTGTGATGTTGGCCCGCGTGGTGCCAAAAAGCTCAGCAATTTCAGCCTGTGACAACCAAATGCGCCCCGCGATTGCCCTGAGCTGAACCTCGGTTGTACCATCATCAGTGCGGTAGAGGATCAGTTCGCCATTATCTTCTTCCTCAGACATTGATTCCCAGCTCCTTGAGATAGAAGTTCATCTTTTCCCGTGTTTGGGCGAGCTGGTTTTCGAGGTCGCGGATTTCATTCTGCACCGCTTGAAGGTCAACTTCCGGTTCCGGCTCAAAGGTATCGACATAGCGGGGAATATTGAGGTTGAAGCCATTGGCCTCGATTTCCTCAAAAGTGGCCTTGTGGGAATAGCGCTCACTTACGCTCCTTGTTCGATATGTTTCGGTAATCTTGTTCACGTCCTCGTCGCGCAGTCGGTTTTGCTTCTTGCCGGACTCGAAATCACGGCTTGCATCGATGAAAAGAATATCGCGTTCGTGGGAGCGCAATCCGCCTGCCTCACGCGCCTTGTCAAACACCATGATGCAGACAGGAATTCCAGTTGTCGGAAAGAGCTGAGCTGGGAGACCCACAACAGCATCCAGCATGTTATCGCGTATCATTTTCTCGCGGATTTTTCCTTCAGCACCGGAGCGAAACAGAACGCCATGGGGAGCCACCACCGCCATGCGCCCAGTGGTTGGTCGCGTGACTGACAGCATGTGCAAAATGAATGCGTAGTCTCCCCGGCTCTTGGGCGGCATGTGCGGCGTGAACCGCTGGTAAGGGTCGGGCAGGGGCTTATCGTTGGCGTCGTTATTGCCCCACCATTTGTCTAGGCTGAAAGGCGGATTGGCGACAACCACATCAAAGCGCATCAAATGATCGCTTTCAATGAGTGTCGGAGAATTCAGCGTGTCGCACCAATCAATGCGCGCACCATCCTGCTTATGCAGAAGCATATTGAGCCGTGCGAGTGAGCGCGTCTGGCCATTGGATTCTTGACCAAAGAGCTGGAAGTTACCATCACTGACTTCTTCGCCAGCGCGCAAAAGCAAGGAGCCGGACCCGCAAGCAGGATCACAAATACGGTCGCCTGATTTAGGATGCGCAAGCTTTGCCACAACTTCGGAGACTTTGCGTGGCGTGAAGAATTCGCCTGCTTTCTTTCCGGCGTCGGAGGCGAAACGCTCAATGAGGAAAATATAGGCATCGCCCAAAATATCTTCGGATGTATCTGATAGATCGAGTCCGGGCTTGCCAAAATCCTCAAGCAAAGTTTTGAGTCTGCGATTACGGTCCTTGGTCTGGCCGAGATTGGTTTCGGAGTTAAAGTCGATGGCGCGGAATAGGCCGCCGAGCTTGCCTTCGTTGGCTTTTTCAATGGCGTCAAGAACGATGTTGATTAGTTCCCCGATATTGTCGCGGGTGCGCCGTTCGTGGAGGCTGTAGAAGTCTGCCAGAAAGCCGTCCTCAATGACTTTGCCATCCTTCATGTTTGGCGGCACCATTGGAATCTTGAAGCGCTCGCGATCAAGACGCCTTTGAATGCGAAGTTCATCGCCAGCATATTCCTGCCGAAACTCTTCAACGTGCTTGCGGCGCACGTCGCTGATGTATTTCAAGAACAGGGCCGTCAGCACGTAGTCCTTGTATTGTGTGGCATCGACTGCGCCGCGAAACGTGTCGCAGGCTCGCCATACCGCTGAAAGAATGTCGTCTTGACGAAGTGCTGTCATTGGGAACTCCTTATAGAATTGAGGCGCGTCTCCGCCGCGTTGATTGCGCGCGCGATGGTCTCGCGGCCAAGCATTGAGTTGAGGTCAGTTAGCTTCTTAAGCAGCTTTCCCTCTTCCTCGAAAGAATGGGCCAATCCGGCGATAAGCCGTTGCCCTTCCATTGGCGGGATAGGGATTTGCATTTTTTCCAAAACATCTTTTGGCAAACGAGCCAGCCCGCTTCCTTGCTTGCCAACGTTGAGCAAAGCTTGTGTCGAAGGAAGCTCCAAAAACGCTGCAAGATATTGAGGGTTTACAACTGTCCGGTTTGGGCGAACCAGATACAGGTCCAGAGAAATGAAAGCGCCGGACACCGCATCACTCGCGATGCAAACATCTGTGGCAGCTCCGCGCGCACCGATAATCAGGTCGCCTTCCTCCATCGTTAAAGCCCGCGCCACGTCAGGCGCTTCACCCCGGACTAATGTGGGCGTCCGGCCAGCTTTAAGTTCAGTGAGATCGGACAGCCGCATATAGCGCGCAGGACCGTTCTTGGTTTCGCGGACTGCGATACCAGATAAAACACTTGCTATTTTTTCAAGTTCGAGCATTCCTCATACTGACATTCTTCAAATTCAATGTCAATATAAAATTAGAGACGCGCTCATATGATATTTATGACTGTTTTTGGCTTCTGCGTAGTTGCCTTCTGACGCGTCGCCATTTTCCTTGTTCATAAGTTTCTGACCGGTGCCATGCGTTCTGTTCCTCGGTGAATGCCGCTTCCGCCGGATCGGCTGGATGACTTCGCCGCAGTTCATCGGCCAAACGCTCAATTTCAGACTTGGCTATCAACAGGGGCCGAATGTGTAGTTCATTAAGGAACCAGATAAGCGTTCCCCAAATCGGGGCAGTACAAATAACTATCAATACCCACCAAATTATGTTGCGCCAATCCATGCCAAGCCTCCCACCTTAGCTTGATGAATATAGTCTACAGAGTAAAATCGAAAGAGATTTGTTGACTATAGTCCGTGGACGATAGTCAACACTCGGGCGCATTTGCCCGCATGGAAGACATTTGCAGGATCGCTGGGAGGAATGTGAAAGTGGCTAGGCTAGCGGTTGGGTACAACCAAGAGCGGCTTGCTTACGAGGCCAAAATTGACCGTACCTACGTCTCAGGCGTCGAGCGTGGCCTACGCAACCCTTCGATCAAAGTTTTGGCACGACTGGCGGAGGTCTTAAGGACCACGCCAGCCGCGTTGCTATCTAAAGAACCCGAATAGATAACCTAAATGCTTATTGTATAACAGCCGCAGTCCAACTGGATTGGATGCGTCACCTCAAAGACCCAAATTGTTCAACTCTGCATATCCAGTACGCGCAATGTGAGTTGAGTACATGTGAGCAATCAATGGTCTTTCGCAAATTGCTGTAAGAGGACGGGCTGGCCAAATTCTATTTGACACAGCACCACTTGTTACAATCAAAGTGATTTTAGGAATTAAGATTCATACAAGTCATCCCAGTCCACCGCTTCTTCTTTTTTCTGAAAGCATGGAACATAGCTGAACATTGCATTTGAGCCGCGTCTGAAAACTGCAATGTAAGCGCGGTCACCGTTGTTGGAGTCGTAGGCAACTTGAAAGTGTGCGGGAACCATGCCGTTTGAAAGTTTCTTCCAATCTGGATGCTTTTCAAAAAGCTTGAGCATTGCATCTCGGTCTGGTCCAACGCATTTGTCTGGATTGTCCGCATCCGCAAATGGAACACCAATAGGCAAGGAAAAAAGTTCGCGCCCAAAAAAATCCATAGCACACTCACGATTCCAGAATCGATATTGGCCGATTTTCGTTTCAACTAACATTCTTAATCTCCAGTTTTGTTTTAGACTGTGCGATCTTAGTTTCATGTGACGTAACGCTACAATAAATCAAAATGCTCACCTGCGCTCAGCCGTGACTTTGTGTGTTCATGCCGTCCGTACACGGATGAAAACTCTTTCTTTTCGATGCAATGACCTTATTTGAGAGTGTCGAAAGGGAGATTTGAACCATGCCGACACTGAAGCTTACCAAACGCATTATTGAACAGATTCCACTTACGGAGAGTGGCCAATGTTTCTATCGAGACGTCGAACTCACAGGCTTTGGTGTTTGTGTTGGAGCCAGTTCCAAGACATTCTTTGTTGAATCCCGTCTGCACCAAAAGAATATTCGCCAGACTCTAGGGCGCTACCCACTGATGGGATTGGATGAGGCTCGGAGTGTTGGGATGCAGCGGCTTTCGTCACTAATGCGGGGCGAAAATCCGGTGCAAGTAGCAAAGCTGAAGCGGGCAAAAGAGATGACAGTTGAGCAAGGCTTTGCGGCTGTCTTCGAAGCAAAGCAAAACCTCGTCGCCGTTACCAAAGCAGGTTATGCAAGAACCCTCAGACTTTACTTATCAGATTGGCGAAAGCTGCCACTGCGGGAAATCACCCGTGAAATGGTTCTAGCCAAATTTCGAAAAATCAGTTCTGAACATGGGGCTATCACCGCGAACAATGCATTTAGGCACCTCCGGGCAATATATAATTTTGTGAGTAGTGTTCACGATGAGTTTCCGGCGAACCCCGTTTCAGTTCTATCGCGCACACGGTCTTGGGCTCCTGAACGCAGGCGCAAAACGCACGTTGCCCCGCATCAGCTTCCAGTATTGTGGCAGGCGATTATGGGTGAGTGCCAGGACTCACAAGATTTTATTTTGGTAGCGCTATTCAGTGGCATGCGGCGCAATGAAATTGCTAAATTGAAATGGGAGTACCTCGATTTCGCTGCCCGAACTCTGGAAATCCCGTTGACGAAAAATGGTGATCCGCTGCTTTTGCCACTTTCGAATTTTCTGTTTGAATTGCTTTCGCGGCGACGGGAGATTGCTGGGCAAAGTGAATGGGTGTTTCCTGGCAGTGGTGCCACCGGACATATTGTTGAGACCAAAAGTTTTTTGCGGCGCATTGTAGGTGCATCTGAGGTCAAATTTACTTTGCACGACCTGCGGCGAACCTACATTTCAATTGCCGAAAGTTTAGATATTTCGTCTTACGCATTAAAGAGAATGCTCAACCACAGGTCTAATGACGATATGACGAGCACATATATAATTGTGACCGTTGACCGCTTGCGTTTACCAGTTGAGCGCGTTGCGCAGAAAATTCTTGAACTCTCGAACGCTGTTGAAACAAAGAAAGCTGCTTGAATTTGAATCTGATCCTTGAATTCGGCGGCCACTTAGATTAAGATAAACGTAAGACCTCTGTCACTCGGGTGATGGCAGATTTAATGGTCTTTACCTAAATGACGCGCATAGCTCGGTCGTTCGAGTACGGATAGCTGCTTTGGTAAGCATGTGGGGCACCCCGATTTGCCCACATACAAGCGAGTCTGTTCACAAGCTCAACTCAACCGAGCTGGTCGGATTCATGCGTTGTTATTCAACCTCATTTTTGGCCAGTTCCTTTTCAGGGAAATTGGTCATGCCAATCACCACAACTGTTTATCCGACAAAGAACAATTTAGATCGTCCCCTCACCACAGAAGAAGCAGCACATTTGCTTCACGTTTCGTGCTCGACCCTTCGCCGCTGGCGTTCGAGCGCATGGGCCCGCGCTACATCAGGCTTGGCAACAAGGCAGGCAGCGCCATTCGCTATCGTCTTGCTGACTTGCTGAAGTGGCTTGACGAGCAGACTGTAGGAGGGGCCAATGTCTGAGTCCCTCGAAAATCTGTTACTGAATTTTGCAACGCTGGTGCGGCGCGATGTCTATGCGCAGCGCCAGCCAGACGGGAGCTACAGACCCGTTCACGGCGAGTTCGGCTTGGCACAAGCCAAGGCGCAACTCAACGGCAGCGCAGCTTACGGCGTTTACACTTTGATTGGTGATCAGACGCAGACAGCAGTTATTGATCTTGATGATCACGCAAAGACATTTCCAGCGGATAAGATGCTTGAATTGGCCGTCGCGATTTACACTATCTTGTTAGAGTTTGGCTATCGCCCAATCTTGTTTCGCTCGGGCGGGGGCTTCGGCATTCATATCTGGGTGTTCTTTGGCAACCGCCAAAAGGCTCGAGCTGTGAGGGCGTTCTTCAAGAAGATTTTGGCACGTTGCGGCCTCAAAGAAGGAGCGAGTAGCGTTGAGGAAAAGCAAGCTGAGATATTTCCTAAGCAAGATGGCGTAAGCGAAGGTGGCTATGGCAATCTCATTGCCTTGCCGTTTGCGCGTGAGTCTGGTTGGCTAAACCCCGTGACTGGGAATGTGCTCAAAAAAGTTGATTTCGTTGCCAAATGGGAAACGATCCTTGGGCCTGATGTTCCTGAGGTCGAACAAGGCAGCGTAACTGTCGTGCGAGGGAGGCGCGGCGGTGTGATGCCGAGCGACTTAGAGGAGGCCAA
>JAYWEV010000001.1:0-2857 GCA_043779145.1 Aestuariivirga sp. | reverse complement strand
GACGTGCGGCGTATTAAATGGTGAGGCTCACAGGCCTTCCTCCGCTCACCTTGAGGAGGCATTTCTTGACAGTAGCTTTAGGCGAGCTTTTTTCATTTGAACAATTGGCGCAGGCAGATCAAAATCCTGTTGCTGAAACTGCAAAGCAGCCAACAGCAGAGGATATCCAGCGAGCCATCAAGTCTGCCAGTGAAGCAGCCTATAAATGGACGATCGTCTCCGACGAAATTAGTTGGAGTGAAAATGCACCGGATATACTGGGCTGTCCTGTTTCAGATGTGAGAACAGGCAAACTTTTTGCAAACCTTTTGGACGCAGACAACTTTACCACGCGCTATGAAACAGTGATGAACTCAAAGTCTCGCGACGACGGCGCGGGCGTTCCCTATCACATTGAGTATATGTTCCGAAGTGAGGGCCGTGGCAGCGAAAAATCAGTTTGGGTCGAAGATCAAGGAAGATGGTTTGCAGGTTCTGATGGCAACCCAGCTGAAGCCTATGGTACAATCCGCTCCATAGATGAGCGTCACCGCCGCGATCAACATCTCAATTTTCTCGGAAATTGCGATCCCCTAACTGGCATGATGAACCGTGGTCGCATGTCCGAGGCGCTGGGCGAAGCGATTTCTGTGGCAATGAAAGACAAACGTAATTGCGCCTTCGCGATTGCTTCTGTTAAAAATTTGTCTGTCATGAATGAAGCTTATGGCTTTGATGTAGCCGATGAAGTGATCGTTGCCCTCGGCCGCAGACTGCGTCAAGTTATGCGTGCCGGAGATGGCATCGCACGATTTTCAGGCGGAAAATTTGGAATTATTCTAAATGAATGCGATCAAGCGGAACTCCGCATCGCGTTAGAAAGATTTATGTCAATCGTTCGCGACAGTGTCATTGAAACAAAACACGGGCCAGTATGGGCTATGCTTTCCATTGGCGCAGTTTGCCTGCCGGATCATGCTTCCGACGCCGGCACGGCAACAACAAGAGCTGAAGAAGCTCTCAATGAGGCAACGCGCCAACCTTCAGACGGTTATATTGTTTTCAAGCCATCTGATAAGCGCAGCAATGAACGCGCCCTCAATGCAAGGTGTGCAACTGAAATAGTTCAGTGCCTTAAGGAAGAGCGATTTAAACTTGCCTTTCAACCGATTGTCATCGCAGCATCAGGTGAAGTTGCGTTGCACGAAGCCCTCTTACGCATGGCAGATAACACCACCGGCGAACTGATTGCAGCGTCGCATTTGGTTCCCATAGCGGAAAATCTGGGGCTGGTTCGTTTAATAGATCGCACTGTAATGCAAATGATAATGAAGACTTTGAACACTTACCCTGATTCAAGGCTTTCGATGAATGTTTCCGGAACCACCGCAATGGATCCGAGATGGCACTCTCAGTTGCTCGAAATTCTGACCGCAAACGCGGATGTTGCTGAGAGACTGACAGTTGAAGTGACCGAGACCGTAGCTTTAAGTAATGTGCGATCGACAAGGCAATTTGTTGAGAGCCTCCGCAAGCTCGGAAGCAGTGTTGCAATTGATGATTTTGGAGCTGGCTTTACATCATTCCGCAATCTACGGGATTTGCCCGTAAACATGATCAAGCTGGACGGAAATTTCTGCCAAGACCTGTGTAACAGTCACGAAAATGAATATATCGTGCGCAGCCTGATTGATCTTGCTGGCAAATTCAAAATCAAAACTGTCGCCGAATGGGTTCAACATGAAGAAGACGCTGAAGCATTACGGAGTTGGGGTGTCGACTATCTTCAAGGCAATTTGATTGGGGAGGCAAGTATGACATTGCCTTGGACTGCTAACCAATCCTCGGTCTTTTCGCTTAATTCTGAAACCCGTCCCAAAGTAACGCCAGAAATCGTCTCAGTACTTCGAGAAGCGGCCCTGACTATCGACGATAATCCAATAACCTTGAATCTACACGACCAAACCGAGTTCAATGAGCAATTTGAGGTCAAAGACCTTACTACGGACATTTCAACTGAAACTCTGGGGCCAGAAGAACAAGATCCGGAATTAGAAATGCGAGTTGAAGCTCCTCAAAAGGATATTGCCGAACTCCAGTTTTCAGAAATTGACGACAGCATTTTGACCCTAAGACAAACACTGACCGAACTCAGGAACTATTTCCCCAATCGAGGCAAAATCGAAGGTCAAAACGCGGCCTGATTTGTTGCATTATTTTATCGCGTAATATTATCGAGTTTCTGCTGCATCGCCGCGAGTTGATTTTTCAGAGCATCGAGATCATCCCTGCTGGCTGATGTCGTAGAAGCAGGTTTACTGGCTTCTTGGGGTGATCCCGCTGTGTTTGGAGTGCCACCATTCATCATGGCTGCAAATGGATTAAACATTTTCATGGCATCATTAAACAGCGCCATATTTTTTTTAGCTTGATCTTCCATACCTTTGAATGCTTCGCCAACACCTGCAGCATCCATCATCTGCTTGCGGTATTTTTCTTGATCTTTCATAAGATTATCAAGTGAAAATTCAAGATAGCCCGGAACCAAACCCTGCATGGAATCGCCATAAGCTTTGATGAGCTGTCGCAAGAAGTTAACCGGGAGCATGGTCTGTGCACCACCCTTGTTTTCTTCTTCAAAAATGATCTGCGTCAAAACTGAGCGCGTAATGTCTTCGCCACTCTTTGCATCATAGACTAGGAAATCTGAACCGCTTTTGACCATTAAAGCCAAATCATCGAGCGTTACATAAGTACTGGTGGCCGTATTATATAAGCGACGATTTGCATATTTCTTTATAACGGTTGCAGATTTAGCCTGCCCTTGATCTTCACCCAAAATAACTCTCCCTCACTTCGCAGGCACTCTCCCGATGCC